>NZ_JBFOCV010000021.1:0-40077 GCF_040907975.1 Aeromonas sp. s10 | reverse complement strand
CACGTCGTTGGTGATGACATTGCCATTGAGGACCAGGTTGTTCTCGCTCGCCGCCGTCAGGTTGACGTCGCTCACCGCCGTCGGCACGTCGTCCAGCACCACGACATCCAGCCCTGCACTGGTCGTGTCGCCATCAAGGTCCGTCAACACGACGTTGAAGCTCTCCGTCAGAGCCCCATCATTTGCAGGTTTGTTATGTGTTTCGTTATCGTTCAGGGTGTAGCTGTAGGTCACGCTGCCAACCCCTGTCACCGGGTTGTAGCTGACGCCGGTCACCAGCAGTTGATTTCCCAAAGGACTGGGGATCCCCTGGGGGAAGGTGGTCAAGACCTGGCCATTGCTGATCAGCGTCACACCTCCCAGCGTCAGGCTTTGCACTCCATCTGCCGCATTGAATGTAAAGGTACTGCTCTTGGTCAGGGCTGCGCCATCGGGGGCTGAGCCATCCGGCAACGCGGCTTCATCAAGGACAAGCTCACCACCCTCGACCTGCAATCCATTCAGCGAGACAGGCTCATCTACAGGGGTGATGGTGATGGTCATAGTGGAGTCGTTGGTATCATCCCCATCCGTTACGGTGTAATTGACCGCAGGTACAGGGCCTGTGTAGTTCAGCGCAGGGGTAAAGGTATAGGAGCCGTCGGCATTGATGATCAGCGTACCAATCCCATCCAGCGTGCTCTCAACGCCGGCAGCAATTCCCTGATTGCTGCCCCAGCTATAGGAAATGACAGACGTATCAAGGGGACCATCCGGATTGTTGCTGTTGTCGAGCACATTGCCACTGATGGCCTGATCTTCCTGGGTAACAGCAGACTCATCCTGATCATCGAGCTGATTCTCGGGCAGAAGATCGTCTTCCTGCAGCACATTCTGATCGATCAACGTGTCATAGCCGGTATCGAATCCGGCCTCGGCTATGGTCGCATCTCCGATGCGATCTATGACAACAAAACCACCATTGCCACTGGCCCCAGCGACCCCGCCGATACCGCCACCACCACCGGCGGCAGGTGCCCCACCGGCAGCAGAGGCTTCGAAGTTCTTGGTCGGGTCAACCCCTTGCAGGATGGATTGTTGCAACGCCGCAATTTCTGGCGACACTTCAGGCGAGCCTTGCTGATGATTGGCAACCGATGAGGAAGATTGCCCCTCTGGAGGCATCTCTGTCCCTGCCGGGACACCATTGCCCTCTGCAGGTTTGTCATCGTAGGGCGCCAGCATCAATTTGGCATCATCAGCGATATTGAGTCTGGCGCCAGGCTGCAGTCTCTCGCCAGGCTGGAGAGGGCGACTGCTGCCATCGGCAAGCAGGATCTGAACGTTGCCTTCTACGGAAGAGACGACCACGGTTTTGTCGATGATTTGGGTGCGCATATCCATTGCTCCAGGGTGACAGATCTTGATGCCTACACTCTAGATACGCCCCCGTCCTGCTTCCGTTGCAAAAATGTACAGGGTTGAGTCTCTTTGACTTCATCCGATGCAGCGAATCGAACGAATATTTTTTACATATAAAAATCAATTAAGTAACAGCGCGAGTTTTAGTGATATTACCTATATGTCGCGTAAAAATGATGTACATATTCTAAACAGATATAAAAAAGGGCCCTTAATGGGCCCCTTTCTATCGAGTTGTACCGCTTATGCCAGTGGAAATGCAGGGTGAACGAACCCCTGATAACCATCGATATGCAAACTGGACAACAATTCAACCTGCCGTTGATCTTCCACCCGGGTGGCGATGGTCGTGACACCCGCATTGTGGGCAGCCCGACAGACAGCCGCCAGGAAGGAGGTATCGGCGCCTGGTTCCATGACCTGGCTGGTATACCCGTGGTCCACCTTGACATAAGCGGGGGTCAGCTCTTCCAGATAGCCGAGGGACTGGAAGTGCCGGCCATAGTGATCGACCCCCCACAAGAAGCCGTGCTCTCGCAACAGCTCAACCAGAAGAGTCACATACTCTTTGTGTTTCATGATGGCCGCTTCCGGGATCTCGAACAGCAGTTGCTCCTTCAGCTCCACGTTCAGCGACAGATAGCCTCTGAGCCATGTCAGGAACTCATCCGAACAGAGAGAACCCGCCGTGATATTGACTGCCAACACCAATTTCGGTTGTTGCTTGAACAAGGGGACGCAGGCTTCAAGCACCGCCTTGTCAAACTCGGCCCCCATCTTGAACTGCTCGATCGCAGGCAAGAACTGCCCTGCGAAGTAATCCGTTCCATCTCGCGAGATGGCCGCGAACAACTCGGCATGCAGGCGGGTACCATCATCGAAGCGGCATGCAGGCTGTGCCTTGAAGCGCCAGAGATGTCTGGCAATGGCATCCTGCACCAGGTCTCGCCAGGCAAGGCGTCCCATCAGTCCCTGCTCATTGCCGCCTTCCACCACGACGGCACCGCGCCGCTCATTGCGCGCTTTGCCAAGAGCGTTATCCGCCTTCGTCAGCAGGGCCGAGAGATCGTCATTGCCATCACGGCCGGCGATGCCGACGACGGACAGCGCACCGCTTTCTCCCATGGGATTGACAACCAGATCGGCGATACGGCTGTTGATGAGCTCCGCCAGCTCCTTGAGCTGAGAGAGATCATCGGTGGGGCAGAGCAAGGCATACTCCGTCGCCGAGATCCGGGCCAGCGCCGCGCCATCCCAGCCATCCAGCAGTTCCCTGAGCACCTGTGCAATGGACTTGACCATGTTGTCCCTTGCAGCAAAGCCCTCTTCCCGATAGAGATCGTCCAGCATGTCGACGGCCACCAGCATGACCCCGCCCTGCCCGGCCTCCGCAATCCAGGCATTGACCTGCCCGACGAAGTAAGAGCGGTTGCCAAGCCCGGAGACGGCATCCACATAGACGCGGGCTCGCAGATTCTCGGCCTCGTCGGCCTGCTCTTTGAACTGCACGGCAAGCTTGCTGGAAAGGGTATTGATGGCCTGTACCACTTGCCGCAGCTCGCGGGTCTTGGGCTCGGGAATGGCGTGGCCGAAATGGTGCAGCTCGATTTCAACCGCCTGATCGCAAATCAGCTTGAGCGGTTTGAGCAGATAATTGAGCGCCCGCATCAGCAAGAGAGTGGTGACGAGAAAGCCGACCAGGAACCAGGTGGCCAGTTCGCTCATTCCTTTCCATAGCTCGTAGTAGGCTTGTCCAGGGTGGCCGACGACCTTCAGCTTGCCCAGTTGCAGCCAACCCGACGTCAAAATCGACTCATTGGCCACTTCAGGGAACAGATCCAGCCCAATGAACCACTGTGGGACCCCTTCGATATGGCTGCTGTTCTCCAGCTCGATGACATCCTTGGAGGCCAGCAGATCGAGACGGACCAGCTTGTAGTAACCCCCGTCGAACACCGCCTTGATCACGGATTCGGCACTGACCTTGTCGCCGTTCTCCAGATAGGGGGTCAGCGCCAGACCCAGTGCGGTGGACGTATTGATGACGGTGGTCTCCTGCTGCTGCGCCAGGTAGTTGCGGGTCGAATTGAATTGCACCCAATAGGTGGCGGCAAACAGCAATCCGAACAGCAGCAGCATGGTTGCCAATAGTTGTCTGTAGAGCGTCATAGGTTAATCATCCAAATTGACCGCAGGCCGAGCCAATCGCCCCGATGTCATGCGATTGCGTAAGTCTGTCCATAATCCCAAGCGGGATGATTGCCCGGCCAGTTCCCCTTGACCACGCGCCTTCATCAGCCACAAGTGACTACCGTTAAAACTGTAAATTGGCAACAAATCCGCCCGTTGGGTCGCCGGGCGAATTGATCCGACAAGATTGTCCAGAATCAGGGGTACTGCCGCAGGCGTCTCATAGTAGGCAACGACCATATGAAACTGGTTATAATCCAATGCCTTGACATATACCATTCGCATTTTTTCATCAGGGATGCCAAGTTCCAGCAAGGTAAAATACTTGGAAATGCTGAAGTCTTCACAATCTCCTCCTGCTGCGCCCAGAAATTCCAGCGGTGTCGCCCAATAATCCTTCTTGTGCCACAACTTGATGTCATCGATGAAACGCATCTGGTTGAAGAACTGGTTCACCTTCTCCAGCTTCTGCCGATCCGTCAGCCCCGCTGCCTTGTTCTGCATTGCCAAAGTGCGCCAGCTGGTGACCCGTTTGCCGGCCCTAGGGCCATAGGTCTCCTCCGCGCGCTTGACCAGTTTCATATCCTCCGGTGAGAGAGGCTGGCTGGCGCTGAGCAGCAGGGGGATCGCCAGCAGGGCCAGCCATAGCAGGCGAACCCGCCAGGGCGCACGTGCACCTGCGACAGCTCGATACCCATCACGTCGGCTCCAGCCTGTCGATGCCACTTCTTTCTGTGTCATGACGCCGCCATCATCCCCTGACCGCCGGACGCATAAAAGAATGACTGCAGCACGCTGCAGCCATTCCCCTTGCCTGATATGACATCAGTGGCAGGGCCATCAGTTATTGTTGGCCTGCCATTCAGCCGGTTGCTGCACATTCAGGGCGTTGAGCAGACCACCGGTGGCATTGAGGATACGATAATCCGCCAACAGGGAGTCGTACTCGGCCGTGATGTAGCTGCGGCGAGCCTCGAACAGTTCGTTCTCCGTGTTCAGCACGTCCAGCAAGGTCCGTTGGCCCAGGCCGAATTGCTTCTTGTACGCCTGTACGGTGTCATAGCTGGCGTCCACATGCTCTTTGAGGAAGACTTTTTGCTTGGCCAGCGACTCTTTGGCGTTCCAGGCGAGGCGGGTCCCCTCTTCCACCTGACGGAAGGCATTCATGTGAATGTCTTTGGCCTGGGAATAGAGCGCTGAGGTTGCCTTGCTTTCTGCCAGATCGGACCCACCGCGGAACAGGTTGTAACGCATCCGGACCATGGCGGTGAGATCGTCGTTACGGCCTTTGACCGCATCGATGTCCTCGTTCCAGTTCTGATCCACTTCAAAGGCTACGTTCGGGTAGAACCCGGACTTGGAGCCTTCATGCTGGTACTTCGCCTCTTCGATGTCCTGCAGGGATGACAGCAGGGTCGGGTGAACCTCTGTTGCCGTCTTCAGCGCATCTTCCAGTGTTGCTGGCAGGAGCTGGGTGTTCGGTACTGGCTGAACGAGATCCTTGGGCACTTCATTGACGACACGGATGAACTCACTCTCGGCATCCCGATAGTTGTTCTCCGCCGCCGCCTGATTGGAGTAAGCCCGAGCCACACGACCGTCGATCTGGGTCTGGTCAGCGGTCGACCCAAGACCGGAGTCGGTCCGTTTTTGGATGTCACTGCGGATCTGCTCGTGGGTTTCAAGGTTCTGCTTGGACAGCTCCAGAATCTCCTGCTGACGCAGCATGTTGAGATAGACCTCGGCCACGCGCAGGGCCGTGTTCTCCGCCTCGGAGATCATCGCCAGGCGCTGGGCCTGGGCGGCGGCATCGGTCCGTGCCACGTTGCTGCTGACATCAAAGCCGTCAAACAGCATCTGGCGAAGGCTGATCCCGGCCTCCTTGCGCGTCATGGAGTCATCGATCGTCTGTGAATTGGGACCTGCGGCACGGGTCGAGGGACTGTCAGTCTTCTCGTAACCGACGCCACCACGCAGATCAATGGTGGGGTAATAGCCGCCCTTGGCTCCATCATGCTGATACAGTCGTGCCTGATAGAGATCAAAAGCTTCCTTGATTTTCGGATGGGTAGCCAGTGACTGCGCCACTGACTGTTCCAGCGTCTGTGCCTGGCTCAGGCCCGGGAACAGTATGGTGCCACTAACCAGCATGGCAACAATCGTCTTCTTCATGGTATCTCCAGTCATGTTGTTTTTAGATTGTTGGCTTATCGTTCTCTCAGTGCCGACTGCTTAGCCCTCAAGATGGGTTTCAGCAAGTAGTCTAGGACACTTTTTTTACCAGTAATAATATCTGCACTGGCTAACATACCGGGGATGATGGGAAGTGCGTTAAGCTCATCGCCCAGATAACTCTTCTCGGTTCGTACTCGCACCAGATAGAAGGAATTGCCCTCCTCATCCTGGATTGAGTCGGCACTTATCTGTTCAACCTTGCCATGTAAACCTCCATAAATAGTGAAATCATAGGCTGTTATCTTGACCACGGCCTCCAGTCCGGGTCTGAGGAACGCGATGTCCTTGGGCGACACCTTGGCTTCAACCAGCAGGGTGTCTTCCAGCGGCACTATCTCCATCAGGTCCATGCCCGGCTGAACGACCCCACCCAGCGTATTAATCTTGAGCTTTTTGATGGTCCCCTTGAGAGGCGCAATCACACTGGTACGATCGACTCTGTCCCTGAGGCCGACCTGACCCTCCGACAACTGGCTCAACTTGCCTTGACGTTCGTTCAGCTCGGTCTGGGAGTCCGCCCGGAATTTCAGGGCGATATCATTTCGCTTCGAGATGGTCTCCCGCAGTACCGAGTTGAGCTTGGGCACCAGCAGGCGGTTCGCCTCCAGCTCCCCTTGCATTTCGTTGACCTGCCGCTCCAGTTTAATTAGCTCCACTTGAGGAACTATACCCTCTTTTGCGAGAGGACGGCTGATGTTCAGCTCCTGACGAGCCAGATCAACGCTGCGGCCTACGGTCCGGATCTTGGCATTGAGCTCTATGGTCTCCTGCTCTTTCTGCTCGATCTGCTGTCCCAGGATGTAGAGCTGGTTCTTGAGGTTGTTTAAACGCGCCTCCTGCACCGACCTTTCACGGGCGGCATATTCGGCAAATACATTCTCGTACCCTTCGGGGAACTCGATGGCCTGTTTGTCGATGGCTACCTGTTCACGCCACCCCAGATTGGGCTCGTTCTTGACCACCACGCTGCGAATTTCGGCGCGCAGGCGGGCGATATCCCCCTTGAGGGTGACCAGCTCCTGCTCCCGTTCGCGAAAATCCGACTTGAAGCGGGTATCGTCGATGCGCAGCAGTGGCTGTCCCTTCTCGACGATGTCCCCCTCCTTGACGAAGATCTCCTTGACGATCCCCCCTTCCAGGTTCTGGATCACCTGCAACTGGCGCGACGGTATCACCTTGCCCTGGCCGACGGTCACTTCATCCAGCTCTGCCCAGGCTGCCCAGACGATGGCGCTGACAAAAAACAGGAAGCAGGCCCACAGCAGGACTCTGGCACGGGTGGGTGTCGTCAGCAGCACGGCGGCGGCGCCGTCATCCACGTACTCGAGATGCTCGGGTGCAGGCAAGACCGTATCTGAGGGCGTTTTCTTGAACCAGTGGTTAGCCATTCGCCGTCTCCTGCACCCGCACCTTGCCTTCCTTCAATTGCTGCAACACCACCTCTTTGGGACCGTCCGCCACTATCTTCCCCTGCTCCACGACGATGACCCGGGAAGCGACATCCAGCATGGAGGTCTTGTGGGTGATGAGGATAAGGGTGGTTTCGGGGCCGAGCCGCGCCAGCTCCTGCTTCACGTGCATCTCTGACTGGTTGTCCATGTTGGAGGTCGGCTCGTCCATCACCAGAATGGGGGGATCGTTGAGCAGGGCGCGAGCCAGCAGGATGGACTGACGCTGGCCACCGGAGAGCTGACGTCCCCCTTCGCCAATCTGTCTGTCGAGACCGTTGGGATCCCGGTTGGTAAAGTTGGTGACCCCGGCCCGCTTGGCGGCGCGCAAGACACGGGCATCGTCCACCAGGGGATTGCCCAGCATGATGTTGTCCCGTACGGAACCAAAGAAGAGGGTCACATCTTGCGGCACACAGCCGATGTTGCGGCGAATGATGGTCGGCGGCAGTTGGTCCAGCTCAAAGCCATCCAGACGCACTAGGCCGTCAGTCGGGCGATAGAGACCCATCAGCAATTTCTCCAGCGTGGTTTTACCCGCACCGATCCGCCCGATGATGGCCACCTTCTCACCCGGCTCGATGCGCAGGTTGATGTTGTGCAGGGTGCTGCTCTCCATGCCCGGATACTTGAAGGAGACATTTTCAAACTCGATGCGCCCCTGGATGACCGGATGGTGGATGTACTGCCTGCCCTCCTCCTGCTCACCCGGCGTCATCATGATCTTCTCCAGGATTTCGAGCGCCGACTTGGCCTGGTTGTAGCGAGTGGAGAGTACCGAGAGCTGCACCATGGGGGCGATGGCCCGGCTCGACAGCATCACGGCCGCTATCATGCCCCCCATGGTCACCAACCCTTCCGAGATCTGGTAAACACCGACGATCACCAGTCCCACTGTCACCACCTGCTGGATGTAGCTCGCCAGAGAAGACATGGAGTTGGTGATGCGCCGGGTCTGCACGCCCCAGGTCGAGATGTGGGACACCGCCTGCTCCCAGCGGTGCTGGAACATGCTCTCGGCCCCGAAAATCTTCACGGTCTCAAGGCCCGAGATGCTTTCGATCAGATTGGCGTTCTTCTGGGAGGCGAGCCGGGAGCCCTCCTCGATGGATTGCTTCAGCGGTGCCTGAATGTAGAAGCTGTAGGCCACCAGGATCAGGATGGCGATGATGGGCACCACCACCATGACACCGGCGAAAATCCAGATGATGAAGAGGAAGAAGATGGCAAACGGCAGATCGATCAGGGTGGAGACGGTGGCCGACGTGAAAAACTCGCGCACCGATTCAAACTCCTGCAAGTGCTTGGCAAAGGCACCGGTCGACGCAGGCCTGGACTCCATCTTCATGCCCATCACCTTGGCAAAGATTTTGGCCGACAACAGCACGTCGGATTTCTTGCCTGCAATATCGATGAAGTAGCTGCGCAGCTGGCGCATCACGAAGTCGAAGGTGAACACCACCATGGCTCCAACTGCCAGCACCCAGAGGGAGTCGAATGCCAGGTTGGGCACAATCTTGTCATAGACGTTCATGGTGAACAGGGGGCTGGCGATGGCAAACAGGTTGATGAGGATCGAGGCCACCAGCACATCCCGATAGATACCGCGGGACTCGAACAAGGTGCTCCAGAACCAGTGACCATCACGGGTCTCCAGCACTTTGGGCGAGCGCTCATCAAATTTGAACTGCCGCTTGACGTAGAACAGACGACCATTGTACTCGTCACCCAGCTGGGCAAGACTGACCCATTGAGCCGCGTCTCCGGCCTGGGGAAAGATGACCCTCGCCTGGGTGCGTTCTTCATTCCATTCAAGCAAGATGCAGGCGCCGCCATTGCGCGTCTGCAAGACGCAGGGCAGCAGCAGGGAGGAGATCTGTTCAAGGGGCTGGATCACTTCGCGGGCAGAGAGACCGCCCCGCTCGGCGGCACGACTGAAGAGCGCCGTGCTGAGACGCCCGGAGACCAGTGGCAAGCCGGTGGTGAGAGCATCCTGACTGTTGGGCACCCCGTAAAAGCGGGTCAAAAAGACCAAGCACTCCAACAGTTCATCTATATGGCTGGTTTCTGCTTGCATAGCATCCCATCAAACATGATTCAGAAGGTTGTCTCGGGGCCGAATATCCAAAGCCCGGCGGCGATCCGGAAAAACAGAACAGACCTCGCCACCCAGACCCACAACCCGATTAGCGCACAGAGCCGGGACACTGCATGTCTCGCCTCCCTCACAGATTTTCATGCCGGAAACGGAGGGGACATACCAGGCACCTGATGTTGCCAAGAAATATGCCACCCGGTTCGAAGAGACACCGCCCGGTATACAAACTGCAAAGAGTTATTGATAACTATATCTTTTTTCAAGCCGACCATCTTATCAAGGTGACTTGAACGAAACTATACTCCAAAGACTGAATTTCATCTAATAACCCACTGTTTTTTTGACGAAATTAGAGTTGGCACTCGCCCGTGGAAGGGAGAGAAAAAGGGCGTCCCAGGCAGTGCCCCTGAGGGCCTGAGCGTGCCAGCGCCGCGGCAATAGCGGTCATGGCGCTCCAGCGATTCTCGCACCAGGCGGGGGCCAGCAGGGTCGGGCGGCGCGCCGACGCCGAGACCCTGTGATAGACCACCTCGGGAGGCGTGTACTGGATCATGGCGACCGCCGCCGCCACATACTGCTCCATCGTCAACACATCCAGCCGTCCCGCCTGCCACGCCTTGCCAAGAGTGCTCCCCTCCACCACATGCAGTGGGTGAAGCTTGATCCCCTCGACGCCGGTCTCCACGACACGATGGAGGGTTTCCAGGCTGTCCATCGGCACCTCGCCGGGCAGGCCGACGATGAGATGGGCACACACCTTGATGCCTCGCAGATGGGCTCGGGCAACGGCATCGGCATAAGCGGCATAGCCGTGACCCCGATTGATGCGTTGCAACGTCTTGTCGTTGGCACTTTGCAGCCCGAGCTCCAGCCACACCTCGTAGCCGCGGGCCTGATAACCTGCCAGCAGATCCAGCACCGCATCGGGTACACAATCAGGGCGAGTTCCGACGCAGAGCCCCACCATGTCGCTCACCGACAAGGCTTCTTCATACATGCGCTGAAGGTACTCCACTTCAGCATAAGTGCTGGTATAGGCCTGAAAGTAGGCCAGATAGCGCCTGGCCCGGGTCACCTCGTCCCGGCGTGCCAGCAGTTGCTGCACCACGGAGAGTTGCTGGGCCGACTCGTCGGCAAAGGAGGAGACATTGCAGAAAGTGCAGCCACCCCGGCCCAGGGTGCCGTCCCGGTTGGGGCAGGTAAAGGCCCCGTGAATGGAGAGTTTGTGGATCTTCTGGCCGTGGCGTTGCTTGAGATCCTGGCCGAATGTATTGATGAGTTCGTGTAACTGCATGACACCTCCGAAATGAGGTGTCATTCTAGCGACGCAGCCCGGCGAGTAGGCTGCGCTGGATCAATCCCGCTCTCTACCCAAAAATCATATAAATATTCACGTTAGATGCGATAAATACCCAACAGTCAGCATTCACGGTCACTTTTGACAACCTGTCACTCCTGCCACCTAGAGAAAAGTGTCATAACCTCTCGCCCATAACCGGCTGTAACTACTGAAAAAATCCTGTTTAGTCTGCTTATGGACAAATGCAAGACGCAGGATCCTGAAATGTGATCCCCGCCAAGCACACCAGAGATGACTTTGTAAAATTACTACAGTTCCCCGCCACCATGCAGTCAACCACTAAACCGTCCATAACCAGAACATAAAGCCAACAAATAAAAAAAAAGCAGCCATAAATACACAAAAATGCTGATTGAGTCTCTAAAACCCACATTTTGTTATGGTGATGTAACATTGCAAACAGGCGGGATGTCCAATTGACCTTGCCCGAAAATCCCATTAGTTTGGAGATTCGCCACCTCAGGCGGACGGAACCACAAGAGCCAATCGCAATTTATGCAGTCTGTTGATGACAGTGCGATGGAAGGCCGAGCAAGGGAGAAATGCAATGTCACTATATGATCCAAAGCTGGAGAGGGATAACTGTGGCTTCGGCCTGTTGGCCCACATGGAAGGGGAAGCCAGCCACAAGCTTGTCCGTCTCGCGATGTCAGCCTTGGCTCGCATGCAGCACCGCGGCGGTATCTCCGCCGATGGCAAGACCGGCGACGGCTGCGGCCTGTTGCTGCAAAAACCCGACAGCTTCTTTAGAGCGGTCGCCGAAGAGAAGGGATGGCACCTGGGCCGCAACTACGCGGTCGGTATGCTGTTCCTCAACCCCGATCCCATCCTGGCCCAGGCCACTCGCGACATCATCGACGAGGAGCTGGAAAGAGAGACCCTGAGTCTGGTCGGCTGGCGCAAGGTGCCCATCGATACCAACGTACTCGGTTCCATCGCCAAGGCGTCCCTGCCCAGCATTGAACAGGTCTTTGTCAACGCGCCCCCGGGCTGGGTCGACAAGGATCTCGAGCGCCGCCTCTATATCGTGCGCCGCCGCATCGAGAAGCGCATCAGCGACGACTACTTCTATGTGGTCAGCCTTTCCAACCTGGTCACCGTCTACAAGGGACTGTGCATGCCGGTGGATTTGCCGCGCTTCTATCTGGATCTGGCCGACATCCGCATGCAGGCCGCCATCTGCGTGTTCCACCAGCGTTTCTCCACCAACACCAGCCCGCGCTGGCCGCTGGCGCAGCCGTTCCGCTACCTCGCCCACAACGGCGAGATCAACACCATTGCCGGCAACCGCCAATGGGCCAAGGCGCGCAGCTACAAGTTCGCCACCCCGCTTATCCCGGATCTGCAAGAGGCCGCCCCCTTCGTCAACACCACTGGGTCGGACTCCTCCAGCCTCGACAACATGCTGGATCTCTTCCTGGCCGGCGGCATGGACCTGTTCCGTGCCATGCGCCTGCTGATCCCGCCTGCGTGGCAGAAGCACCCGAACATGGATGACGACCTGCGCGCCTTCTACGACTTCAACTCCATGCACATGGAGCCCTGGGACGGCCCGGCCGGCATCGTCATGACCGACGGTCGCTACGCTACCTGCGCACTCGACAGAAACGGTCTGCGTCCGGCACGTTACGTCATCACCAAGGACAAGTTCATCACGCTGGCCTCCGAAGTGGGCACCTGGGACTATACCCCGGACGAAGTGCTGGAGAAGGGCCGTGTCGGCCCGGGGGAGCTGTTCGTGGTCGATACCAGCAACGGCAAGATCTGGACCAGCTTCGAAATTGACGACGATCTCAAGAGCCGTCACACCTACAAGCAGTGGATGGACAAGCACTGCAAGCGTCTGGTTCCCTTCGAGCAGATGGACGATGCCAGCACGGGATCGCGGGAATTCCCGGATGACCGGCTCAAGACTTACCAGAAGCTGTTCGGCTACTCCTTTGAAGAGCTGGATCAGGTGATCCGCGTGCTCGGCGAGAATGGCCAGGAGGCGGTGGGCTCCATGGGGGATGACACCCCGATGGCGGTGCTCTCCTCCAGCCAGCGTACCCTGTACGACTACTTCCGCCAGATGTTCGCCCAGGTGACCAACCCGCCCATCGATCCCCTGCGGGAAAATCACGTCATGTCCCTGGCCACCTGTATCGGCCGCGAACAGAACGTGTTCAACGAGACCTTCGGTCACGCCCACCGGGTGCTGTTCCAGTCGCCGATCCTGCTCTACTCCGACTTCCATCAGTTGCTGGCCCTGGAAGGGGAGCACTACCGCCACGCGGTGCTGAGCCTCAACTACCAGCCCGAAGAGGGGCTGCAGGCTGCCCTTGAGCGTCTCTGCCACGAGGCAGCTGAAGCGGCCCGCAGCGGCGCGGTGCTGCTGGTCCTGTCAGACCGGGACATCAGCCCGGATACCCTGCCCATCCCGGCCGCCATGGCGGTGGGTGCGGTGCAGCGTACCCTAGTGGACAACAACCTGCGCTGCGACGCCAATATCCTGGTGGAGACCGCGAGCGTGCGCGACCCGCACCACTTCGCCGTGCTGCTGGGCTTTGGCGCCACCGCCATCTACCCCTACCTCGCCTACGAGACCCTCGCCAAGCAGGTAGAGGAAGGCGTGCTCAAGATGAGCCTGCGCCAGGCCATGCTCAACTACCGCAACGGCATCAACAAGGGCCTCTACAAGGTGATGTCCAAGATGGGCATCAGCACGGTGGCAAGCTACCGCTGCTCCCAGCTGTTTGAGGCGGTGGGCCTCTCCAGGGCTGTTGTCGAACTCTGCTTCCGCGGCGTATCGAGCCGCATCCAGGGTGCCGACTTTGCCGACATCCAGCAGGATCAGATCAATCTGTCCCGTCTGGCCTGGCTCGGCCGCAAGCCGCTGACCCAGGGCGGCCTCTTGAAATTCGTCCACGGTGGCGAGTACCACACCTACAACCCGGACGTGGTGCAGACCCTGCAAGTGGCGGTGCGCTCCGGCAACTACGCCGATTACAAGGAGTATGCCCGTCTGGTGAACGAGCGCCCGGTCGCCACCCTGCGCGATCTGCTGTCGCTCAAACAGGGCACCACCCCGGTTGCGCTGGATCAGGTGGAGCCAGCCGCCAGGCTGTTCCCCCGCTTCGACTCCGCGGCCATGTCCATCGGCGCCCTCGGCCCGGAAGCCCACGAGGCCCTGGCCATCGCCATGAACCGCCTCGGCGGTCAGAGCAACTCCGGCGAAGGCGGTGAAGATCCCAAGCGTTTTGGCACCGAGAAGAACTCTCGCATCAAGCAGGTGGCGTCCGGTCGCTTTGGCGTCACCCCGCACTACCTGATGAACGCGGACGTGGTGCAGATAAAAGTCGCCCAGGGTGCCAAGCCCGGTGAAGGTGGCCAGCTGCCCGGAGACAAGGTCACCGCGCAAATCGCCCAGCTGCGCTACTCGGTGCCCGGCGTGACCCTGATCTCCCCGCCGCCCCACCACGACATCTACTCCATCGAGGATCTGGCCCAGCTCATCTTCGACATCAAGCAGATCAACCCGAACTGCCTGGTGTCGGTGAAACTGGTGTCCGAGCCCGGCGTCGGCACCATCGCCTGTGGCGTGGCCAAGGCTTATGCGGACTTCATCACCGTCTCCGGCTACGACGGCGGCACCGGCGCCAGCCCGCTCACCTCGGTCAAATACGCCGGCTCCCCCTGGGAGCTGGGCCTGGCCGAAACCCAGCAGGCGCTGGTGGCCAACGGCCTGCGCCACAAGGTGCGCCTGCAGGTGGATGGCGGCCTCAAGACCGGTCTGGACATCATCAAGGCGGCCATCCTCGGCGCCGAGAGCTTTGGCTTCGGTACCGGCCCCATGGTGGCGCTCGGTTGCAAATACCTGCGTATCTGCCACCTGAACAACTGCGCCACCGGCGTCGCCACCCAGGATGAGAAGCTGCGCCGCGAACACTTCACCGGCCTGCCGGAGATGGTGATGAACTACTTCAAGTTCATCGCCGAGGAGACGCGCGAGCTGATGGCCGAGCTGGGCGTCACCCAGCTCACCGACCTCATCGGTCGTACCGACCTGCTGGAAGCCCTGCCCGGCCTCACCGCCCGTCAGGCCAAGCTGGACTTGTCCGGCATTCTGGCAAGCCCGGTTGCACCGGCAGGCTCCAGTCTGTTCAGCCAGCAGCACAACCCCACCTTCGACAAGGGGCCCTTGAACCTCAAGATGGTGGAAGACCTGCTGGACGCGGTGGAAAACATGAGTGGCGGCGAGTTCCGCTACGACATCCGCAACACCGACCGCTCCGTGGGTGCGCGTCTGTCCGGCGAAATCGTCAAGCGCCACGGCAACCAGGGCATGGCGGCCGAACCGGTCAAGGTGCACTTCAACGGCACCGCCGGCCAGAGCTTCGGCGTCTGGAACGCCGGTGGCCTTGAGATGATCCTCACCGGGGATGCCAACGACTACGTGGGCAAGGGGATGACCGGCGGCAAGCTGGTGATCAAACCCCACGTCGGCGTGGCGTTCAAATCCCACGAGGCGGCCATCATCGGCAACACCTGCCTCTATGGCGCCACCGGCGGCAAGCTCTATGCCGCAGGGACCGCAGGCGAGCGGTTCGCGGTGCGCAACTCAGGGGCCTTGGCGGTGGTCGAGGGGATTGGCGACAACGGCTGTGAATACATGACAGGCGGCATCGTCACCGTGCTCGGCAAGACCGGTGTCAACTTCGCGGCGGGCATGACAGGCGGTTTCGCCTACGTGCTCGACGAGTGCGGCAACTTTGCCAAGCGCACCAACCCCGAGCTGGTCGAACTGCTGGAGGTGGCGGATCTCGCCATCCACCAGGAGCACCTGCGCGGTATCATCACGGCGCACCTCAACGAGACAGGCAGCTCGCGTGCCGAGGAGATCCTGGCCAACTTCGACTCCTATGTGCCCAAGTTCAGGCTGATCAAACCCAAGTCCAGCGACGTCAAATCGCTGCTTGGCCACACCAGCCGTTCCAGTGCAGAACTCAGAATCCAGGCGCAATAAGGAGGGAACCCTATGAGCCAGAACGTATTCCAGTTTATCGATGTCCAGCGGGTCGACCCGCCCAAGAAGCCGCTCAAGATCCGCAAGATCCAGTTCGTGGAGATCTACGAGCCCTTCAACCAGGCCCAGGTCGGCATGCAGGCGGATCGCTGCCTCGACTGCGGCAACCCCTATTGCGAGTGGAAGTGCCCGGTACACAACTACATCCCCAACTGGCTGAAGCTGGCCAACGAGGGACGCATCCTGGAGGCGGTGGAGCTCTCCCACCAGACCAACAGCCTGCCGGAGGTATGTGGCCGCGTTTGCCCGCAAGACAGACTGTGTGAGGGTGCCTGCACCCTCAACGACAGATTCGGCGCCGTGACCATCGGCAACATCGAGAAATACATCACCGACAAGGCGTTCGAGATGGGCTGGCGCCCGGATCTCTCCAAGGTGGTCAAGACCGGCAAGCGGGTCGCCGTCATTGGTGCGGGCCCCGCGGGCCTTGCCTGTGCCGACGTGCTGGCACGCAATGGCGTCACCCCTGTGGTGTTCGACAAGTACCCGGAGATAGGTGGCCTGCTCACCTTCGGTATCCCCTCCTTCAAGCTGGAGAAAGAGGTGATGCAGCGCCGCCGCGAGATCTTCGAGGGGATGGGAGTGGAGTTTCGCCTCGAGACCGAAGTGGGCCGTGACGTCACCTTCGCCGATCTGCTCGGCGAGTTCGATGCGGTCTTCCTCGGGGTCGGCACCTACAAGTACATGAAGGGCGGCTTTGCCAACGAAGAGGCGCCGGGGGTCTATGACGCCCTGCCCTACCTCATCTCCAACGCCAATCGCTTGCTGGGCTTTGAGAAGGCGCAAGCCGATTACATCGACTTCGCCGGCAAGCAGGTAGTGGTGCTGGGGGGCGGCGACACCGCCATGGACTGCGTGCGCACCGCCATCCGCCAGGGGGCCGATCGGGTGATCTGCGCCTACCGCCGGGATGCCGAGAACATGCCAGGCTCCAAGCGGGAGGTGAAAAACGCCCAGGAGGAAGGGGTGGAATTCATGTTCAACCTCCAGCCCATCGGCGTGGAGCTGGACGCCCACGGCCGCACCTGCGGCATCAAGGTGGTGAGCACAGAGCTCGGCGCCCCCGATGCCAATGGCCGCCGCAATCCGGTAGTCATTGAAGGCTCCGAGCAGGTGCTGGCTGCCGATGCGGTGGTGATGGCGTTCGGCTTCCAGCCCAACCCCCAGCCCTGGATGGCAGAGCACGGTGTCGAGCTCGACGGCCGGGATCGCATCAAGGCGCCCGAGAAGGCCGAGTACGCCTTCCAGACCAGCAACCCCAAGGTGTTCGCCGGTGGTGACGCAGTGCGCGGCTCGGATCTGGTGGTGACCGCCATCTATGAGGGTCGCAAGGCGGCCGAAGGGATCATGGACTACCTGGCCGTGTGATCTGCCGCCATAACCAAGCAGCCATGCAAACAGCCCCGCTCCTGCGGGGCTGTTTTTTTATCTCGCTCTCAATCCGCCAGAACCGGCTAGATACTCCAGCTCTCCGGCAGCCGTTCGGTGAGGGTGGAGATGTATTCGAAGGTACGTGCCCGCTTGGGGGTGGTGAACATCTGACGCGCACTGCCCGCCTCCACCACCTCCCCGGCCTCCAGGAAGATCACCTGCTGCGCAATCTGGGCTGCAAGACGCAAGTCATGGGTGGCGATCAGCATGGTGGTCCCCTCACTGGCCAGCTGGCGCAGCACGGCCACCACCTCCTGGGCAAGCTCGGGATCCAGCGCCGAGGTAGGCTCGTCACAGAGCAGCACCTTGGGGGATGGCGCCAGCGCCCGGGCAATGGCGACCCGCTGCTGCTGACCGCCGGAGAGGGTGGCAGGCACCGCCTCGGCCTTGTGCCTGAGCCCCACCTTGTCGAGCAGTTGCAGGGCGCGCGCCACTGCCCTCTCCCTGGGCCACTTCAACACGGTGACCAACCCTTCCATCACGTTCTCCAGCACCGTCATGTGCGGGAACAGCTGGAAATTCTGGAACACCATGCCGGTCTGCTGGCGCAGGGCCAGCACGCTTTGCCGTGACAGATGCCGGGTAAAGTCGAGCTCGCTGCCCCCCAGCACCAACTGGCCTGCATCGGGTCGCTCCAGCAGGTTCACGCAGCGCAGCAGGGTACTCTTGCCGCTGCCGGAGGGACCGATCAGGGCGGTGACGCTGCCCGCGGCCATCGCCAGCCCCACCCCTTTCAACACGCGCTGCCCCGCAAACTGTTTCTCGATGCCACTCAAGCGGATCATAGGGCGACCTCCCGGGTCTCTTTGTGAGCCAGTCGCTGCTCCAGCCTGTCTTGCAGGGTGGAGAGCACCGAGCTGAACATCAGGTAGATGAGGGCCGTCTCGATATAGAGGATGAGCGGCTCATAGGTGACGGAGGCGAGGCGCTGGGCCGCCTGAAACAGCTCGGGCACGGTCACCGCCGCCGCCAGCGACGTGTCTTTGACAAGGGAGATGAAGGTGTTGGAGAGCGGTGGCACCGCGATACGCGCCGCCTGCGGCAGGATCACCCGCCACATGACCTGGGGCCAGTTCATGCCGATGGAGTAGGCCGCCTCCCACTGCCCCTTGGGGATGGCCGCCAGGGTGGCACGAATGATCTCCGAGCTGTAGGCACCGATGTTGAGGGTGAAACCGATGACGGCGGCGGTGAAGGCGTCCAGCACGATGCCGGCGCTCGGCAGACCGTAAAAGATCAGAAACAGCTGCACCAGCAGGGGCGTGCCCCGAATAAGCCAGACATAGAAGCGGACCAGCATCACCAGCGGAGCCGGACCATATAATCTGGCCAGCGCCACCGACAAGCCGAGCACGATTCCCAGCACGAAGGTAATCAGAGTGAGTGGCACGGTAAAAATAAGCCCCGCACTGAGCAGGGGCCAAAAAGAGTCGATCATTAACTGCAACCAGGCAGGCACGTTAATATCCTCAGTTGTTATTATGTTGCCACGATATTATTGCGAGACGTCGGTGCCGAAATATTTCTGCGATATTTTCTGATATGCCCCATCCTGCTTGGCATTGCGCAGCGCCTGATTGATGGCAGCCAGCAACTCGGGTTGCCCCTTGGCGAGCAGGGCGGCAGATTGATCCCCCTTGGCCTCGCTGGCCGCCACCTTCAATTTGGCATCCGGCTTCTGTTTCTTGAAGTCGAGGAAGGAGAGGCTGTCGTTGATGGTGGCATCCACCCGCCCGGTCAGCACCAGTTCGAGTGACTGGTTGAATCCCTCGGTGGCCACCACCTCGGCGCCCGATGATTTCGCCAGCTGGGCGAAGTTGCTGGTCAGGGACTGGGAGGATTTCTTGCCCTTCAGATCGGCAAAGCTCTTGATGCTTTGGTTGTCGCTGTGCACCACGATCACCGCCTTGGAGGTGATGTAGGGGTCTGAAAAATCATATTTTTTCAACCGTTCAGGGGTGATGGCCACTTCGTTGAGCACCAGGTCGTAGCGCTTGGCGTCCACCCCGGCGATGAGCCCGTCCCACTTGCCCTCGACGAACTGCGGCTTCACGCCCAGACCGCTTGCAATCAGCTCGCCGATCTCCACGTCAAAGCCCACCAGCTTGCCGCTCTTGTCGTGGTAGGTGAAGGGAGGATAGGTCCCTTCGGTGCCGATCTTGATCACTCCGGCCCGCTGGATCTCGGCCAAGCTTGACTGTGCCTGTACCGATGTCATCAGTGCCAGCGGAAGTGCCGCCATTAAAAACAGGGAGTGCCGTTTTTTCATTATTCACCTCGTTATATTTATGAACATCCAGAGCGCTTGCCAACCACCACAAAATAAAACCAGCCGGTTAACATGTTTAATTTAAATTAATTATCGGTAGAGATAACCTTCATAGTGCTTGCTGGCGGTATGGATGAAACATAACGTGGCTCATGGCATGACCCAACCATGAAATACGGGGATATTTAGCGAAATAATGGATAACGAAAAAATAATGGCCGGGCTGGCCGAGGAATCGCCCCGCTGGCGGCGCTCCGTCAGCGGAAACCATATCAGGCGGGTTTCGGCTCCCGCGGGATGGCAGTGGCCCAGTCACGACACAACGTATCAATCGGGCCAAAATTCAGTCTGATGGCAAATGGGATTGCCACGCACCACGTGGAAGGTAAAGGCGCGATGGCGCGCGCCTTGACGTCACCGTCAGTGATCACCACTTCGGTCACCACCTCCCGCCCTGCTCCAGCAGGCGGACGATGTCGATATTCCAAGGCCCGGCCGCCGGGTAGCGCCGATGGATCTCGACGAAGTTGACCCGCCCCTCGCTCCGCCCCCCACTTACCCACCGGTACCAGCGAGGTCGCAAACGCCGGATCCTGCTCCGCCTGTGCCACCCGGATAAAGACGACACCCATGGATGACCATGTGATCACGCTGGTGCACTGCTGCTGGCGGGAAAGCCAATCGTCACGCGGTCTGGCGGTGGCCACCCGCGCCGTCGGGCTGCTGGATACCAAGGGCAAGCCGCAGATCGCCTAGGGGGCCACCCGGGTAAAGTCGATGGCGGGGCAGCTGGGCGCCACGCCCTTGGTCAGCGTCAGGGGCTGGGCACGATAGCTGAGCCGGTAGCGGCCCGGTTGGGACAGATCGTAGGCCTGCGCCAGGTCCGCATCGGCCTGGCTCTGCTCCCCCGCCCCCAGGTGCAGGAAGTCGCCGTCCCCGGGGGTACCTCGCTTGGCAAGCGGCCCTCGATAGTCCAGCGGCTGCCCATCGCGGGTCAGGTCGATGGCATCGGCAAACCACCCCTCGAAGGGGGTGAACCAGGTCAATACCTCGAGGGGCGTCTCCCCCCGGTTGGTCAGGGTCATCACCAGGGGCAGGGGTTCGTTCACCCCGCTCTCTGCGCTGACCGACAGCTCGCACTGCAACGGCGCCAGTGCTAGGGTGGTGAGCAAGAGTGTCATCATGGTGCCTCCGTCAAAAAAGGGGCCATCCGGCCCCTGTTTGCAACTCAATTTTCGCTCGGGGTATTCTCGGCGAAATATTCGTGGTTGTCGGCATTGTTCAGGGCCTTCTGGGGATCCGTGCTCGCCAGATTGCGCGCATTGGCCTGACCGTATCCCAGATCGTCGGTGCCCGCCACCACGTTGAAGTGGCTCAGCTCGTGGACAATGGTGCCGGCGCGGGAATCGGTCCCGGTGACCGGCGCTGTCCAGAAGCTCTTGCACAGATAGACCTTGTAGGGCTGGTCCGGATAGACATAGGCAAAGTAGCTCTGCTTGCAACCGCAGTCGAAGGTGAGCGGCTTGTTGTCGATGGCATCCTTGATCTTGCTGAAGTTGGTCTCGGCCTGGTTCCAGCGGGTGGCGTCATAGGCGCCAAACCAGCTGCGGTAGCGCTGCCCATTCGGCTTGTCCACCGCGAGGTAGCTGCTGGAGTTGTTGGCGATGCCACTCGCGGCATCGAGCGCCGCCAGGATGTCGCTCTTCTGGGTGTTGGTGCAACGGCCGCTGAAGCTGACCGAGGCGCTCACCGCCTGGGGCTCGGCCACCGCAGCCTTGGCCAGCACCCGATCGTCGCTCACCCCGTCCACCCAGAGGGTCACGGCATTGGACTCGCTCGCCTGGGCCTGTTTGGCCTTGGCCGCTTTCCCCTCCTGCGCCACGGTCGGCAGCAGGTAACGGATGCTGTACTGGCCCTGGGCGCTCATGTCGTAGAGACCGGAGACCTCCGCCTGCACTGTCAGGCTCTGGCCCGCCTTGAGCAGTTGGTAGTCCTTGTCACTCGGGGCGGCCCGCTTGATCAGGGCCCCTTCGTAATCCACCGGCTGGCCGTCACGCTCCACCTGGAACAGGGGAGCATCCTCGCTGCCCGGCAGTTGCCATTTGAGCAGACGAACCGGCTTCTCCCCGGTGTTGGTCAGGGTCAGGTTGACGCGCACATCGTCTGTGCTGCCCTCCACCAAGGTGAGCCGGGCATCGAGTCCGGCGGCGCAGAGCGGGGACGCCAGCACGCCGGCCAGCAACAGGGCAATTGGAGTCGCTTTCATCATGTTTCCTCATTCATTGAGTGTCGCCTTGTCAGGCGGTCTGCTTCCTTTAAGGCCCTCTTTGGGGCCCATCCACCCTAGAGCAGAAGCACCACCCCACCATCCCTCCATATGGGGGACGCCCCCCATCAGAGGGGGAGCCCCTTGGCTGCGACAAAGATTGCCCGCCCGGCCCGAGCGTGCAGGTAACCCCGTGGGGTGCATTTGCCATAAAAAAACCCGGCGCAGGGCCGGGTGACGGGATGAGAAGGCGGGATCAGGAGGACAACAGCGCCAGGGCAGGCTGCGCGTTGCCCGGCATCAGCCGATAGGCCTTGTGGTGCTTGACCAGGGTGGTTTTCTTGTTGCCCTGGCTCAGCAGCAGGCCCCGGGCAAATGCCGCCTCGGCCAGTACCTGCTCGTCCCCGCGCACATAGAGGGTGAGGGGCTTGACCAGCTCACCCCCCTCGATATGGCCCTGATACTCGCTGGCCGAGATGATCAGGCTGGATTGCCCCTGGCTCAGCAGCCGCTGCCGGGTGTTCAGTTCGCTGTCGGTGAACACCAGCCAGCCCGCCCCCTCCAGCGCCAAGAGCAGATCGGCCAGGCGCGCCCCCAGCTGTACCGGCTCATGCATGGCACGCTCATACTGGCGCTGCACCCGCTCAAGCAGCCCCTTGAGATCGGCCCCCGCCCCCAGCGTCCGCCCCAGTTGCACCCAGGTCTTGAGATCCTCCATCACCAGCCGGGAGAAGCGTTTTTCCTTGAGAGAATCCGCCATCCAGGTACAGAGAAAGTGGCTCTCCTGGGCGGGGGTGCGTTTGCCCGTCTTCTGGGCGGCGGTGCGCTCCAGCTCCGCCAGGCTCTGGCGGGCCATCTCGAGCAGGGCCTGATTGTAAGCAGGAAGGGTCATCTCGGATCCTCTGAAACGGGGCGGCCAAGGGGCCGCGTCATCGACAGCACAAAGGCGCCAGTGGCGCCTTTGGAAAGTAAACGCCCCTCCCCGACCGGGAGGGTGCGACGTTGCCTTATTTCGGCTGACGGGGCTTCTTGGCCGCCGCCAGACGCTTGAGGCGCTGGCCTTGCAGTTTCGCCTCGGCCATGGCCTGGGCGGCGGCATTGTCTTCACGCTGCGGGCGTTTGCCGAAGCGGCGGCGCTCCTGCAACTGCTTGATGAGGTCGTCACGGCTGCTCACCTCGTAACCCGGCACCATGATGCGGCGGATCTTCTGGCCGATGAGGGCTTCGATCTCCAGCAGGGTGCGCTCCTCCTCGCGACTGACGAAGGAGATGGCCATGCCGCTCTTGCCAGCGCGACCGGTTCGGCCGATACGGTGCACGTAATCTTCCGCGAGGAACGGCAGATCATAGTTGACCACGTATTCCAGGCTCGGAATGTCCAGGCCGCGGGCGGCCACCTCGGTGGCCACCAGCACCCGCAGCTTGCCTTCGGTGAATTCACGCAAGGCGCGGCGACGGCTCCCCTGGGCCTTGTCACCGTGCACCACGGCAGACTTGATGCCGTCGAGGTTGAGCTCCTCCACCAGTTCATCGCAGCTCTCGCGGGTGCTGGCAAACACCAGCACCTGCTGCCAGTTCTGCTTGCCGATAAGCTCGGAGAGCAGCTCGCGCTTGCGCTTCTGTTCCACCGGATAAACGGTGTGGCTCACGGTGTCGGCAGTGGAGTTCTGCTTGTCGACGGCCACCACCTGGGGTTTGTCCAGCATGAGGTTGGCCAGCTTTTTCACCGCCTCGGAGAAGGTGGCGGAGAAGAGCAGGTTCTGGCGTGTCTTGTTGACCGCCTGCAGGATCTGCTGCACATCGGCGCTAAAGCCCATGTCGAGGATGCGATCCGCCTCGTCCAGCACCAGAGTCTCGACCCCGGAGAGGCTCAGGTTGCAGGCGGTGAGGTGCTCGAGCAGACGGCCAGGGGTGGCCACTATGATGTGTGCGCCCGCTTTGAGCTTCTTGGCCTGCACATCCTGTTTGCCACCACCCACGATGGTGAGGGTGGAGATCCCCAGATACTTGGCGAAATCGTTGATATTGCTCGCCACCTGGGCCGCCAGCTCGCGGGTCGGGGTCAGGATCAGCACGCGGGCATTGGAAGGCTGCACCGGCGCCGGGTTGTCTACCAGGCGTTGCAGGATGGGCAACGCAAAGGCGGCGGTCTTGCCGGTACCGGTCTGGGCACTGGCCAGCACATCGCGGCCACGGCGAATGGCCGGGATGGCCTGGCTCTGCACAGGGGTCATCTCCTGATAACCGCAATCTGAGATGGCGCGCAAAATCTCGGGGGCAAAATCGAACGATTCAAATCTCATGTTGGGTTCCTGTGTTCCAGCGGAGCTGTAGTTGGCGTGGGTGGCCTGGGCCGGCGTGTGGCCTGGCATCGGCGAGGCGTGGAGCCAAGGACGGCTGGGTCTGACATCAGATCAGAAGATGAGCCGGAAAATGGCGGGCGCGAAGTGTAACAGATAGGCGACAGGAATGCCGCCTCAAATGGCCTGTATTTTTCCGGGGGCTGCGCTCTCCAGACGCGGCAGCAGGCGCAGCCCGGGCAGTGAGATCAGCGCACCCGCTTGCTCGGACGCTTGAGCAGCCGCATGCCGATGGCCGCCACCGCGATGACGAACAACCCGAAAGAGGTGACCAGCAGGCACTTGGTCAGCAGCTCCTGATGATGGGCAAAGACCGGGGTCGCCATCACCATCTTGCCCACCATGCTCAATACCAGGGACCAGAGGAAGGCGCTGGCAAAACTCGCCACGGCCACCCGCAGCAGGTGCAGGCGGGAGACTCCCATCAACATGGGGGTCAACACTCTCACGAAGGGGATGAAACGGGACACGAACATGGCCCAGAAGCCGTAACGATCCAGCAGTCGGGAGGCCCTGGGCAGGCTCCCTTCCGGGATCATTCGCTCCACATGGCCCATGAAACGGGTGCCATGCAGTGCCTGCCCCTGCCAGTAGGCGAGCACGCTCCCTATCCCGGCCGCGAGCGGCAGATAGAGCAAGGTCACCTCGGGTCCCAGCACCCCCATGCCCACCAGACCGCCCGCCAGCAGCACCAGGCTGTCACCGGGCAGGGGCAGAAAGACGAAGCTCGATTCAAGGAAGAGGATCACCACCAGACAGGTGACGAGCAGACCGATTGCCTGCATTTGTATAAGCTGATCAAAATCCTGATGCCATATGGCAAGCAGCATGTCCTGCATCTGGTGTGACTCCCATCAACGTAATGCGCATTCGTCATGATGACCCTAAGGCCCCGTCTGGTAATCCATCCCTGCTACCACCCCAATGTTCGTATGGGAGGCCTCTTATACACCCGGGGAACTGAACAATAAATTAATGTCTGTGATTTCTGCCCAGCGGCTCACCCTTCTCGCGGCCCAATGCGCACGCCCAAAACAGGACGGGTCGGCCCTTGCCAGGCTGCCAAGCCAGATGAAAACCGTTACAGTGTGAGCATGCCCCAATGGACGGGGTACTCATGGAGCCAGGTATGGCAAGACAGCTCTCTTCTCACACACTTTCCTTGCTGGCGGTGCTTGCCGGCGTCTCTGCCGGTCTTGTGACAAAGGCCCGTGCCAGCGACGAGAGCCTGGTTCAACAGCGCGCCAACGCCGTCGTCTCCCTGATGAGCTACGCCGTGGTGCCGGATATCACCGCCAGCAACCTGAATATCGGCAGCGGCACCAACGACACCTCTGCCCTCACCATCACCCAGCTCGGGGGTGGCGCCACCCTGAGCGAGGATGTGCCCCTCTATCTGGAGGGCACCCTGGGCTACAGCCGCTACGATCCCCAGTTCGTGTTCACCGATGGCAACGAGACCCGCACCATTCCCACCAAATGGAACAGCCTGAGCGCCACCGGCGGCATCGGCTGGGATGTCAGCGTCCACCGGGATCGCTTTGGTGGCAATCTGGTGCTGCGGCCCATCGCCAATGTCACCCTGGGCACGGTGGCAAGCGATCTTCGCATCGGGGCCGCCCTGCTCAAGCACAGGAGCGACAAGCATCTGGACTTCCTCGACGGCGGCACCCTCAATGTCTACGGCCTCGGCGGCTCATTGATGCTGGACTATGAACTCTTCTCCGCCGCCCAGGACATCGATGCCGAGCTGCGCTACTCCTACCAGCATCTGCAAAGCTTCACCGGCACCGCCGAGAGCGTCAGCGGTCAGGCCGATGCGGAAAACCTCGGGCTTTACCTGCGCCGCCGCGCCCCCTTGTGGGACTGGACCCTGCTGGACAGGCCCCTTCGCTACGTGCTGGAAGGAGCCAGAACCGAATACCTGGGGCAGCAACGGGGGCTGCTCGGTTTCAACAGCCTCAACTCCCTGGGACTTGGCCTCGAACTCGACAGCAGCAAGTACGACATCTTCATCACCCGCACCCGGTTGGTGGCCCGCTATATGTTCAGCAACAGTACCAGCGGCTACTCCATCGGACTGGCGATGAGTTTCTAGTCTGCATTCAATCTCTCTCCCGCCATTGGCCTTCTCTGCCTGTACGCCATGGCGGATGCCCCTCTGGAGCCAAAATTGCGTGATGTACCGCCCAGTTGATAAAGATTGTTCTTCGTTCCTGCACACCACTCACTACAGTCATGCTTTGTCGCCCACTCAACTCCATCTGGCACCAGTGGGCCCCATGTTCATTGCCAGCCAACAGGACTGGCTAGTAGCGCCGGATATGGCTTCGACAGCCGAGGAGGAATGAGATGGATGTGACCAGTCTGCTGGCACCGTTGCTGACCAAACTCTGGTTTGTGCTCCCCTTGCTGTTGCTGGTCGCGATAGTCAAAAGCCCCTGGTTCAAAGGGATGGTCGGGGAGTGGTTTCTCAATCTTTGCCTCGGGCTCTTTCTCGACAAACGGGAATATCGCCTGCTCAAGGATGTGACCCTGCCGATTTCTCAGGGCACTACCCAGATAGATCATGTGATTGTTTCGCGGTTTGGCCTGTTCGTGATCGAAACAAAAAACATGAAAGGATGGATATTTGGCAATCCGGCCCATAAAAGCTGGACTCAGCAGATATATCGCCGCAAGCATCGTTTTCAAAACCCGCTGCATCAAAATCATCTGCACGTCATGACCCTGAAGGCCCTGTTGGGCCTAGCGGATCAGCAACTGCACTCAGTGATTTACTTTATTGGCGACTGTACTTTCAAGACGCCAATGCCGGACAACGTCATGAACCGTGGATTGATCCGATATATCAAGGAGAAGACCACACAGGTATTGACCCCTGCCGACATCATCCAGGTGGTCAAGACCATCCAGCAGACACGATTGACTCCCAACTGGCAGACCCACAGACAACATGTTGCACAACTAAAGGCGCGCCACCTGGCGCCCTCACGAAAATCACCCTCTGCTACCCTTCTGGCTGACAACACGACTGCCTCCTCTCGCATCCTGCCTGCTCCCACGGAGCAGAGTCCTGCATGCCCCCGATGTGGCAACCCTATGGTATTGCGTACCGCCAGCCGAGGGGAGCATAAAGGCACCCAGTTTTGGGGATGCAGCGGATATCCAAAATGCAGGGGATGACATCATTCAAAATTACACGCTAGAAAAATAACCGCGGTACAGACCTGGCAACCATGGGGCCATAATCACAAACCCAGATAACCTCTATTCAAAGGAATTGATGAATGAGCATAAAAAAAATATCGGTAACAATGGTGATCGCCAGCATGAGTATATTGCTGACATCCTGCGCATCTGACCCGCAGCCAACATGGAGAAAAGAGGGCGTGTCACACGATGACACTCTCACTGCATTGTCTCAATGCAAATATGAGATCCGTCTGAACAATATCTCTGATGAGGAAAAAAACGAAGTCATCACCGATTGTATGCAGGCCAAGGGGTATCGCTGGAGAGCCTATTAATGACTTCAGCCGGTTGTCATTAATCATGGCAACCGGCTGTTATATTTCTTACTGACCAAACGCCTCATCACTTAATTGTCGCCATCTTCCGTACGCAGGATTGCTCCCTGTCATCCACCCGCTTGGCAAACCAGGCGGTGGTGAGGTTGCGGGTGATCTTGGGGCTCTTTAGCTGGATACCGGGCAAGATGGCGCGGGGTTGCCGTGTCCCGGCCTGTTTGTCGGCCAGGGCGAAGACCCTGTGGTAGAGATCGCTTTTGGCAAAGTCGCTGCTGTCCCCCAGCTTCAGGCTCTGGTGAATGGCTTGCTTGCTCATGTTGACGCGGCTGGCGATGCTGTGGACCGCGAGTTCGGTCTTGCCGGGCAGATCGGAGTCGTAGCGGATGAGATCCCCGTCCAGGGCCAGGGGCTTGCCACTCACCCGGCTTACCGCCGCCTGGAAGGCCGCATTGCGGCTCGCGTACCAGCCCGCATTGAAGTCGGCGAAGCGATAGAGGGTATCCGGGTAGTCGGCGGGATAGCCGAAGATGTGTTTGGTGCCAAACCAGATGCCGCCCCGACGAGTGAACACCTCGTGGCGAACGGACTCCTTCACGGGATAGGGGTAGCCACGGGCGTTGGCTTCGGCAAAGGCGACGCTCACCTGCATGGGGCCGCCGGTGCGCACCGGGTTGAGGTTGCCAAATAGCTGCTTGCCCATGGGGACGCTGCCTATCATGTCTTCGAAGATCTCGCTCATCTCCCGCTCGGTGCGAAGTTTGTCGATACGCTCAGCATAGCTCTTGCCGGTGGGGGATTGGATGGAGAGGGCCGTGCGCACCATGAACTCGGGGATGAGCAGCTTGCCGGCACGGGCATTGATCTCCTTCCAGGCAATCTTGTTGAGGTTGGGCACCACGGGGTCCGCCTGATAGGTCGCCTCCTGCTCCGCCACCGCCAGCACGCTGCAGACGTTGTGATCGCTCACCGTCAGCCCCTGGGTGGTGAGCGCCGTCACCACGTCATTGGCCCAGCCCGGCTTGTCCACCACGTTGCGCGGCAGGAAACGCACGATGCGGCTCTTCATGTCGGCCGGTTTTTGCGGCTGCATCGCCTTAGGCGTGGGGCGCCCCGCCGGCGTCGCCGTGCTGGTCGGGGCGGGAGGCTCGCTGGCACAACCCGACAGCAGGGCAAGGGTAAGCAGTGACAGCCAGCGCCAATGGGCATCAAACAAGGAGTGAGAGGAGATCATGAAGGCTTCCTGAAGAGCGGGACCTGCCCTTCATCGCGAATGAGAGGGCTCGAATGCATGGAGGCGGACATTGTAGGGAACAAGTCTGACAAGATGAAGGCGGATGAACCTGCTGGCCCGCTGGCTGCGGCATCCCCTGGCGCCATCACGCCAGCTCCACCCGGTTTCGTCCCAGATGCTTGGCCTGATAGAGGGCGAGATCGGTGCGCTGGAGCAGGGCATCCACTCCCTCCCCGCTCTGGCTGATACCCAGGGCAAGGCTCACGGTGAATCTTACCCCGTCACCTGAGACCAGCTCTTCGGTCGCGCACCTTATCTGCTCCGCCAGCGCACGGGCCTTATCGCCCGTCATGCCGGGCAGCCAGATAGCAAACTCCTCTCCCCCAAGGCGTGCCACCACCCCATCCAATGGGCAGAGCTGGCGCAGCAGGGTGCTGAATTCACGCAGCACATTGTCGCCGATGGCGTGGCCATAGCGATCGTTGATCAGCTTGAAGTGATCGAGATCCAGCAGCAGGAGCGGCGTCCCCTCCTCTCCGTGCGCCTCCAGCACGGCGCGAAACGCCCGGCGATTGGAGAGCCCGGTCAGCTCGTCTGACATGGCAAGGGAGGAGAGCCGCATCTGGGTGCCATACATCTGCTGCACCATCAGCAGCACACCCCAGGCCGAGGCCAGCATGCCGATCGTGCGCAGGCTGTCTTCCACCGTGGAGAGCCACCAGGGCTGGAAATAGGCCTCATCCATCAGATCGATGACGCCGGAGACGAGCCAGAGGGTCAGCCCGCCGGTGAGGGAGAGATAGGTTTTCAAGGTGATCTGGGCACACTGCACCACCCAGAACATGAACATCAGGGTCAACACGTTGAGCGCTTCGGCCAGAGCCCCGACGGTATAGAGGTTGTGCTCCGCCAGGGGATCAAAACTGGCCCCGGCCAGGATCCCCGTCAGCAGCAGCAGACAGGGCAGGCTCACCAGCGCGAGACGACGGCAGGGAGGAAGCGAGAAGAACCGGGCGGGGTGAACGGATAACCTGAGGGGAGTCTTCATCATGTTTTGGGCTCCAAGCGCGCATGTCTTCTATCCCGAATGGCAGCCATTGGCTGCCATCGCCAGCGAACCCCGACGGCATTCCTGGTGGCAAATCACTGATATTGTGGGCCGATTTTTCCATAAAAAACAATCCCCTCACCATATGGGTCAGGGGATTGTTGCAACAGGGACGGCGCGATCTGCCGTGACATCGGAGTGGGCGGCCCTTCCCTGCTCGCCCTCACGGCAGGCGGGCAGTGCCGCCTCAGGCGCTCTGGCGCAGGGCCTGATGCTGGGCGGCGCCGTTGATCACCGCCTGCAGGGAGGCGTTGACCACGTCGCGACCGACGGCGACGCCACACATCCGGGTGCCCTCGACGCTCAGCAGCACATAAGCGGCGGCGCGGGATTCGGTGCCGGCGGTGAGCGCATGCTCGGAGTAATCCAGCACATCGATGTGCATGCCGGTCTGACGCTGCCAGCCGTTGACCAGGGCCGTGATGGCACCCTCCCCTTCACCACACAATTGCAGGGTGCCGTGGGGGGTCTGCAACTCCAGGCGCAGGCTCTCCTGACTGTCATGACCGAGCTGGAAGCGCCCGATGCGATAGCCGTGGGCCGGCTCAAGATAGTGCTGCTCGAACAGGGTGCGGATCTGCTCCGGGCTGATTTCGCTGCTGCTCGCCTCAGCCTCGGCTTGAACCCGGCGGCTGAAGTCGATTTGCAGCCAGCGCGGCAGTTGCAGACCGAGGTCACGCTCCAGCAGATAGGTCACCCCTCCCTTGCCGGACTGGCTGTTGATGCGGATCACCGCCTCGTAGCTGCGACCGAGATCGGCAGGATCGATGGGCAGGTAAGCCACGTCCCAGTAGTGATCCGGTTTTTCTGCCGCGAGAGACTTGCGGATGGCGTCCTGGTGGCTGCCGGAAAACGCCGTGTAGACCAGCTCGCCGGCATAAGGGTGGCGCGGGTGCAGGGCAATCTGGGTGCAGGCCCCCACGGTGGCGACGATGGCATCCATGTCGGACAGGTCCAGCTCGGGGTCAATCCCCTGGCTGTAGAGGTTCATGGCCATGGTGACGATGTCCATGTTGCCGGTGCGCTCCCCGTTGCCGAGCAGGGTGCCCTCAATGCGATCCGCCCCCGCCAGCACCGCCAGCTCGGCGGCGGCCACCCCGCAGCCTCTGTCGTTGTGGGTGTGGATGGAGATGCTCACCTCGGGTCGCGCCTTGAGGTGTCGGCAGAACCACTCCACCTGATCCGCAAACACGTTGGGGGTGCTCACCTCCACCGTGGCGGGGAGGTTCAGGATCATGGGACGGGCAGCGGCACGCCACTCGTCGATGACGGCGTCACACACCTCGACGGCGAACTCCACCTCGGTGCTGCTGAAGCTCTCCGGAGAATACTGGAAACTCCACTCGGTGCCCGGATTGCGGGCCGCATACTCCCTCACCCAGCGCGCCCCCTGCACGGCGATGGCCTTGACCCCGTCCTTGCCTGAGTTGAACACATAGTTGCGCTGGGTCGGGTTGACCGAGTTGTAGACGTGAACGATGGCCCGCTTCGCCCCCTTGAGCGCCTCGAAGGTGCGGGCGATCAGATCTTCGCGCGCCTGCACCAGCACCTGGATGGTGACGTCATCGGGGATGAGGTTGCGCTCGATGAGTTCGCGCACAAAATCGAAGTCGGGCTGGGAGGCCGCCGGGAAGCCCACCTCGATGTGCTTGAAACCGATGTGGGTCATCAGCGCCCACATTTGCAGCTTCTGGGCCACCGTCATGGGCTCGACCAGCGCCTGGTTGCCATCGCGCAGGTCCACGGCGCACCAGAGCGGTGCCCGCTCCAGTACCCGGTTGGGCCACTGGCGATCCGCCAGGTTGATCACGGGGGCACGGCGGTATTTGCGATGATCGAAGCTCATATTCAGATTCCCTTGACGGATGGGCGAGGCGCTGGACGACCGGGCCGACAGGCGGGTGGGGCAAGGAGGGGAAGCGGGTTGGTGCGGTAACACCGGCCCTGACGAGTCGCGCGGCGGTAACCCCGCGACCGGTTTTCCTGCGGCCCCCGTCGGTCACCGGGGCCGGCCACGGCAGCCGGATCGGGCTGCGGGCGCTGATCCTCTCGCACGCCACCTTTCGGTGTGTCGGCGCAGACGACCTTGTTTGTATGAGCACCCAGTATAGGGAGGTCGTGGGGGCGAGAGATTGCGAAGATTGCACCATTTCATGTCGATTAAGCAATATGGATGCTGTGAATGCCCAATAGCGGGGTGAGTATCACCACTCCCGATGGATTATTCGCCATCTCACCCATCTTCCTTGCTGGCGCCCCCCCGGAAGTGGCAGGGCGCAGGCAATAAAAAACCCCGCCATTGCTGGCGGGGTTTGCGTGCATCGAGCGGGCAGTGTGCTGCCGGTGCTCTTAGCGGTTGTTCACCCTCTCATGCAGCTCCTGCACCGAGTTGACGTTGGCGGTGGCATCCACGCTGATCGCCATGCAGGTGGCGAAGGCCGCGTGCAGCGTGGTGGTGTAGGCCACCTTGTGCTGCAGGGCGCCGCGGCGCAGTTGCTTGGAATCCTGGATGGCCTGACGACCCTCGGCGGTGTTGACGATGTAGGTGTACTCGCCATTCTTGATGCGATCCAGAATGTGCGGACGCCCCTCGTGCACCTTGTTGACCAGACGCGGGTTGATGCTCGCCTCGCCCAAGGTCACGGCGGTGCCGTGGGTGGCGTCAAGGTCATAGCCCAGCTCCAGCAGCTTGGCGGCCAGGTTCACCACCCGCTCCTTGTCGCCGTGGCGCACGGACAAGAGGGCGCGACCTTCGCTCGGCACCTGGTGACCGGCACCCAGCTGCGCCTTGGCATAGGCCTCGGCGAAGCTGCTGCCCACCCCCATGACTTCGCCAGTGGAGCGCATTTCCGGCCCCAGCAGCGGGTCCACACCCGGGAACTTGGCGAACGGCAGTACCACTTCCTTCACCGAGTAGTAGGGCGGGATGATCTCGGTGGTGAAGCCCTGTTCTTTCAGGCTCTGACCGGCCATGACGCGGGCGGCAATCTTGGCCAGCGGAGCGCCGGTGGCCTTGGAGACGAAGGGCACGGTACGGGCGGCACGGGGGTTCACCTCGATGAGGTAGATCTCGTTGTCTTTCACCGCGAACTGCACGTTCATCAGACCGACCACGCCAAGTTCCAGCGCCAGTTTGCGCACCTGCTCGCGCATCTCGTCCTGAATCGCCTTGGACAGGGTGTAGGGCGGCAGGGAGCAGGCGGAGTCACCGGAGTGAATGCCGGCCTGTTCGATGTGCTCCATGATGCCACCGATGACCACGTCAACGCCGTCGCAGATGGCGTCCACGTCAACCTCGGTGGCGTCGTCCAGGAAGCGGTCCAGCAGCACCGGCGACTCGTTGGAGACGCTCACTGCCTCGGCGAAGTAGCGGCGCAGGTCCTGCTCGTCATAGACGATTTCCATGGCGCGGCCACCCAGCACGTAGGAGGGGCGAACCACCAGCGGGTAGGTGATGCGCGTGGCCAGTTGCACGGCCTGCTCCAGGGCGGTGACGGTGCCGTTTTCCGGCTGCTTGAGCCCCAGACGCTCAACGGCGGACTGGAAGCGCTCGCGATCTTCCGCGCGGTCGATAGCATCCGGGCTGGTACCAATCACCGGCACGCCGTTCGCTTCCAATGCCCGCGCCAGTTTCAGTGGAGTCTGGCCGCCGTACTGGACGATGACGCCCTTGGGCTGCTCGACCCGCACGATTTCCAGCACGTCTTCCAGGGTCACCGGCTCGAAGTAGAGACGGTCCGAGGTGTCGTAGTCGGTGGAGACGGTTTCCGGGTTGCAGTTGACCATGATGGTCTCGTAACCGTCTTCGCGCAGGGCCAGGGCCGCGTGTACGCAGCAGTAGTCGAACTCGATGCCCTGACCGATACGGTTCGGGCCGCCACCGATGACCATGATCTTGTCGCGGTTGGTGGGGTTGGCCTCGCACTCCTCGTCGTAGCTGGAGTACATGTAGGCGGTGTTGGTAGCGAACTCGGCCGCGCAGGTATCGACCCGCTTGTAGACCGGGAAGATGTTGTGGCGGGCACGCAATTTACGCACTTCACCTTCGGCCACGCCGAGGATCTTGGCCAGACGGGCGTCGGCAAAGCCTTTGCGCTTGAGGGCGCGCAGGAAGTCGGCGTCAAGACCGGCCATGCCGCGCTCTTTCACCTGCTCTTCCAGTTTCACCAACTCTTCAATCTGCACCAGGAACCAGGGGTCAATCTTGGTCAGCTTGAACACGCCGTCCATGGAGAGGCCGGCGCGGAAGGCGTCGGCGATGTAGAAGATGCGCTCGGCACCAGCATCCTGCAGCTCGTGACGGATGCGGGTCAGGGAGTCGGGGGCGTTCAGGTCAACCATGGGGTCGAAGCCGGTCTTGCCGGTCTCGAGACCACGCAGGGCCTTGTGCAGGGACTCCTGGAAGTTGCGGCCGATGGCCATCACTTCACCCACGGACTTCATCTGGGTGGTCAGACGGTCGTTGGCACCGGCGAACTTCTCGAAGTTGAAGCGCGGCACCTTGGTCACCACGTAGTCGATGGCCGGCTCGAAGGAGGCCGGGGTACGACCACCGGTGATGTCGTTCATCAGCTCGTCCAGAGTGTAACCGATGGCGAGCTTGGCGGCGATCTTGGCGATGGGGAAACCGGTCGCCTTGGAGGCCAGCGCAGAGGAGCGCGACACCCGCGGGTTCATCTCGATGATGACCATGCGGCCGTCTTTGGGGTTGATGCCGAACTGGACGTTGGAGCCGCCGGTCTCGACACCGATCTCGCGCAGCACCGCCATGGAGGCGTTGCGCATGATCTGGTACTCCTTGTCGGTCAGCGTCTGGGCTGGCGCGACCGTGATGGAGTCACCGGTGTGGATGCCCATGGGGTCGAAGTTTTCGATGGCGCAGACGATGATGCAGTTGTCGTTGCGATCCCGCACCACTTCCATCTCGTACTCTTTCCAGCCGATGAGCGACTCGTCGATGAGCAGCTCCTTGGTCGGGGAGAGATCCAGACCGCGCTCGCAGATCTCCACGAACTCTTCGGTGTTGTAGGCGATGCCGCCGCCCGAGCCACCCATGGTAAAGGAGGGACGGATGATGCAGGGGAAGCCTACCATCTGCTGCACGCCCCAGGCCTCTTCCATGTTGTGGGCGATGCCGGCACGGGGGCACTCGAGACCGATGCTGCGCATGGCCTTGTCAAAGCGGGAGCGATCCTCGGCCTTGTCGATGGCGTCGGCGGTGGCGCCGATCATCTCGACACCGAACTCCTTGAGCACGCCATGCTGCTCCAGCGCCAGGGCGCAGTTCAGCGCAGTCTGACCACCCATGGTGGGCAGGATGGCGTCCGGGCGCTCTTTCTTGATGATCTCGCGCACCACTTCCCAGGTGATGGGCTCGATGTAGGTGGCGTCGGCCATCTCCGGGTCGGTCATGATGGTGGCCGGGTTGGAGTTCACCAAGATGACGCGGTAGCCCTCTTCTTTCAGGGCCTTGCACGCCTGGGCGCCGGAGTAGTCGAATTCGCAGGCCTGACCGATGACGATAGGGCCGGCGCCGAGGATCAGGATGCTCTGTAGGTCGTTACGTTTTGGCATGGCTCTCTTTATCCTCTTAGGCGCGATACTGCTTAATCAATTCAATAAAGTGGTCGAACAGACCGGCACAATCGTGCGGGCCCGGGCTCGCTTCGGGGTGACCCTGGAAGCTGAAGGCCGGACGGTCGGTGCGATGGATGCCCTGGAGCGACCCATCGAACAGGGAGACGTGGGTGGCACGCAGGCACTCGGGCAGGGTCTGCTCGTCCACCGCAAAGCCGTGGTTCTGGGCGGTGATCATCACGGTGTTGTCGTCCAGACTCTTCACCGGGTGGTTGGCACCGTGGTGGCCGAACTTCATCTTGATGGTCTTGGCGCCGGAGGCCAGGCCCAGCAACTGGTGACCCAGGCAGATACCGAACACCGGGGTGCTGGTATCAAGGAAGGTCTTGATCGCCTCGATGGCGTAGTCGCACGGCTCGGGGTCGCCGGGGCCGTTGGAGAGGAAGATGCCATCCGGATTCATCGCCAGTACCTCGGCGGCCGGGGTCTTGGCCGGCACCACGGTCAGGCGGCAGCCACGGTCCACCAGCATGCGCAGGATGTTGCGCTTCACGCCGAAGTCGTAGGCCACCACGTGGTATTTCAACTCATCGGCCGCCGGGGTGACGTGGCCCTTGCCGAGCTGCCAGCTGCCTTCAGTCCAGCTGTAGGATTCGCTCACGGTCACTTCCTTGGCCAGGTCCATCCCCTTCAAACCGGGGAAGGCGCGGGCCTGTTCGAGGGCATGGGCTTCATCGAGCTGCTTGCCGGCCAGGATGCAACCGGCCTGGGCGCCTTTTTCACGCAGGATGCGGGTCAGCTTGCGGGTGTCGATGTCGGCGATGCCAACGATGTTGTGGGACTTGAGGTAATCGGAGAGGGATTGCTGATTGCGGAAGTTGGAGGCCAGTATCGGAAGGTCCCGGATGATGAGGCCCTGAGCATGGACCTGACTGGACTCTTCATCTTCGCTGTTGGTGCCGGTGTTGCCTATATGGGGGTAAGTGAGGGTAACGATCTGACGGGAATAGGAGGGATCTGTGAGGATTTCCTGATAACCCGTCATCGACGTGTTGAAAACCACTTCACCAACGGAACATCCCTCGGCGCCTATCGACACGCCTTTGAACACAGTTCCATCTTCCAGCACTAGCAATGCAGTGTGATTCAAGACAACCTCCAGTTATTTAGCTTTAAATTCAGCAATTTACCTGGGTGTTGCGGGCTCGGTTCCGGTCTTTGACAGGACTCGAACCCGGCAGATTTCTGGCAAATTGGGCGCATTCTACTTAAAAACGATCTCATTTCAACGTCTTTTCTCGTTTGAAATGCATCTAAATTCAATAAACAAGCAACATTACCCATTATCTATGCACTCACTCGCTTTGCAACCCCCTCTTCAAAAAGAAAAGCCAAACACAGACAACAAAGCGGCGCCCGATGCCATGCAACGTACAAAAAACCAAATTTACCACTTAATAAACAGCAAGATAGAAAATTAAAAAATAAACAACACAACAGCAAAAACACCATTTGAAGCCAGAAAAGTGAACACCAAGAATAGAAAACGTTTTTCTTGGATTGCATTTTTAGTCTATTTCACATCAAGGCGAAATGCCCCCCGCAGGGGAATATTGAGACCCAAACCCGTTACCCCTTGATGACATTTTTGTCGCAAGAGGGTGGCAGGCTTGTAAGAATGGCAGGATTTAGCGAGGTTCACTCAAAAAGTGATGATTAAGGCTTATTTCTACAAAAAAGTGACAAAAAACCCCGGCGGACCGGGGTTTGGCAACCAGTACGGGAGTCTGCACTCCCCCTGAAGACGGTTTATTTCAGACCGAGCACATCCTGCATATCATAGAGACCGGCCCCTTGCTGGCCGAGCCACTTACCCGCCCGCACTGCACCGTTGGCGAAGGTCAGACGGCTGGAAGCCTTGTGGCTGATCTCGACCCGCTCACCGATGTCGGCGAACATGACGGTGTGCTCCCCCACCAGATCCCCGGCGCGGATGGTGGCAAAGCCGATGGTGTTGCGATCCCGCTCACCGGTGATCCCCTCACGGCCATAGACGGCGCACTCTTTCAGATCCCGGCCCAGGGTTTTCGCCACCACTTCCCCCATGGAGAGCGCGGTGCCGGACGGAGCATCCACCTTGTGTCTGTGGTGCCCCTCGATGATCTCGATGTCGGTGTACTCCCCCATCACCCTGGCCGCCTGCTCCAGCAGCTTGAACACCAGGTTGACCCCGACCGAGTAGTTGGAGGCGAAGACGATGCCGATCTGCTTGCCCGCCTCGTGCAGGGCCGCCTTGCCCGCCTCGTCAAAGCCGGTGGTGCCGATCACCATCTGCTTGCCATGCGCCAGTGCAAAGGCGAGGTTCGCCAGGGTCACCTCGGGGCGGGTGAAGTCGATGATGAGATCGAATTCGTCCTTCACCTTCTCCAGACTGTCGCTGATGATGACGCCAAGGCGCCCCAGGCCGTTGAGTTCACCCGCATCCAGACCTATCACGGCAGAGCCCGGTCGTTCCAGCGCCGCTCCCACCACCACGCCCTCGGCGTTGGCGATAGCCTCCAGCAGCACCTTGCCCATACGACCATTACAGCCCATCACGGCCACACGGATCGGATTGTCCATCTCCACCCTCTCATCTCTTTATTATGGAAAGAGACCGTTTTACCAGCCCGCGCCCCCTTTGAAAAGCCCGATCTGGCCCGCCAAACCACCCCGACATTTAAACGATAAATTCATTAAAAACAGAATAAATAACGGAATTACCAGACAAGTCAGAATCAAGAAGTAAAAAGCCCTATCCATCTGGACGGCTATCTTGACCCGGGCGGGCCGACTCACTACTGTTGGCCCCCCATGGTGGCAGGATGCCCGCCCTGTGCCCGCCCTGGAGGCGCCACAGGCAACGACAGGAGGTCATTGTTCAAGTTTCGAGGAACACATGATCCAGACCCAACCCCGTGCCAGAGCCCTGCTGCCCCTTCTGGTCTTTCTTGCCCTCTTCATCGGTACCGGTACCTGGCTGACCCTGCAGGGGGTCGAGTTCGCCTTCTACCAGCTCCCCGCCCCCGTTGCCGCCCTGCCCGCCGTCATGCTGGCCCTGCTGATGGGACGCGAGGGGTTCAACAAGAACCTCGAGACCTTCTTCAAGGGGGTGGGCGAGAGCAACATCATGGCCATGTGCCTCATCTATTTGCTGGCGGGCGCCTTCGCCACCGTGGCCAAGGCCACCGGCGGGGTGGATGCCACGGTCGCCCTCGGTCTCTCCCTCATTCCGGGCTGGTGCCTGCTGCCGGGGCTCTTCCTCATCTCTGCCTTCATTGCCACCGCCATGGGTACCTCCATGGGCACCATCGGCGCCGTGGCACCGGTGGCGCTGGGCGTCGCCCAGGCCGCCGGCATCGATCCGATGCTGATGGCGGGGACCATCCTCTCCGGCGCCATGTTCGGGGACAACCTCTCCATCATCTCCGACACCACCATCGCCGCCACCCGCAGCCAGGGCTGCGAGATGAAGGACAAGTTTCGCGAGAACATCAAGATTGCCGCCCCCGCCGCCGTGCTGGTGATCCTGCTCTATCTGGTGCTGGGCTCCACCGGTGAAGCGCCGGCCCCCACCGCCGAGGCGGACTTGCTCAAGGTCGCCCCCTATCTGCTGATCCTGGTGCTGGCCCTCTCTGGCATGAACGTCTTCATGGTACTGGGGCTCGGCATCCTGGCGGCCGGTGGCGTGGGGCTGCTTGGCAGCTACTCTCTCGGCCAGTTCAGCAAGGACATCTATCAGGGCTTTACCAGCATGCAGGAGATCTTCCTGCTCTCCATGCTCATCGGCGGTCTGGGTGCCCTGATGGAACGCCAGGGGGGGCTCGCATGGATAAGTGAGCGCATCGCCGCCCTGATTGCGCGCTTCACCCGCCATCACGATGGCGAACAGAACGAGAAGGCGGCCGAGCTCGGCATCGCCGGCGTGGTGAGCCTCACCAACCTGTGCACCGCCAACAACACCGTGGCCATCATAGTCGCGAGCAAGGTGGCCAGGGATCTGGCGGACCATCACGGGGTCACCCCGCGCCGCGCCGCCTCCATGCTGGACATCTTCTCCTGCGTGGTACAGGGGCTGATTCCCTGGGGCGCCCAGGCGCTGCTGCTGGGTTCCATCTTCGCCCTCTCGCCGATCCTGGTCGTGAGCATGAGCTTCTACCCCATGGCGCTGGCACTGGCCGCCATCGTGGCTGTCTTCCTCAAGCACCAGATGGGCGCAGTGGCTCCCGCCCCCCACCGTTCCTGACACCCGACCTCAGGGGCCGCCCGGCTGGCGGCCCCGCCATCAGCTTTTCATCCCGTCGGCCCCTTGCTAAGGTAGCGCCAGCCCACCTTTGCCCAGGAGTCCCCATGCCGGATACCCAACCCGAACGCCAGAACCTGCGCCAGCTCATTCGCCAGCGCAGAAAAAGCCTGAGCCAGGCCGAGCAGCAGGCGGCGGCCCAACAGCTGGTCGAGCGCTTCCAGGA
>NZ_JBFOCV010000020.1:0-14784 GCF_040907975.1 Aeromonas sp. s10 | reverse complement strand
CGACGCGGGCCTGCTCCTGTTCGGTGGGCTGGTAACTGGCCCGGTCCTCTTCGTCATCCAGCAGGCGGGTGAAGATGGCGATCGCCTCTTCGGCCTGCGCCAGCGGCAGGGCGGCCAGCCATTCGGTGACGCTGCCGCCTGAGTGCATCAGCTCGTGGGCCTGCTGTTTCAGCGTATCGCTGCTGGCTGCCCGCTTGCTGGCCTGCTCGGCCTCGGCCTCGGCGGTCAGCTGGTCGGCCACGGCATCGCCGGCACCCGGCCAGTTGCGGCTCACAATCAGCCGATCGCCGACCAGTCGCACATATTGGCCGTCGGCGTGGATGATGCTGCCGTGCAGCAGCAGGGCGGCGTTGCTTTCATCAAGACCCATTCGGCCCAGCTCTTTAGCCAGAGCGGATCCTTTCACCCCCGATTTGGATCCTTTCGTACAGTTATTGACAGAACTCCGAGGGGGGCGGCTGCCGCCGCCTGAGGGCAACTCGCTGCGCTCGCTCACTGCAGGCTCGCGCTGCTCGCCCAAACCCGACCCGTTGACCCCCTTGCGCACTATCTGCCAACCCTCGGTGCGGGTGATGGCGGTGGTCTGGCCGATGTCGGTAATCACCCCCATCAGGCGCAGCACATCCTCGCCATACTTGTTGGCGGCTTCATCGAGGCGCTTGGAGAGGCGGATCAGGTGCTCTTTGCGGGGCAGGTCAATGCCGCCCATGGCGTCGATAAAGTCGCCCCAGCGGTTGTTGTCGGCTGCGGTGCGGGCGGCTTCCAAAATGCAATCCCACTCGATCACCTCGTCACCCAGTCGGCGCAGCTCGCGCCACACGCTCACAGCAGGGCCGCCAATCTGCTGAAACTGGCGGATACGCCAGCAGCTCGCCCAGGCCGCCACCGCGATGGTGGTGTGGTCGACCGGTGCCTCTGCCTCGTAGTCCATCCCGACCTTGTGGCCGTCGATGTTCTTGGCGATGTATTTGGCGATATACCCGGTGGCGCTGCCCTTGGTCGGGTCGATCTCCTTCCAGTTCACCCGTGGGTTGATGGCCTTGACCACCGCCGGGCTGTTCACATCGAGCAGCCACTTGATGCGCGGCATCTTGTTGCGGATTTTCATCTCGGCCAGCGCATCGAGCTGGTCGCCGTTGGGCATCTTGAGCTCGGCCCGTTCGGCGGCGGTGAAGTGGTAGGCGAGCAGGGTCAGAAAGTCGCGTTGGTGCTCGGGGTTGATAAACAGCAGGCAATGCCAGTGTGGGGTTCCGTCGTGGTGCGGCTCCACCACCCGAAAACCGAAGGCCATGATCCCCTCGCGGGCCAAGGCGGCCCGAAAGCGGGCCCACTGTTTGCACAGCAGGCGGTTGGTCTCGGTCGGGCAGGCGCCGTTGAACTTCTCGTTCTGGTAGGTCTTCGCCTTGTCTTTGCTGCCCTGGCGCCAGGCGTGATAGCTGGAGGGGGCAGTCAGGGTCAGGAACAGACCCAACTTGCCCTGATCCTGCGCCATGTCCTCAAAGCCGCGCATGCGCACCATCAGCTCATGACGGCGGATCTCGGGGTTGGCGACCGAGCCCATCACCGCATCAACCAGGTCAATCTCTTGCCCCAGCTCCTCATTGACGGCGCTCATGCCTGCCATCCAGGCTTGCTGGGCTGCTTTACGCTGGGTGAACTCACGCACTGCGTGCGCACTGGCGTAGGGGCTGACCCCCTTGCGCACCTGGCCGGTGAGGATGGCAATCAGCTCGCAGTAGATGGCCCAGGCGCGGTTGATCTTGCGCAGCCACCACGACTCGTCGAGCAGGCGCACCAGCAGGCTGGCGGCGGCCCCTTCGAACTTGTCCACCTCGTCGGCCAGGTCGTCCCGCTCTTCTTGGCTCAGGGGGCGACCCAACAGGCGCTCCACCTTGGTGCGTGGGTGAACCGGCAGGGTGGGGCAGAAGTGCCACGCCTTGGCCTGGGCCCCGATATCGGCCAGCAGCTCCGTGGCGGTGCGCTCATGGCCCGCCGCCGCCAGCAGTTGCTGGCAGCGACGGGCCCACTCGGCGGCAACCAGCTCGCGGCGCACATCGTTGCGCAGGTCGATCACCGGTACCGGGAACCGGCTCTGTGCGGCGGCGCAGGTATCGACCATGCGGCGCAGCCAGATGTTGGCGGTCTTGGAGTTGGCCGGGTAGCGGCGCAGGAAGGTCGCGGCCAGCGGCTTGGCAACGTGCCACTCGATGCGGGCAAGTTGCTCGGCCGCCCCGGCCATATTGATGGCGTGGTGCCCGACCAGGTAGTGCTGTGGGAGCTGGATGCCGTGCAGGTTGGTGATGGAGTCGATCATGCGACATCCCCTTGTCGGGTGTCAGTACCGCTACGATCAACAACTGGGTTGTCGCAAAGTCCATAAGCGCTGGAGCAACCAACGTCAGGAGCAAGGCGGGCGAACATATCAAACGTCTTTCCACCCCTGCCAGTCATCGACCAGTCAACCACTCGATTGATGTTCAGCAGATCCTGAGCCTCTTCATGCGTCATCATCTCGACTGACTGACTGCCACCCGCGACACGCGGGCCATAGAAGCTGGATGCCCCGCGCTTGCTGGCCATGCTCACCAGTCGTTCCCACTCTGCGACGCGCTCGATCTCTTCCGGCCAGCGGTTAGCAATTTCACGCAGCTCGTCTTTCCGGCACATGATGCAAGGCATGCAGCCAACACGGCTCAAGCCCTGCTCATAGAGGGGGTTCCATTTCACACCATGCTTGCGGTGAAACTCGAAAACATCCTGCGCAGTCCAGGTAAGGATCGGGCGGTAGTTGATCAGGCCATCACGCACCTCATCTTTCTCAGGCAGTTTTGAGCGCGATGTTGACTCATCTGCGCGCACACCTTGCCAGCTCCATACCTCATCTGTTTCATGGTCTTCCAGCAGAGGGAATAGCACTTGCTGTTGCATTGGGTTGCGCTTCAGTTCTTCGGTGCAGAACCGAGCCATGGCGCTGGGGAAGCGCCCTTTGAGTAGGCAAAGGTCAAGGAATGGTATCCCTGTTGGGGTCAGGACTTCACTGGCTCGTTTGATGAACTCCGCTGGCACTCCTTCAGAGCGCCACTTCGTCATCACAGTGACCAGTTTCCTCCCGAGCTGAATAGAAAAATCCGGCTTGATCCTTCGAATGGCAATGCCTAGCCGTATCTCTAAATAGTTCAGGTAGGCATAGACTTCTGGGTGCTCATGACCGGTATCGCAGAAAACTGCTTGCAGGTTCTCGACGTTCCGCTCGATTGCCAGCAGAAGAGTGGCAGTGGAGTCTTTGCCGCCGGAAACAGAAATAATGTTGTGGTTCATTTACACACCCCGCACTTGCCGTTCACATACTCGTTGGGTTGCAGGTAGCGGCCGCAGGTGGAGCAGGTCGGTACCATGTCCAGGGTGGCGAGCCGATCAGACCAGCAGGTGGCCTCGCAGAAAAACAGGCTGGTGAGCCGGTTACCGCCCAGGATGACCGGGCGCACATGGCTGAACTCGCCGCAGCAACTGCAGCGCATCGAGGGGCGGGCGTTGGCCGGGACGGTCTTCAGCACGGTTTCACTGGCGGCGCGGGCCAGTGGCCAGCAGGTTTCGACACAGTAGGGGTAAGAGCGGCGACCGTGTCGGCCCGCTACCGGTAGACAAACCGCCATCTGGCGGCACTTGGTGCATGGCTCAAGCGTCACGATATGGCTGTTTGCAGGGCGCACGACGCCCAAAGCCGGGGCAAGCCCGGCTGGTTTCTGGTGAGTCATTAGATGGCGCCTCCGGTGTAGAGAGACTGGATATTGCTCGATGCCTGACGGGCAGCCTGACGAGCTTGGCGGCACAAGGTCAGATGGGTTCTGGCCGGCGTGCGCTGGCCATGGGGACCATCTGCGCGCAGCTCGACTAGGTCAAGCTGCAGGCCGTGCAGGCGCGCCTCGGCGTTCAGCATTTTGTCGACCCACTGGTCGATCTGCTGTTGGTGGCTCATTTGATGGTCTCCCCCAGTCCATGGAGTGGCTCGCACTCGGCCCACCACTCGGCGATCTCTGTGGCCAGCGCGACTTCACCGCCACCCAGCGCCAGCCAATAAACTGCGCGGATGGCGCCAAGTGCCAGCAGCTCCTGGGCGATGTTGCGGTTTCGGCGGGCATCACTGCCCGAGGTGTTGAACTCCTCCTGCGCTGCTTCCCAGTGCTTGGTCAGTGGGCTGACCGGTGCTGGCGGCTGCATATGGGCGGGTCCAGATTCGGCGCCACCCAGCTCGTCGACCGGCGGCTCCAGTTCGAACAGGTCATCATGCATGTCGGCCCCCTTTGGTGTTCAGATTCAGCCAGAGCGAGCGCCAGGCATGTGCATTGGCGGCATGGTGCTGTGCCGCGATGTCGTCGGAGCGAGTCATATTGCGGCGCCGTGCCAGTCTGGCCAGATGCCAATGGCACTCCTTCACATTGCGTAGTGCGTTCGAAATCGCTACATTGCGCATATCAGTTACCTCAGTTGCTGATGGAAACCCCGCTGGTGCGCCAACACCGATAGCGGGGTTTTTTATTGGCCGTTTCCGGCCACCTTCTGCAAAACCGCTCTGCGGTTTTCCAATACGCTGGCCTGCTCGTTGAGCTCGGCCCGGCGCTTGTTCTCAAGCTCTGCCTGTTCCTGCTCGCTGCGGGTCGGTCCCTCAATGCGGCGGGTGGTGCGGTGCCACTCGCGGCGGTGCAGCACGCCGCCATCAAACTCGTGCAGGGTGGCGAGCAACTCCCCCAGGGCGAGGCGGATCGCCTCTTGCTGGTCAAAATCGAACTGGCCCAGCTCGCGGGTGCCATAGGTGGTCGATAACCCGGCGGCGTAACATATGACGGCGCGGGCCCGGGTCGGCAGGCGTGACCAGCGGCTGGCCGCCCCATTGCGGCCGAACTGGGCGCGCATCTCGGCCAGCGCCACCTCTGCGGCGCTGGGTGGTTGAGTGAACCCGATTACCTGTGCGGTGTTCATGGGGTGGCCCTCCGGTTATGCCTGCAGCAGCCTGACCAGCCAGTGGCGGTGTGGCTGGCAAGCGGGCTGGAAGCGCAGTGCGCCACGGCGGCCGCGCTGGTCTTCCAGATAACTGCCGTCAAAGCGGGTGGTGTTGCGCATTACCGGCTCGTCGCCGTTGGTGACGACCGTGGCGCGGGTGAACAGCAAGAACGGCAGCGGGATCAGGCCCGTCTGCTCGGCGCGAAGTTTGCTCATGGGGCCACCGCCTTCGCTCTGCGCGGGACCATGGGCAGCACAATGGCCGGGTTGGGCATGGCACTGGGGCTGATGGTCGCGATGATCTCGAACCCCGCCTTGAAGGTGTGGCCGCACTCCACATTGCTGCACTGGTAAGTGGCAATGCCGCACAGCGGGCTCATCCGGGTGGAGGTGCGGGTGCTGGCGCGAGATCCGCAGTGGGGGCAAATCAATCTCATGTCTGGTCTCCTATGCGCCGAGGGCTGCGCGGGCCATGTCGGCAGCACACGCAAGACCAGGGACGGCGTGAAAGCGGTCTTCGACCTCGGTAGCCAGCAGCACCAGGTGCTCGATGCCAGCCCAGATGCCGGAGACGACGGTGTTTCGGTTGGATTTGGTGACGCGGTCACCGGCAAGCAGCGTGGTCGCCTGAGCGGTGACGCCCAGGATCTGGGCCCCCGCATTGAGTGCCTGCTGGGCGCGCGCTTCTGGTGCGGTGGTCGCCGCCGCCGGCAAGCGCACGGCCGTCAGTTGGCAATCAAACAGCAGCCCGTCGAACAGGGTGTCGTCACCGGTGACGCGGTAGAGGTCGATAAGGTCAGTTGCCGTCAACTTGTGCCGCGCCTGCGCCGGGTTGAACTTGTTGCGCAGCACATCGGCGCTCATGCCGATCTGCGCGGCCAGGTCGGTCAGGTTGTGCACCTGCTTGAAGCGGTCGCAGGCGCTGGCGAAGTGGCGGTGTAGGTTTTGTTGACAGTTAGACACTTTCGGCTCCTGTTCGCAGTCGCTACTGTGGGATCAAGCCACAGAGCGGGATGTGGGCTTCTTGGTCAGCGCACGGCTTGCCAGCCGCCGCCCGGAGTTCTCATTGACCAGCTTGAAATACTGCTCCGGCTCGCTGGCCATCTCGCGCCAGCGCACCAGATTGACCCAGGGCTGATCGCCGGCGCGCAGCTTGGGAATGATGGGAATACGGCCATCGGCAATCATGTCCTGGGCGGTGCGCTTGGGGAGCTTGAACTTGTAGACGTCGAGCAGCATGTCCAAAAAGGCATCGAGCGGAATGGCCGGCAGTGCTTGCAAGGCCAGCCCTTGCTTGATGGCCGCCAGCTCACGCAGTACCTCGGTGATGGGCTCGACAGGATGACTTTCCATCGTCATGGCGATCTCCTTACTGCGCCGGGCGGGCAGAAGGTGCCGCCGGGTTGGCTTTCAACTGGCCACCGGTCAGCACTTCGATTTGGTAGGCACGGCCTTGGGGAATGGTCTCGCCCCACTGAGATACGGCCCCCTTGTTAATACCTAGTGCTCTAGCAAGGGCCGCTTTTGAGCCGAAATATTTGACGGCATGGCTTGTTGTCATAGTTACATCTCTCTGTTTTGAAAGCTTAACTTGTTGTGATTTCCAAACACGGCAAGGTTAAGTCTTCACAACTTCTGATGTCAAGCATTCACAACATGATATGGTTTATATTCCTTAACCATGAAAAGCGAACGCATCAAAGAACTTCGGAAAAAACATGGCCTTACCCAACAAAAGTTGGGTGAGTTAGTTGGCGTCAATAAGGCATCCATTTCGCAATGGGAGCAGGGCGAGTACGCACCAAGTGGTGATAATCTCGTGGCTCTTGCGAAAGCGTTAGGAGTCTCTGCGCACTGGCTAGCAACAGGGAAGGGCTCCCCAGACCCTTCAGTTGTCTTGGCAGATGAGGCTCATCCAACTGCTGGGGTTGACAGTTCCAATGATTTTTCGGAACGGAATGTTTCGGAATATGTGAATAAGCTTTTTGAAGAATGGGCGAAGAGCAAGAACCTTATTGCCTTGTCTGCCGTGCCATTGAGTAAGACGGCTTCTGTGCTAAATGAAAATGATGTGAAATTTAGTAACGTCGAACTTGCAGAGATCCCAGTTGGACGGCGAGTGCCGATTCTGAGTTATGTCCAGGCGGGCAACTGGCGTGAGATGTGTGAACAGGCCAGCGGGTTTGATGGCAATGTCGAGTATGTGTCTGCCAGTATCGATATTGGCCCTCGCGGATTTGGTCTCTGGCTGCGAGGCAATTCCATGACCCCGATGTTCAACGAAGGGGACCTGGTCATCATCGACCCCGATGAACAACCACGGCCGGGTGACTATGTGGTCGCCAAGAACGGCAGCGAAGAGGCCACCTTCAAGAAGTACCGCCCCCGTGGCATCGACGAGAACGGGCAAGAGGTCTTCGAACTGGTACCCCTCAACGACGATTTCCCCACCATGCACTCCGACCGGCAGCACATCGAAATCATCGGCGTGATGGTAGAACACCGGATTTTCAGAAAACGATAGGGCGCTGATGCGCCCTTTTTGTATCCGACTTCAGTAGGAGTTGTAATGCCGCATTCAAAGGATGTGCTTGAGCAAGCGATAGAAAAACTCTCAGTAATGGTGAACGTTGCAACAGGTATCGTGCACCCAGCTGATGGCTCAATGGCTAAGGAATTGTTCAAGGCGCTTCATCAGCGCGGGGTTTCTTGTGGGCATGATGCTGTCTTGAAAATTGCTAAACGCCAAGGCTGGAGTGAAAAGCACGCTAAATCCTTGGCTGAATTGGCTGGGAAAATAGATCAAGGTGGCAGAGTGCAGATTTCCCATAAAACTGGATGGGGTGAACGGACGGTCTCTGACCTTTTGACCCGGATTGACCTCTAAAGGGGGCCACCGTTCACCACCCGTCGATCAAAGCGAGCGAGCATCTTGTTTTCCTCATGGTCGCACCATCTTTTGAGGATGAGCATAAGGTCGTGATGGTAATCATCAGGGGTCGCATTGTAGAGCGCGTTCCATTCAGGATGGTCGAGCGAACAGAAATAGTCCGAGGCGGCACTGAACAGTTTGTGGTTCAAACCGACCCTGCATTTCTCGGCCTGCTGATTACGTATGGTTTTTAGAGTGTGCATAGGTTACCCCGTTACTTCTTTCGCTGGTCAGCATCACGTAACGCATTAGGCAGTGACCAGCTCAACGCTTCGGCAAGGTAATCCAGATTCAGGGTGGGAAGCGTGGTTTCCCAATAGGCTCGGGCGTTAATCCGATCCATTTCACCCTCGATCTGCATCCGAATCGTCCGGGCCAGGTTGTGAATGGTCTCGGCCTTTTCCTTGTTCTCTTGAAAGGGAGTTTTCATGGCAAGCACCAACATTGAACAGTTTGATTTGATGGTCGGTAAGACGTTCGCATACCTCTATAACCGCTTTCCGATGCCAGCCTACCTTAGTGTCGGTACACTGATTGGTGAAGACAAAGTGTATGTGGAAGACGAATTCACAGGAGCAGAGCTGACTCCGGAGGCTGAGTTTGCTTTTGCTACTTATGCGTGGTTGCTTAATGCAGGCTATATCAATGGCAAGGAATACTTCAATGAGGGTATCGGCGATGCCGTACTCTCAGCCAAGGGGTTGGAAACGTTGAAAGCTGTGCCCGACAGTTTGCAAGGTAGCTTGGGCGAGCGTCTTCAAGAGGCGGCAAGTCACCATGGTGCTGATTTAGTTAAGTCGCTGGCTTCCGAGGCTCTGTCGTTTGGGGTGAGATTATTGCTATAGGTTTGTAATTACAGTTAGTAATATAAAAATAAACGTATGGTTGGAGAACAAATGTCGAAAAGTGACAATAAAAATGGCTGGTATTTCATCATTTTTATTTTAGTGGTTGTACTTGTAGTGTGGTACTTTTATCCATTCTGGAGTTATTGGTATAAAGACTCTTTTGATAATGTCAAGCTGTTAGAGATGGGAGTTTTTGGTGATTCCTATGGTGCATTAAATACTCTTTTTTCAGCATTGGCCTTCACCGGAATTATTGCATCAATTTACTTCCAGAGGGAGGAGTTGAAAGCAACGAGAGAGGAGCTGGAGGCAACCAGATATGAAATGAAGTATCAAGGTGAGCAATTTGAAGCACAGACAACCGCACTGAAGCTACAAGTCTTCGAAAACACATTTTTTAATATGTTGAAGCTGTTTAATGACATTGTTGAATCCATGGCCATTCCAGGGCTTGGCGGTAACATTATTACCGGAAGGCGATGTTTTCGTCAGTTATGCGAGGACATGGCGGATTATCAATATAGAAGTGATATGGCTGGACTTGATTGTATCTCAATTTACGAAGCATATTATATTGCGGCTGAGGATAAAATAGGACACTACAATAGGGTCATGTATCAGTTATTTGAGCTCGTTGTGAACTCAGCACTGCATGAAGAACAAAAGGTGAAATATATAGAGATACTTCGTGCTCAGTTATCAACATATGAATTGATATTGTTATCCATGCATTCTTCGAGCAAGTATGGGGGTGAGAATGCAAAACGATTTGTTGAGGTATATAGTCTTCTCGAATGTATATCAATAAAACTGTTCGTTGAAATGTTGAATGGCAGTAAGTTGGTTGAAGAAGTTATAAAAGGCTATGAAATTTGTGCATATGGGAATCAACGTGAGGAGGTTTTAATGATTCTTAAGTGAAGTTGATTTTTTAGCTTGGTGGTGAATGTCTATCTTGGTGGGATTTTTTAGTTAATTATATATGGGTTTTTGGAGGGATAATGCCAGCGTTGATTATGATTTATATTGTGATGAGTACGTTTCTATCATTTTGGGATTTTGAAATCGACGGAGAAACGTCTCATTCCGTACAGAGCTCTATCATCTGGCAGACTTTTTATATGTCTGAGGAACAGATGAAGGTGTATCTATCGGATTTGGATATGCTGCCAGTACGCTCGAATATGGGGTTGGATGGATTGGAAGTAGGGGATATCCACGATATTGCCAATGAAGAGCGGCGCAGAAGGGGAATGGACGAGGTAGATTATCCTTGGCAGGGACCATTTTCCTTCGCCTATACCACTTATATCAGGCCAGCTATCTTACTTGCTGTTGACTCCAATGCCTTTGAGTTTGAAATGGGGAAAAGTCTGCTGAAAGAACAAATGGGACTATGACCGTCCGCAAACTCGATGACGGCAAGCCGCTACCCTGGCTTGCCGATATACGCCCAGGTGGTCGCAATGGTCCGCGCAGGCGCAAGCGATTTGCCACCAAAGGCGAGGCGGCTGCCTGGGAGCTGTGGCAGCTTGAGCAGTTCGCCGAAAAGCCTTGGCTAGGTGATGATGAGCAGGCCGCCGAACCGGTGACAGATACCCGGCGCTTGTCTGATTTGGTCGAGCGTTGGTATGGCCTGCATGGTCAGAGCCTGCGTGATGGCGAGCAGCGGCGCTCCAAGCTGTTGCTGATCTGCGAGAGCCTGGGCAATCCGCTGGCCAGCGAATTTACCGGCAATGACTTTGCCAAGTATCGGGAGGCCCGCCTTTCTGGTGCTGTGAGCGATCGGCGGGCGGCAACGCAAGAGGGGAAGGGGGTGAGCGCATCGACGGTGAACCGCGATCACGCTTACCTGCGGGCCGTGTTCAATGAGCTCAAGCGGCTGGGAGAGTGGACGGCAGAGAACCCGCTGGCCGGGATGAGGCTTTACCGGGTCACAGAATCCGAGCTGGCGTTTCTATACCCTGACGAGATCAAGGCGCTGCTCGATGCTTGTGACACGGCCAGCAATCCCGATCTCGGCATTGTGGTGCGGCTCTGCTTGGCGACTGGGGCGCGTTGGGGGGAAATCCAGGATCTGACCCAGTCACAGGTGTCACAGAACCGGTTGACCTTCACCCACACCAAGGGCGGCAAGCGCCGAACCGTGCCCATTCACCAGGAGCTGATCGACATCATCCCCAAACGCCGGGGCAAGCTGTTCAGCGAGTGTTACCACCACTTTGAATCGGCCATCAACAAGGCAGGCATTCAGCTACCGGCGGGGCAGAGTACCCACGTGCTGCGGCACACCTTTGCCAGCCATTTTATGATGAACGGGGGGAACATTTTGGTGTTGCAAAAGATACTCGGGCACTCGACCATCACCATGACGATGCGCTATGCCCACTTTGCCCCGGACCACTTGGAAGATGCGTTGCGGCTCAATCCGTTGACAGTGAACAAGCTGCGGTAGTGTCCACATTTGATCCACACAGCTCGCAGAACACCGCATTTTTCCGCATAATGGCGTGCGCCTAAGTGACTGTATTTATTTAACTATTTGATTTTAAAGGCTGGGTGCAGGCATTTAAAATCCCTCGACGTTCGCGTCGTGCCGGTTCGATTCCGGCCTCGGCACCATTAAAATTGAAGAAAAAGCCTTACAGATTAAACAGATACGACGCTTCATTGCGTCGTTTTTGTTTTACCCCCCCCCCAGAATGTCTTTCCCACTTTTGCTGAATTGGCCATTTCCTGTCCAGGTGACTTGTTGCTCCCTGTGATTTGCTGTAATCGGCTGGCTGAGTGCTCCGACATAGGCAAGCAGATGTGTCTTGACACTGCGCCGAGGTTGTCTAGGGATGGTCTTTGGTACTGAAGCTAGCGCGGCTTGTTATGGCGCCTGGGCCTCGCGTTTCGTTGGCCAGCAAACAGATTTGAATCCTATGGTTGTATTCATTTTCCCGGGCTGGTCTTGTGGACAAGTTCGGCAATCCAGTCAGCAAATGCACGCACGGCAGGAGACAGAAAACGCTGATGGGGATAAAGCAATGTGACTGGCACCGATGGCGGTTGCCAATCTGCTAGCACCTCGATAAGCCTTCCTGCCTGCAGGTGCTCCAGTACAACATTCTCGGCAAGCTGGATGAGGCCAAAGCCATCGAGGCACATCTTGATATAAAGCCCCGTGTCATTGACGGCTGCGGTGCCGCTCACAGTAACCGATAGAGTCTCTTTACCGCGGACAAAGCGCATTTCGTTTGCATGCCTGGCGAGGCCCGAAAAGTAGTGGACCGCCTGGTGCACAGACAGTTCTTCAGGGGACTGGGGAACACCGTTTTCGTGAAGGTATTCAGGCGAGGCGCAGGTTACCCACCGAAACCGGCCAAGGGGACGAGCAACAAGGGTGGAGTTATTCAGCTCTCCTGTTCTGATCACGCAGTCCACACCTTCCTGAACAAGATCAACCTGCCGGTCACTCACACCTATCATCAGGTAGATATCTGGATAACGTTGGTGAAAGTCTCTGAGATTCGGCATGACGATGGAATGTGCTATCCCGCTCGGCATATCAACCCGCAAACGCCCCTGTGGCCGCTTGATAGCCTCCGTCAGGCTGGACTCGGCATGTTCAATCAATGAGAGTATTTCCCTGCACTGGCCAAGATACTGCAGGCCTTCAGGGGTGAGGTTCACCCGCCTCGTTGTTCTGTTCAGCAGGCGCACCTGCAGGTATTTTTCGAGGTTTTTAATCGTACTGCTGACTGTCGAGGAAGGCAGTGAGAGGGTCTCTGCTGCCTGCACGAAGCTTCCGGTCTCAGCAACCCGCATAAAGATCTGCATAGCCTGAATACGATCCACAGCCCTTCTCCCTTGAGACGATAACTCTACCGATAGTTCCCATGATTATTCGAAAATCATGAATTATGAAAACAGTTTGGTCATCTTTTTCAGGGTAATAGAGTGCCGTATCTTTTTGCCATTGGCTAGAAAAGAGGCTCTTGAAATGACCGGATACGTTAGAAATATTGTTAATAATCAAGATGTAATACCTGATTCAATCTTGATCAAGGGGGCCACGATCCTCAGCATGGATGAGAGCGTGGGTAACATTGAACGTGGAGACATTCTGATCAGTGGATCAACCATTACGGCCATAGGCGAGAATCTGGAGGCGAATGGTGCCCGTATCATCAATGCTACGAACATGATCGCCATGCCGGGGATGGTGGATTCTCATCGCCACTCCTGGGAGGGACAACTGCGCCGCATCAATCCGAATGCCACTTGTCTGGAAGACTACAGCAACGCCACGCACTTCTCTTTCGCCAAGTACTATCGCCCTGCCGATATGTATATCGGCAACCTGCTGACGGCACTGGGCTGCATTGATGCAGGCATCACCACCGTCATTGACAATTCCCATAACAGCCGCACCGCAGCCCATTCGGACGCCGCCGTCGAGGCCCTGCTGGATGCAGGGTCCGTGCCATACACGCCTCCGGCGCACCGGTATCGGGGGAATGGGACAAGGCTCATTGGCCGGGTAACTGGCAACGCCTGCAAGAGAAATATTTCAAGGACAACCCAGAGAGCCTGGTTTCCCTTGCTGTCATGGCCCAGCTGGAGCCTGCATTGTGGGCCGAGGCTCGCAGGCTGGGACTGCCGATCGTCACTGAATTCTTTGGTTCTTTTATGGCGTCTGAGCTGGAGTCACTGCATCGGCGCGGTCTGCTCGGCCCGGACAATATTTTCAATCACTGTACGTCACTGCCAGATGAGGGATGGAAGATCCTGCGAGAAGCCGGTGTCCGGGTGAATGTCTGCCCGCGCTCCGATGCGCACTATGGCATCGAGGACGGTATGTTTGCCATCCAGGCGGCGCAGCGTCATGGCATCAACCCTGGCCTCAGCGTCGACAATGAAACCTCTTACAGCACTGATATGTTTATGGAAATGCGCGTGGCATTTTACCTGCAACGGGTGATGGGCATGCATCAGCAGCACTGCTGCGGCTCCGACCACTCGCTGACCACGCTGCCGGCTGCCCAACTTCTCAAATCGGCGACTGTCGATGGTGCTGCCTGTGCAGGGCTGCTGGACAAGGTAGGGAGCCTGACGCCAGGAAAACAGGCGGATCTCATTCTGATCAATGTTGGCGATATCAACCTCTACCCGTCCGGCAATGCCTTTGGCACCGTGGTGCATGCGACAGAGCGCAGCAACATTGATACCGTCATTATTGGCGGGCGCATCGTCAAGCAGCATGGCAAGGTGCTGGGCGTAGACAGCACGCGCCTTCGCGCCGCCATTGATGAGTCCCGTGAGCATCTGTTTGCCGCCGCCGGGTATGAGCCTGACATTTTTGCTGACGCCTTCCTGCCGCTGGCACAGGCACACTGACAGGTATGCAACCCATGAGCACGCTGTATTACGTCATCGCTTTTGCCGCAGGTCTCGGGATCACGCTGCAGACAACTCTGAATAGCCAGCTGGCACGAGGACTCGGGGGCGATTCGGTCACCGCCGCATTGTTCTCCTTCGCGGCCGGTGCATTCAGCCTCGGGGTCTTCTCGCTGCTGCGTGGCGGATTATTCACCTCGCTTGCGGCCATTCCATCACAGCCTCTGTGGAGTCTGGCTGGCGGCCTGATCGGAGCTTGCGCGCTGTTCAGCTACATCGTGCTCGCACCGAAAATCGGGTTTTCAGCCCTGCTTGGGTTGGCCATCGTCGGACAGTTGCTCTCATCCCAGGTCATCGACCATTTTGGTCTGCTTGGCACCATCCAGCGTCCGGTATCTTTGATAAAGCTGGGTGGAATGTTGGTCATGCTGACCGGGCTCGTCATCATGTTGTTCGGTGATCGGTTAGCTGAGCGCCTTATGCACTGATGAAGCGGCCTTCTGATGTTTTGACCTTCACGAACGTCTGCCCAGGGGCAGGCGTTCTGCTGATGGGGTTTGCATCCCGGCTCAGTTCCATGACCTGAATAGGGGGACACAAAGAGGCTCGCCTGACCTGGTC
>NZ_JBFOCV010000002.1:0-2736 GCF_040907975.1 Aeromonas sp. s10 | reverse complement strand
AACACTTCTTGGGTGTTGTATGGTTAAGCCTCACGGGTAATTAGTATGGGTTAGCTCAACGTATCGCTACGCTTACACACCCCACCTATCAACGTTGTGGTCTCCAACGGCCCTTTAGGACCCTCAAGGGGTCAGGGATGACTCATCTCAGGGCTCGCTTCCCGCTTAGATGCTTTCAGCGGTTATCGATTCCGAACTTAGCTACCGGGCAGTGCCACTGGCGTGACAACCCGAACACCAGAGGTTCGTTCACTCCGGTCCTCTCGTACTAGGAGCAACTCCCTTCAATCATCCAACGCCCACGGCAGATAGGGACCGAACTGTCTCACGACGTTCTGAACCCAGCTCGCGTACCACTTTAAATGGCGAACAGCCATACCCTTGGGACCGACTTCAGCCCCAGGATGTGATGAGCCGACATCGAGGTGCCAAACACCGCCGTCGATATGAACTCTTGGGCGGTATCAGCCTGTTATCCCCGGAGTACCTTTTATCCGTTGAGCGATGGCCCTTCCATTCAGAACCACCGGATCACTATGACCTACTTTCGTACCTGCTCGACCTGTCCGTCTCGCAGTTAAGCTGGCTTATGCCATTGCACTAACCTCCTGATGTCCGACCAGGATTAGCCAACCTTCGTGCTCCTCCGTTACTCTTTGGGAGGAGACCGCCCCAGTCAAACTACCCACCAGGCACTGTCCGCGAGCCCGATTCAGGGCCCTGCGTTAGAACATCAAACATACAAGGGTGGTATTTCAAGGACGGCTCCAGCGCAACTGGCGTCACGCCTTCAAAGCCTCCCACCTATCCTACACATGTAGGTTCAATGTTCAGTGCCAAGCTGTAGTAAAGGTTCACGGGGTCTTTCCGTCTAGCCGCGGGTACACCGCATCTTCACGGCGAATTCGATTTCACTGAGTCTCGGGTGGAGACAGCATGGCCATGGTTACACCATTCGTGCAGGTCGGAACTTACCCGACAAGGAATTTCGCTACCTTAGGACCGTTATAGTTACGGCCGCCGTTTACCGGGGCTTCGATCAAGAGCTTCGCTTGCGCTAACCCCATCAATTAACCTTCCGGCACCGGGCAGGTGTCACACCCTATACGTCCACTTTCGTGTTTGCAGAGTGCTGTGTTTTTGATAAACAGTCCCAGCCATCTGGTCACTGCGACTCCCGACAGCTCCATCCGCAAGGGACTTCACCATCAAGAGCGAACCTTCTCCCGAAGTTACGGTTCTATTTTGCCTAGTTCCTTCACCCGAGTTCTCTCAAGCGCCTTGGTATTCTCTACCCGACCACCTGTGTCGGTTTGGGGTACGATGACTTGTAATCTGAAGCTTAGAGGCTTTTCCTGGAAGCAGGGCATCAATGGCTTCCGCACCGTAGTGCGTTCGTCTCGTGTCTCAGTGTTGTGTCTCCGGATTTGCCTAGAAACACCACCTACGCACTTTCACCAGGACAACCGTCGCCTGGCCCACCTAGCCTTCTCCGTCCCCCCATCGCAATTACAAGTCGTGCAGGAATATTAACCTGCTTCCCATCGATTACGCCTTTCGGCCTCACCTTAGGGGTCGACTCACCCTGCCCCGATTAACGTTGGACAGGAACCCTTGGTCTTCCGGCGAGGAGGCTTTTCACCCCCTTTATCGTTACTTACGTCAGCATTCGCACTTCTGATATCTCCAGCATACCTCTCGATACACCTTCGCAGACTTACAGAACGCTCCCCTACCACTCACACTTAGTGTGAATCCGCGGCTTCGGTGCCTGGTTTGAGCCCCGTTACATCTTCCGCGCAGGCCGACTCGACTAGTGAGCTATTACGCTTTCTTTAAATGATGGCTGCTTCTAAGCCAACATCCTAGCTGTCTGAGCCTTCCCACATCGTTTCCCACTTAACCAGAACTTTGGGACCTTAGCCGGCGGTCTGGGTTGTTTCCCTCTTCACGACGGACGTTAGCACCCGCCGTGTGTCTCCCGGATAGTACTTACTGGTATTCGGAGTTTGCATGGGGTTGGTAAGTCGGGATGACCCCCTAGCCCAAACAGTGCTCTACCCCCAGTAGTATTCGTCCGAGGCGCTACCTAAATAGCTTTCGGGGAGAACCAGCTATCTCCGAGTTTGATTGGCCTTTCACCCCCAGCCACAGGTCATCCCCTAACTTTGCAACGTTAGTGGGTTCGGTCCTCCAGTTGATGTTACTCAACCTTCAACCTGCCCATGGCTAGATCACCCGGTTTCGGGTCTACACCTTGCAACTAGACGCCCAGTTAAGACTCGGTTTCCCTACGGCTCCCCTATACGGTTAACCTCGCTACAAAATGTAAGTCGCTGACCCATTATACAAAAGGTACGCAGTCACCCCGAAGGGCTCCCACTGCTTGTACGTACACGGTTTCAGGTTCTATTTCACTCCCCTCACAGGGGTTCTTTTCGCCTTTCCCTCACGGTACTGGTTCACTATCGGTCAGTCAGGAGTATTTAGCCTTGGAGGATGGTCCCCCCATATTCAGACAGGATGTCACGTGTCCCGCCCTACTCGATTTCACATCAAGGTTGTTTTCGTGTACGGGGCTATCACCCTGTATCGCCGGCCTTTCCAGGACCGTTCCACTAACTTCCAAGATGCTTAAGGGCTAATCCCCGTTCGCTCGCCGCTACTGAGGGAATCTCGGTTGATTTCTTTTCCTCGGGGTACTTAGATGTTTCAGTTCTCCCGGTTCGCCTCGCT
>NZ_JBFOCV010000019.1:0-5558 GCF_040907975.1 Aeromonas sp. s10 | reverse complement strand
GGGGACCGATGACAGCAAGTTTGTGACGGCATTGAAACTGATGAACTGGGTCAAGCAAGCCGGTGAGTCCGTGCTCGGCATGCTGAAGGTGGCAACGCAGGCGCAAACGAACGCGGGCGCGGCCGACGATGTGGCTGTCACCCCCAAGAAGCTGCGTGCCGGGTTTGCAGCATCCTTTGCAACCGCCGGGTATCTTGCATTTCCGACATGGATGGGTGGGCTGATCATTCAGTGGGGCAGTATTTTTGTGACTGCAAACTCAACGGCCACCGGTTCATTGCCCATTGCATTCCCAACAGCGGCGTTTCAAGGGGTATGTACCTATGACAGCCCTGTTGGCTCCATCTACCCCACTGCCGCCATGAATTTTCCGTCGTTATCGACCTATCAAATCGGCGTAAAGAGCTCAGCCGGTACCAACTTCATCATGCGATACATCGCCATCGGGTATTAGGAGACCACCATGTACAAATATGATCCTGAGTCCAAAGGGTTCTATCTGACGGCAATTCATGGCGACAACATTCCCCACACCGCAATCACTCTCAGGCCGGGGGACTATGAACGGCTGGTCAACGGTCAAAGTGACCAGCAAGAGATCACCATGGTCGATGGCTACCCTGTTTTGCAGGAACGTCCGGCCCCGTCAGCGCAACAGATGGCAGAGCTGATGCTGACCCAGCTCGATATCGCCGCTGCCGGAGAGATTGAGCGCCTCCGCCCTGCCGTGGATGGCGGCTATGCCAAGGCGATTGATGTCGAGCTGCTGGCACAATGGCAGCGCTATCGCTACGAGCTGCCGGATGTGCGCAGCCAGCCGGGCTGGCCTGAGCAACCCGCCTGGCCGCCGCGCCCGGGCGATCCCGCCACCGAATAACCCTTGAGTCCGACCACCACCCCGCCCTGTGCGGGGTGTTTCGTGACTGCCGTCATCCGCCACCTTGTCACCGCTTCGCCAGTGTGTGCGGCCCTCACACACTGGCCGCCGCTCGCCTGACATCCCCTGCCCCTGCATCCTGACCCTGCTCGCATCACAGGTATTACCTACGCACAGAATGCTCCGTCCGGACAACAGGAGAACCTATGGCACTGGACCAATTTCACCACGGCGTGCGCGTCGTGGAAGCCAACGAGGGCACGCGCACCATCCGCACCGTCGCCACGGCGGTGATCGGCATCATCTGCACCAGCAGCGATGCGGATGCCGCTTACTTCCCCCTCAACAAACCCGTGCTGATTGCCAACCTGCCGGCGGCCATCGCCAAGGCGGGCAACACCGGCAACCTCAAACGCTCGCTTCAAACCATCTATGACACCGTCAACACCATCGTCATCGCCGTGCGCGTGGCCGATGGCGCCGACGCCGCCGAGCTGACCAGCAACATCATCGGGACCATCCTGCCGGATGGCAGCTATACCGGCCTCAAGGCGCTGGAGCGTGCTGCCCCGGTCACGGGCGTCAAGCCGCGCATCCTCTGCGTGCCGGACAACTGCACCCTCCCCATCGCCACCGCCCTGGCGGGCGCTGCCAAAAAGCTGCGCGCCTTCGCCTATGTGCCGACCATCGCCGACACCGTCGAAGCAGCGCTCGCCTACCGCGAGAACTTCTCCAGCCGCGAACTGATGCCGATCCACGGCGACTGGACCGCCTGGGACACCGCCGCCAATGCCAGCATCAAGCTTGATGCCTGCCTCAAGGCGGCCGCCATGCGGGCATTCATCGACAAGGAGATTGGCTGGCACAAGACCCTGTCGAACGTCGGCGTGACCGGGGTCGACGGCATGACCAAGGCCCTGTTCTGGGATCTGCAAGACCCCGATACCGAGGTCGGCCTGCTCAACGCCAACGAAATCACCGCTCTCATCCGGTCCGATGGTTTCCGGTACTGGGGTAACCGCACCTGTTCCGATGACCCGCTGTTCGCCTTCGAGAACTACACCCGCACCGCCCAGATCCTGGCCGACACCATGGCCGAGGCGCACATGTGGGCCAACGACAAACCGCTCACCCCCACCCTGGTGAAAGACATCATCGAGGGCATCAAGGCCAAGGGCCGGGAACTGGTGGCGGGCGGTTACCTGCTCGGCTTTGACTGCTGGTACAACGAGGAGCTCAACGACAAAGACACCCTCAAGGCCGGCAAGCTGCGCATCGATTACAACTACACCCCGGTGCCGCCGCTCGAAGACCTCGGCTTCATCCAGCGCATCACCGACACCTACCTCATCGACTTCGGCGCCCGCGTCGCGGCCGCCGCATAAGGAGCCACCATGGCACTGCCACGCAAACTCAAACGCCTGAACGTCTTCCTCAATGGCGATAACTGGGTCGGTGAAGCGGAAGATTTCACCCCGGCCAAGCTGTCCCGCAAGTTTGAAGCCTATCGCGGCGGCGGCATGGGGGGTGCCGTCAACATCGACATGGGGCTGGATGACAGCGCCCTCGATGTCTCGTTCACCTTCGGCGGCTACGGCGAACCCCTGCTGAATTGCATGGGTGAGCCCAAAGCCGACGGCACCAGCCTGCGCTTTGCCGGTTCAGTCCAGCGTGATGACACCGGCGAAGTGGTCGCCGTCGAAATCGTCTGTCGTGGCCGCTTCAAAGAGCTCGACCGCGGCACTCTCAAGGCTGGCGACAACACCCAGGCCAAAGTCAGCATGGTCAACACCTACTACAAAGAGACCATCAACGGCCGGGTGATGCACGAGATTGACCTGATCAACATGGTCGAGATTGGCCCCGACGGCGTCGACCGCATGGCCGAACACCGCAAAGCCATCGGCCTCTAACCCACCCAACAACCCAACGGGCGGCCCTTATCCCAACAGAAAGTGCCGCCCTCACCACATCCACAACAGGAACAAGCACCATGGAACAGAAAGAAATCACCCTCGACACCCCGATCCAGCGCGGCGAGAGCACCCTCAACAGCCTGATCATCCGCAGCCCCAAGAAGGCGGGCCACCTGCGCGGGCTCAACACGATGGACATCGTCCAGATGAACGTGGATACCCTCATCAAACTGCTGCCCCGCATCACCGACCTGACCGAAAAGGAAGTGAACGATATGGACCCGGCTGACCTGCTCAAAGCCGGGGTAGTGGTGGTCGGTTTTTTGATGGGCTCGCAGCAGGAGGCCTACCTCACTGCATAGACGATCTGATGGCCGAGATCGCCATCATCGCCCATTGGCCGCCGTCCGAGATGGCGGCCATGGACATCAGCGAGCTGATGGGCTGGCACCAACGCCTCGTTGAGATTCACAACCGCATCAACGGGGCAGACGAACAATGAACCCTCTCAAACTGCAAATCCTGCTCGGGGCGGTCGACAAACTCACCGCCCCCCTCAAGGCAGCCAGCGGCCAGAGCCGCATCACCGCCAAAGACCTCGCCGAGACGAAAAAGCGCATCAAGGAACTGGAATCCCAGAGCGGCCAGATTGACGGCTATCGCACCCTGGGAAGCCAAATTGGCGCTACCCGCGCCCAGCTCACAGCAGCCCAGCGCGATGCCCAGCAGATGGCCCAGCAACTTGCCCGGGTCGAGCAACCGACCAAGGCCATGACCCGCGCCATGGAGCAGGCCAAGCAGAAGGTACGCGACCTCTCCCAGCAAGAGCGGGAAATGGTCGCCCGTCACGGCAGCCTGAAACGGGCCCTGGGCGAGGCAGGTATCAACACCAAGCAGCTCGGCGAACACCAGCGCCGCCTCAAGACCGATCTGGCTTCCGCCAATACCCAGCTCGACCAGCAGCGCGCCAAGCTGGGCCAACTGGCCGACCAGCAAAAGCGCCTCAACCAGGTCAAGGCCAGCTATGACAAGACCATGTCGATGCGCGGCACCATAGCGGGCTATGGCGCCGCAGGCATGGCAACCGGTGCTGCGGCCATCTACAAGGGCACCAACATCGCCAGCAAGGCCATGGGCTTTGATGTCGACATGTCCAAGGTGCAGGCGATCACCAGGCTGGACAAAAGCAGCAGCGAACTGGCCGCCTTGCGGGCTCAGGCCCGGGAGCTCGGCGCCAATACCGCCTTCACGGCGGGCGAAGCGGCACAGGGCCAGGGCTTCCTCGCCATGGCTGGCTTTACACCCAAGGCGATCCGTGACGCCATGCCTGGGGTGCTCGACATCGCCAAGGCCGGGGGCGTCGAAATTGCCGCCGCAGCGGATATCGGCTCCAACATCCTGACCGGCTTCAAGCTGCCGGCAAACCAGATGACCCGACTCGGGGATGTGATGGTCGGCACCTTCACCCGCGCCAACGTCGACTTGCAGATGCTGGGGGAAACCATGAAGTACGTGGGCCCGGTAGCGGCGGGCCTTGGCGTGGACCTTGAAACCGCCTCTGCCATGGCGGGTAAGCTGGGGGATGCCGGTATCCAGGGAAGCATGGGCGGTACCGCCATGCGAGCCATTCTAGGCCGCCTCGCGGCGCCCCCCAAGGCCGCGCACGACGCGCTCGCCGCCCTGAACGTCAAGACCGCCGATGCCGCCGGTAACCTGCGCGCCCTGCCCGATATTCTCGACGAGCTCTACAAGAAGACCAGCAAGATGGGGGACACCACCCGATCGGGCTACTTCAAGGCCATCGCCGGTGAGGAAGCCTTCGCCGCCCTGGCCGTACTGACCGAACAGGCGGGATCCGGCAAGCTGCAGGAGCTCATCGCCACCTTGAAGCAATCCCAGGGCGAGGCGGGCAAGGTAGCCAAGGTCATGGCTGATAACGCCATCGGTGATCTGGATAACCTCACCTCCGCGTGGGATGACGTGGGCATCCAGATGATGGAGACCGAGAACGGCCCGATGCGCGGGATCATCCAGCGTGTCACCGAGATTATCCAGGTCACCGGCAACTGGATGCGGGCCAACCCTGAACTCACGTCCACCCTGACCCGCATCGCGGCCGTGACAGCCGTGGCCGCCGCCGCTGGCGGTTCACTGCTACTTGTCGTGGCTGGCCTGCTGGGCCCGCTGGCGGCCATCAAAATGGGGATGTCGATGCTGCTGGTCTATGGAAGCCCCTTGCTGACCTTCATCAAGGCACTGACCATGGGCATGGTCAGGCTCGGCATTGCCATGCTCACCAACCCCATTGGCTGGTTCATCATGGGCATTGTGGCCATCGCCGCCGGGGCTTACCTGCTCTACAAGAACTGGGATGGTGTCGCCGCATGGTTCAGTGGACTGTGGGCGCAGTGCCAGGCCCCTGCGCTCGCCTTCTGGGAGCTCCTGAAAGAACTCTTCTCATGGACCCCCATCGGCATGCTGACTATGCACTGGGGCGAGATCTGGGCCTTCTTCGATACCTTACCAGCGGGGGCAGCCAACAAGGGCAAAGCCATCGTCGACGGTCTGATTGGTGGCATCACTGCGAAGTGGGAGAGCCTGAAAGCCAAGATAAAAGCCCTGACCGACCTGCTGCCGGACTGGATGAAAGGGGATGGCTCGGTCACGGCCAACGTCAACCCGTCAGGCTACCTCACCGGAAACTACAACACTGCCGCCATGGCCGGGGGATCCGGCTACGGTCCGCGCATCGTGACGCCGCCGCG
>NZ_JBFOCV010000018.1:0-56665 GCF_040907975.1 Aeromonas sp. s10 | reverse complement strand
GGGAAGAGCGCGAAGCGCGTTCCGTCCGGGATTGATACTGCATTGAAAAACGGAGCCTCGGGCTCCGTTTTTATTGGTGACTAAAAGTGCATTACCGCAGGCAGGTTTATTACCACAGGTGGATAATGGTGCCGCTCTGCCAGTGCACAACGTCGTTGCCGCCGTGAGCTGGCGGTACAAACCCTTGTTGGCAAGGGAGGGAAGCGCGAGGGCGCTGCTTCCGGGATGGATACGGCATGGAAAAACGGAGCCCTGGGCTGCGTTTTTCATTCATCAAGACCGTCATGCGAGAACGGGGGCCATCAGGCCCCCGTTTTGCTTTTGCAGAGGTTGGCTGCCTGCGACTCAGCGCTGCAGGGCGGCCAGGGCCAGCTCGACCCGCTTGGCGTACTCGGGGTCGGCCTGCTCGAAGTGCCTGAGCTGGGCCGTGACGATGGCGTCATCCTCCACATTGATGAGGGAGCGGGCCAGGTTGGCGGCGAGGCGGGCGCGCTGCCCCTCGTCCATCAGGCGGAAGAGATCCCCCGGCTGGCTGTAGTAGTCGCTGTCGTAGTCACGAAAATCGTAGTGCAGGGCAGCCCCTTCCAGACTCAGGGCCGGTTCGTGCTGCTCGCTCGGCTGCTGGGTGCCGAAGCGGTTTGGTTGGTAGTTGGGGCTGGCGCCACCGTTGCTGTCCGCCCGCATGGCGCCGTCGCGGTGGGCACCGTGGTGGAACGGGCAGCGCGGGGCGTTGACCGGCAGCAGGCCGTGGTTGACGCCGAGACGGTAGCGCTGGGTGTCACCGTAGGAGAAGAGCCGCCCCTGCAACATGCGATCCGGCGAGAAGCCGATGCCGGGCACCACGTTGGCCGGGGTGAAGGCGGCCTGCTCCACGTGGGCGAAGTAGTTGTCCGGGTTCTGGTTGAGTTCCAGCACGCCCACCGGGATGAGCGGGTAGTCCTTGTGGGGCCACACCTTGGTGAGGTCGAACGGGTGGATCGAGTAGGTCTGGGCTTCGGCCTCTGGCATCACCTGCACATAGACCTTCCAGCGCGGGAAGTCCCCCCGTTCGATGGCGTTGAACAGATCTGCCTGGCTGGTCTCTCTGTCCTGACCAACGGCGGTGGCCGCCTCTTCATCGGTGTAGAAGCTGTGGCCCTGCTCGGTCTTGAAGTGGAACTTGACCCAGAAGCGCTCGTTCGCGTCGTTGATGAAGCTGAAGGTGTGGCTGCCGTAGCCGTTCATCTCCCGCAGGCTCCTGGGAATGCCGCGATCGCTGAAGAGGATGGTGACCTGGTGCAGGGATTCCGGGTGGCGGGACCAGAAGTCCCAGGCGGCGGTGGCGCTGCGCAGGTTGGTGCGGGGATCCCGCTTCTGGGTGTGGATGAAGTCGGGGAATTTCAGGGGATCGCGAATGAAGAACACCGGGGTGTTGTTGCCCACCAGATCCCAGTTGCCCTGCTCGGTGTAGAACTTGAGGGCGAAGCCGCGCACGTCACGCTCGGCGTCGGCGGCCCCCTTCTCGCCGGCCACGGTGGAGAAGCGCAGGAACACCGGGGTCTGCTTGCCGACGGCGTTGAACAGGTCGGCCTTGCTGAAGGCGCTGATGTCGTGGGTCACGGTGAAGGTGCCGTAGGCGCCCGAGCCCTTGGCGTGCACTACCCGCTCGGGAATGCGCTCGCGGTCGAAGTGGGCGAGTTTCTCCATCAACCAGATGTCTTGCATCAGGACGGGGCCGCGGGGGCCGGCGGTGAGGCTGTTGTTGTTGTCGACGACGGGGGCGCCGTTGGCGCTGCGCAGGGTCTTGTCGGTCATGGCGGGTCTCCTTGTGATGAGTCGCCAGACTAGGTGAAGTGGGGGAGCGGCTCCAATGGAGTGTGCCTAACCCTTTGATTGGTTTCGCTGATGGGGGTGGAAACAGACGCCAGCATTGCGGCAAGATGGGATTCAGCCAATCAGGAGGTCTCATGTCCATCACCATTCGCCGCGCCGGGCCGGAAGATGCCGCCGCCCTGCGGGATCTTCACGCCATGCCCCATGCCCAGGCGGGCACCCTGCAACTTCCCTTCCCCTCCCTGCAGCAGTGGGAGCAGAAGCTGACTCCGCGGGATGGCATCTACAGCCTGCTGGCGGAGTGGGAGGGGGAGGTGGCGGGCGCGCTGGTCCTGATGGTGGAGCCGGCCCCCCGCCGCCGCCACGTGGCGAGCATCGGCATGGCGGTACACGATGACTGGGCCGGGCGCGGGGTGGGCACCGCCCTGATGCAGGCTGCGCTGGATCTGGCGGACAACTGGCTCGGCTTGACGCGGGTGGAGCTGACGGTCTGGGCCGACAACCAGGCGGCCCTGGCCCTCTATCGCAAGGCGGGCTTTGTGGAGGAGGGCGTTGCCCGGGATTACGGCCTGCGTCATGGGGTGCTGGTGGATGCCCTCTACATGGCCAGGGTGCGCCGATGATCGACTATCGCGAGCGCCTGACGCCGGTGCTGCGGGCACTGGAGCAGGATCCGGATCTCTCCATCGAGGCGCTGGCGAGTCGCGCCTGCCTCTCCCTCTACCATTTCCACCGGGTGTTCACCGCCGTGGTGGGGGAGGCCCCCGGCGAGATGTGCCGCCGCCTGCGGATGCAGCGGGCGGCCTGGCAGCTCTGCTACACCGATGCCAGCGTCACCGCCATCGCTCTGGGGGCGGGACTTGGCAGCTCCCAGGCTTTCGCCAAGGCGTTTCGCCGTCACTATGGTTGCACCCCGGGGGCGTTTCGCCGCGACAAGGGCAAGAATGGACACCTGGATCGCAAGGAAGGACACGCATGGCAAGGGGCACTCCCTTATGCTGAAGGCCACTCATCAGCAAGGAGCAACACCATGAACACCGTCGAGATGGACGCCCGCACCCTGGCCTATATCCGCGTGACCGGCCCCTATGGCGAAGGGTATGACGCCGTCTGCCATCGTCTTCACCAGTGGGCCGCGCCCCGTGGCCTGGAAGGAGGAGAGTGGATCTTCATCTACCACGACAACCCCGAGGTGACGCCGCCGGCCCAGTGCCGCACCGACATCGGCATCAGCGTGCCGGTGGGCACCCTGGGGGCGGGGGAGGTGGAGATCCAGCACATCCCCGCCGGACGCTACGCCCAGTCCCGCTACCTCATCACGGATCGCAGCCAGTACGGGGAGCGCTGGCAGGAGCACATCGGCGATATCGTCGCGGCCGGGCTCGCCTTTGGGGACGGCCCCTGCTTCGAGCTCTATCACAGCGTGAGCAATGACCCGCTGCGGGATGACGTGAGCTTCTGCTCCAGCGTGCGCTAGGCAGGCGGCAATAAAACGAGGCGCCCAAGGGCGCCTCGTTTTATTTGGGGTCAATGACCACCGCAGATATCAGGGCTGGCTGGGCACCTTGTTTCGGCGGGACTTCCACCACCAGCGCAGGCGGATCTGGGAGATGAGCATCCCCGCCAGCATCAGGGCACAGCCGACCACAGCCCGTTCGTCCAGATGTTCCCCCAGCAGCAAGACACCGCCGATGGCGGCGAACACCGTCTCCAGGCTGAGGATGATGGCGGCATGGGCCGGATGGGCACCGCGCTGCCCCACCACCTGCAGGGTATAGCCGATGCCGACCGAGACCAGACCGGCGTAGAGCAGCGCCTGCCAGCCCGCCACGGCACCACTCGCCGTCGGGGTCTCGATGACGAAGGCCGTGGCCAGGCTGAGCAGGCCGCACACCACGAACTGCACCCCGGCAAGGCGAATGGGGGCGACCCGGTTCGAGTAGTGATCCAGCACCAGCAGATGCACGGCCCAGAACAGGGCCCCGATCACTTGCAGCAGATCGCCGTAGCCGATGGTGAACTCCTCGGTGACGCTGAGGTAGTAAAGCCCGGCCATGGCGATGAGGGCGCCTACCCAGGTGTTGGCCCCGGTCTTGTGGCGCAGGGCCAGGCCGATGACGGGGACCAGGATGATGTAGAGGCCGGTGATGAAGCCCGCCTTGGCGGCCGTGGTGTAGAGCAGCCCCACCTGTTGCAGGGAGGCGGCGGAGAAGAGCACGGTGCCGGCGATGAGGCCCCCGGTCAGCAGCAGGCGGTGATCACCGGCAGGCTGGGGCGGCTGGCGTGACTTGAGCCACCACAAGAGCGGCAGCAGGGAGAGGGCGCCCAGCAGGAAGCGCAGGCCGTTGAAGGTGAAGGGCCCCATGTGATCCATCCCCAGACGCTGGGCGACGAAGCCCAGCCCCCAGATGGCGGCGGCCATCAATAACATCATGTTTGAACGCATACGGAATCATCCCTGAGAAAGAGTCTCGGCGGCACTCGGGCCCCGCCATTACGATACCTGCGAGAAGGGGCGTTTGTCGTCAGCCATTTGTTGCCGGGCGAGGGCAGGATCAGCGGCTGGCCAGCTTGGCGAGCAGGGGCAGCAGGGCGAGCAGCAGCAGGTTGCCCCTCAGGATCCAGATCACCCAGAACTGCTGCTGGGTGGAGACAAGGGGAGCCCGTCCCTGGCGCAAGGATCGGCGCCAGTGGTGGAACAGCCGGCTGGGGTAGCCAAAGCTGATGGCCATGGCGAAGAACATCAGCAGCTTGGTGCGGTAACCCGGATTGGCAAGCAGGATGGCCGGTGGCTGGGGATGGGCGACCACCAGCAGCACGCCCGTGATGAAGATGAGCAGCAGGGCCAGGGCGGCCAGGCTGTCAGCCAGCAGCAGCTTACGCACCTGCTCGATGGACATGCCGCGCCGGAACAGGAAATACTCCGAGGTGATGGCACCGGTCAGGGTGATCACGGCGCAGTAATGGAGGGCAGTCAGCAGTTCCGGTTTCAACATCCAGGCCAGTTCCTTCTCGTTGGCCACCTGATGCGCTTCCCTTTGGACGCCATCAGGTGGGGCTGATATTCTGACACTACACGATGTCAGGGGATAGCATGGAGTCAGGGTTGGATAAGCGAGCAGTCTCCAAAAAGACCTGGTCCCTGGTGGCACGGATGCGCCTGGGCCTGCTTCTGCTCTTCATTCCCGTCCTGATGCTGGGCGCCATCTACTACCTGCACATGGAGCGCAGCCTGCAGCAAGAGCTGCAACAGCGCCTGCTCGCCACCAATCACCAGTTGCGCCACGTCTTCATCGAACCCTACCTGAACGAGATGGAGCGTCAGTTCTCCCTCATCTACGACCAGGTCAAGGTGGAGGACATCAGCGGCCCCCGTCTGCGCAACACCGACTCCTATCTCAGGGAGTGGCGTCTCTACAAGGGGGTGATGGCGGATCTCATCTACATCTATGTGGGCACCGCCGAGCGCCAGATGCTGATCTACCCCGAATGGCAGGCGGATGCGGACTTCGATCCCAGGGTGCGCCCCTGGTATCAGCTGGCCAGCCAGCATGTGGGCAAGATGGTCTGGACCGAACCCTACTACGACTACACCAACGGCACGCTGGTGATCGCCCTGGCGCGGGCCATCACCGACAAGGAGGGCAAGGTGCGGGGGGTCTTCGCGGTGGATGCCATCCTGGCCCCCTTCTCCGCACAGCTGAACCGGCAGTGGAACAGCGGCTACCAGATGATCGTCAACCAGTCGGGCAAGGTGCTGGCCCACCCCGATCCCTCACAACTGCTCAAGCCCATGACCCACCCGACCTGGCTCTCCCGCTTCAGCGGGGAGGACGGCATCTTCCTGGATCAGGCGTCTCGCCAGTTCGTGGCCTACAGCCGCCTGCCGGACCACAACTGGGTGCTGATCAGCGTGTTGCCCGCCTCCAGCATCCAGGCGGTGGTGGCGAGCGCCTCCCTCAACGTGCTCGGGACCATCGTGCTGGCCAGCGTGCTCTACATGGTGCTGGCACTGATCTGGTCCCGTTATTTCAGGCGGATGCTGGACGAGATCTCCACCGTGATCCGGGCCAGCCGGACCCAGCCTGACGAGGTGCACCAGGGGGGGATGCGCGAGCTCAGGCACGTCTATGCCGAGCTGGCGGAGGTGAGCAAGGATTATCACGAGGTGCGCCAGCAGGCGAACCTCGACAAGCTGACCGGCCTTTACAACCGGCGCTTCTTCGACGAGCGGTTGAATCGGCTGCTGCTCGATCAGGACAGCTTCTGCCTGGCCATGATCGATCTGGACGGTTTCAAGCGGATCAATGATACCTATGGCCACCAGACCGGGGATGTGGTGCTCAAGCGGGTGGCCAGCTTTGGCGCCAAGCTGCTGGGGGATCATGGCTGGGTATGCCGCTATGGCGGGGAAGAGCTGGTGGTGCTGTTCGCCAATCCGGATATCCACTTCTGCCAGATGCTGCTGGAGCAGTACAGGATTGGGGTGGCCTCCCTGCACTGGCGTGAACCCGGTCTTGGGATCACCTTCAGCGGCGGCCTGGTGGCGAGTGCCCCCGGGCTTGGGGCCAGGAGCCTGCTGACCATGGTCGATGCCGAGGTCTATCGCGCCAAGGGTGACGGCAAGAATCGCATCTACATGGTGGATCCCCTGGCTCCCCGGGACGACTCGCCCTCAGGGGATGGCATGTTGAGCAAAGAAGAGGCCTGAGGGCCTCTTCTTCATTGCGCGGATCAAGGGTGCAACTGCCAGGTCCAGAGGGGCCAGCCCAGCTCCTCGGCGCACTGGCGCAGGGCGGGGGCCGGATTGACCGCATGGGGATGGCTCACCGCCTGCAGCATGGGCAGATCGTTGTGGGAATCGCTGTAGCCAAAGCTCCCCTGCCAGAGGTGTTCCTTTCCGGCAAAGAGCTGGTTGATGCGGGCCACCTTGCCTTCGCGAAAACTCAGGGTGCCGCGGGTCTGGCCGGTCAGCATGCCGGCTTCCTCGTCGAGCAGGATGGCCACGCAGTGATCCATCCCCAGCATCTGCGCCATGGGAGCCACCAGATGCTCGCCGGAGGCGGAGATGAGTATCAGCTCGTCGCCACGCTGGCGGTGCCACTCGATGCGGGCCAGCCCCTCGGGGTAGAGGCGCTCCCGCAGCACCTGTTCGGCAAAGCGTGTGCAGAGGGAGTCGAGCCACTGGCGCGTCCTGCCTGCCAGCGGTTGCAGGGTGAAGGCCATGTACTGGTGCATGTCCATCTTGCCCTGATGGTAGAGGGACATCATGGCCTGCTCCTCGGCCACCATGCCCGCCGGGGCCAGCTCCTGGGCCACCATGTACTCCAGCCAGAGGCTGGCGGAATCCCCCGCTATCAGGGTCTCGTCCAGATCAAACAGTGCCAGGGCCATGGCTGCTCCTCGGGTTGGCTGCCAGCATCGGGGTACTGGCTGAAAAATGAATGGGATTCATGGCGTTATGCTACCTCACAGAGTTGATCCCGGGCCACCACCAGGGTCACGGCGCTGCCCACCGGCAGCAGATCGCCGGCACGGCGGTTGAGGCAATCCACCGTCAACAGCCCCGCCTCGCACTCCACCTGATAGCGGATGACGTTGCCGAGCAGCTGCTGCTGGCGAACGATGCCGGGCAGGCTGGGCTCGTGGCTGACCGCCCCGGCGGGCAGCAGGGTGATGGACTCCGGCCGCAGCGCCAGCTTGCCGCGAAAGCGCGGGCCGAACAGGGATTTGGCCTGCTCGCCATCCAGCAGGTTGTAGTTGCCGATAAAGCCCGCCACGAACTCACTGGCGGGACGGGTATAGATCTGCTCCGGCGTGCCGCTCTGGACGATGGAGCCCTTGTTCATCAGGAAGATCCTGTCCGACAGGGTCAGTGCCTCCTCCTGATCGTGGGTCACGAAGATGGTGGTGAGCTCGAGGCGCTGCTGGATCGCGCGGATCTGCTGGCGCAGGCTGCGGCGGATGCGGGCATCCAGCGCCGAGAGCGGCTCATCCAGCAGCAGGATCCGCGGCTGCACCACCAGCGCCCGAGCCAGCGCTACCCGCTGGCGCTGGCCGCCGGAGAGTTCGCTTGGATAGCGGCGCTCGAAGCCGGTCAGCTCCACCAGCGCCAGCGCCTCCTGCACGCTGGCGGCGAGATCCCGCCCCGGCTGGGGCTTCATCTGGAGGCCGAAGGCGACGTTGTCCCACACCGTCATGTTGGGAAACAGCGCATAGCTCTGGAACACCATGCCGATGCCCCGCTTCTGGGGTTCCTGCCAGGTAATGTCCTCACCGGCCACCCGCACCTGACCGCCATCCACCGGGGTGAGCCCGGCCAGGGCCCGCAGCAGGGTGGATTTGCCGCAGCCGGAGGGGCCGAGCAGGGTCACCAGCTCCCCCTTGCGGATGCCGAATTCAATCCCCTCGAACACCTTGGTGTCGCCGTAGGATTTGTGCAGTTGATTCACTTCTAGATGGAACATGTTGATTCACCGATGAAATCTGTTGGCTGCCCAGGTGAGCAGCAGGGTCAGCAGGAAGTAGCTCATCACCAGGGCGCTGGTGAAGTGGCCCGAGGTGGCACGCATGTTGTAGAGGTAGACCTGCAGGGTTTCGTAACGGGTGCCCACCAGCATGTTGGCAAACACGAACTCCCCGAGCAGGAAGGAGAGGGAGAGAAACAGCGCTGCCAGCAGCCCCTTGCGCAGGCAGGGGATCACCACCAGCAGGAAGGCGCGGGCGCTGCTCGCCCCCAGCAGGTGGGCGGCATCCATCAGATCTTTCAGCGGCACCCCCTGCAGGCTGTTGGCCAGCGCCCGGTACATGAAGGGGAGCACCACGGTGAACCAGGTGCCGATCAGGATCCAGGGGGTGCCGATGATGGGCAGGATGCCGTCGGCGTAAATCTGCAGCAAGCCCACCGAGGAGACCACGGGCGGCACCGCGAAGGGGAGCAGGATCAAGAGGTTCATCCAGGGATCCAGTCTGGGGAAGTAGTAGGCCACCACCAGCACGGTGGGCACCAGCACCAGGGTCCCCAGCAGCAGGGTGGCGAAGCAGACCAAGAGGCTTCGGCCAAAGGCCGCCAGAAAGCGCGGGTCGCCCCACAGCTTGAGATACCAGTCGAGGGTGAAGCCATCCGGCAGCAGGGTCGCCCCCCAGCGGGTGGAGATGGAGTAGAGAAAGGTGGCCAGCAGCGGCAGCAGCAGGGTGGCGACCAGCGCCCCCAGCACCCATCTGGGCCAGCGCGGCGTCAAATCATGCATGGGATTGCCCCTTGTTCACATAGCTCTTTTTCAGCAGCCACTGGTTGGCGGCCGTCACCACCCCCAGCAATACCATCAGGATCACCGCCAGTGCCGCCGCCAGGTTGGGCTCGAGGAAGATGTCGCCGGAGACCAGACTGGCCACCCGGATGGTCACCAGATTGAAGTTGCCGGTGGTGAGGGCATAGGCGGAGGCATAGGCTCCCACCGCGTTGGCAAACAGGATGATCAGGGTGCCGAGCAAGGCGGGCGTCAGCACCGGCAGCGCCACGTGCCACACATACTGCCCCCTGCTCGCACCCAGCAGGGCGGCGGCCTGGGGCCACTCCTCCTGCAGGGCGTCGAACGCCGGGTAGAGCAGCAGCAGGGCGAGGGGGATCTGGAAGTAGGTGTAAATCAGGATAAGACCGCTGCCCGAATAGAGGTTGAAGCCATCGATGAGGCCCCAGGATTTGAGCAGCAGGGTCACCGCGCCATTGATGCCGAGCACGATGATGAAGGCGAACGCCAGCGGCACGCCGCTGAAGTTGCCGGTCATGGTGACGAAGGCCAGCAGCACCCGCTTGACCCGCTCGCCGCTGTGGCGCAGCGCCGCCGCCCCGAGGGTGCCGATGGCGAGCCCCGCCAGGCTGGCGATGCCGGCAATGCGCAACGAGTTGCCGAAGGATTGCAGGTAGAAGGGGGAGCTCAAAATCTCCCGGTAGTGGTCGAGACCCCAGCCATCAGGGGTCTGGACGCTGCCCACCAGCACCCACACCATGGGGGCGAGCTGGAACAGGATCATCAAGAGGACAAAGGGCAGCAGCACCAGAACGGGCAGCCAGTGGCGGCGCACCCGGCGTGGCTTCACCTGTTGATCCGCGAGGATCTCGGTGGTGGCAGGCATCATCAGTGCACCTCGCGCATAAAGGCCGCCTTGAGCAGCGGGGGGGCTGCCGGCTTGTCGTGGGGAACTCCCAGCAGATCCGCCATCAGGGCGCAGAGCTGGGTCTGGGCGATCGCCACCCCATCCGGCCAGCGCTCGACGAACGCATCGCCAAAGAGCCAGAGTGGCACAGTGCGCTCCTCGGCCAGGGTGCCGCCATGGCTGAGATCGTTGTTCATGCCGTGATCCGAGGTGATCATCACCTGATACCCCTCTGCCAGCCACTGGGGCAGCAGGTCGGCAAGCAGGCTGTCCATGCGGCGAGCCTGATTGCGGTACTGGCGGGAATGGAGGCCGAACTGGTGGCCCGCATCGTCCACCCCCATGGGGTGGATCAGCAGAAAATCGGGGTCGTACTGGCTGCGCAGCCACTCGCCGTCCATCAGCAGGTGGCTGTCGGGGTAGCCGTCATCCCAGTAGAAGCAGCCGTGCTGGATGGGCAGTTGCTCATCGTGAGTGAAGCGATCGCGGGCCGCCAGCCAGGGGCTCTGGTTGTAGAGCTCGCTCACCCAGTGGTAGGCCGCCGCTGCGGTGCGTTTGCCCGCGGCCCGGGCCAGATGGAAGATGGAGTCATGCCGGCTCAGGCGCGTCACCCCGTTGTGGGTGATGCCGCTCGCCACCGGCGGCACGCCGGTCAGGATGCACTCGTAGAGAGGGCGGGAGAGGGAGGGCAGGGCGGCACTCAGGGTCGTATGCAGGCCGCGCTCTGCCTCCACCATGCCACAGAGGTAGCCCATGCAATGGGCTACCTCTGCTGCCAGGCCATCCACAAGTACCACTATCACCTTGTGTTGCACTGGCCACTCCTTACTGCATGTTGATCATGACGGTTTCCTGCCACTGGCGCGGCAGGGCCTTGGAGCTCTGCTCCCAGGCGGCGTGATCCTGCACCGGCTTGGCGTTGGCATACTGCTCGGTCGGCAGCAGCTTGGCCTTGACGTCATCCGGCAAGGTCACGTTGCTGCGAATGGGGCGGGCGTAGCCACGGGCCAGGTTGATTTGACCTGCATCGGAGAGGATGTATTCCCGCGCCAGCTTGGCGGCGTTGGGGTTCTTGGCCCACTTGTTGATGATGGTGGTGTAGCCGGCGATGACGGAGCCGTCGCTCGGGATCACCACATCAAACTTCTTGGGGTCGATCTGGTCGCGGTAGTTGAGGGCGTTGAAGTCCCACAGCACCCCCACTTCCACTTCGCCTTTCTCGATGTTGGCGATGGTCGGGTCGTTCAGCGACAGACGGCCCTGCTTGGCCAGCTTGCCGAACAACTCCAGGGCGGGTTTCAGATTCTTCTCGCTGCCGCCGGTGGCATAGGCCGCCGCCAGCACGCCGTTGTTGGCCTGGGAGGCGACGCCCACGTCACCCAGGGTCACCTTGTAGTCGCCACCCAGCAGGGATTGCCAGCTGGTGGGGGCGGCCTTGACCAGATCCTTGTTGATCAGGAAGGCGATGGTGCCGGTATAGGCCAGCATCCAGTGGCCATCCGCATCCTTGGCCCAGTTGGGAATGTCGGCCCAGGTGGAGGGTTTGTAGGGCTGGGTGACACCCTGCTTGACCGCCACCGGGCCGAAGGCGCCGCCCACGTCACCGATGTCGGCGGTGGCGTTGGCCTTCTCGGCGGCGAACTTGGCGATCTCCTGGGCGGAGCTCATGTCGGTATCCTGATGCTTGATGCCGTAGATGCTGCCGAGCTGTTGCCAGGTATCCTTCCAGTTGGCCCAGCTGTCCGGCATGCCGACGCTCTGGAGCTGGCCTTCACCGCGGGCGGCTTTTTCGAGATCCGCGATGTTCTCGGCGGCAAACAGCGGTTGACTGATGGCCACCAGGGCCAGTGCACTTGCGATCACGCTTTTCATCATCCCATCCCTCTGGACTAGGTCAGTTAAGGTTCGAGAGGGATGCTAGAGGGGAAATATGACGGTGGCGGGGCGCTTTGATGGCAGTTTCGTGACAATCGCCCTGTCATGGCGCTGTCATCCCGAGGGGGTACAACTCGGGGTCGACAACCTCTGGTCTACTCCAGTGGTGTGCAAATCCGAATGACCGACAGGGATGTGACAGTGACAGAGCGATTGAGTGAACAGGGGATGGCCGATGGCCGCACACCCTCCAAGTGTGAACAGATTTGCCGGACCCTGCGCCGCTATATCGGCAGCGGACACCTGGCGGCGGGGCAGCAGCTGCCCGCCGAACGGGCCCTGAGCGAGCGATTCGCCACCACCCGCATCACCATCAAGGAGGCACTCTCCAGCCTCGAGGCGGACGGCCTCATCTACCGGGCCGAGCGGCGCGGCTGGTTCGTGGCGCCGCCTCGCCTCACCTACGATCCCGCCATCCACACCCACTTTCACCAGTGGATTGGCGAGCAGCAGCGCACCGCCGAGACCCGGGTGCTGGCTCATGGCAACCAGCTTGCCAGCAGCGAGTTGTGCCGCTGGATGGGTCTGGAACCCTTTACGCCGCTCTACGAGATCCGCCGCCAGCGGCTGATCGACGGTCGCCCCGTGCTCCACGTCAGCCATCACCTGCTGGCGAGCCGTTTCCCCGACATCGCCAGCGCTCCTCTGGCCAGCTCCCTCACCGAGCTTTACCGGCAGCGCTATGGCATAGGCCAGGGCTGGGCGAGCCTCGAGATCACCCCCTCGGCGGCCCGGGGAGAGATAGCCCGCGCCCTCAACCTGGCCCAGGGGAGCGCCGTGCTGCGCTTGGTGCGGGTCAATCATGACGAGGAGGGGAAGCTGGTGGATTGCGACATCGAGCACTGGCGACCGGACGCCATCCGCATCTGCCTGGATACCCGGGCACTGCAACCGCTCGCCATGGGCGCGCGGCAGGTGCAACTGGCAGAGTAGCGGCGTTCTGGCGCTGACATGGCGGATCCCGCAGGATCCACCGGGATCAGTTGTCGATGTTGGGGATCAGATCGTCGAAGCTCTGGTAGCCGCAGTCCGCCAGTTGCAGCGACATGGTGTAGGTCTTGCTGCCCTCCCGCTGGCCGATGGCGGGGCGGTTGAGCTTGAGCTCCTGATGCCAGTACTCCTTCATGCGATCGATCAGCGCCATGGCCTCGCTCTCCCCCAGATGGAGCTGGCACAGCGCCATGTAGTTGTTGGGCCTGTGCATGTTCTCCACCAGATAGTCCCCCAGCACCGACATGGCCTGGCGCGCCTGCTGGCGGGCGAAACGGCTGTGCTGCTCGAAGCTGATGCGCTCGCTGATGAGGAAGTGGTAGCTGTTGTCGATGCCAAGCTGCAGGATGCCGAGTTTCTCCAGCTTGCGCAGATAGAGGTAGCAGGAGGCATCGGTCAGGCCGTACTCCCGCTTGAGATCGATAAGGGTCTTGTCGCGCCAGAAGATGTTGGCGAGAAAGGCATAGAGCCCCGGCTCCTTGTGAAACGCCTCGTCCTGCTCCTGGGTGAAGACGGCCCGGCGGCTCTGGGCATCCTGGGTCCGGTCCAGCAGCTCTTCGAAGGAGAGTCCCACCAGATGGCAGATCTCCAGCAGAGTGTCGAACGGCAGGGAGGGCTTGTTCATCATGCGCTTCACGGTGGCGATGGAAACCCCCATGGCTTCTGCCAGGGTCTGATAGCGGATCCCCTTGTCGGTCAGGGTTTTCTTCAGGGTGTCGAGGATGTGATTGGCCAGTGTCTGGCTGTAGGTCATGCAACTATTCCTTTATCTGCATTTTTAGTCGTGTCAGGAATTGAGTGGTTTGTCTGTATTGGGCTCAAATTTTGACACCTAGAAAAACCAGAGGAGGGTAACCCGGTGATAATGGCGGAAATGGCCTGACCAGTTGTGGTGCAAGGTGGCAGAAAATGACACTCGGTGGTGCATATCCTTCAACCTTTCAACATTTTGCTGGTGATGCATATTACATCGCACATAATTCAACACGAATCGGATTCAATACCTTCCTGGTTGAGAAAACGATTGTTTGCTTCCAATTTAAGGGTTTTTTTAACCGCAAGGTTTTATTCTTTCCTGGCATTGAGCGGAACTCGCAAGAGGTCCGCTTTTTTTCTTTTCTCCGAATCTGAGCCCGTCGTCAAGAATGGGGCGCAGTTTTGGTACTTCCTGCGCCACCGACCCCGGAAGGCAGTCCTTTATTCCCCCTGACCGGCAAACAGCTTGGGGATCTCCCGCACCAGCCAGCTCTTGGCCTTGCCCATGGTGTCCCGCCGCCAGGCCAGCACGACCTGGATCTGGTGGCGATATTCGGGACTGATCACCTTGAGTCTGCCCGCCTTGATGTCCTCTTCAATCCAGCGTTGCGGCATGGTGCCGATGCCGAGCCCCGCCAGCAGGGCGTCCCGCTTCTCCCCCATGGTGCTGACGGTCAGGCGCGGCTGCTTGTCGAGCAGGCGGTAGGTGAGCACCGGCTTGCGCAGTGCCGTGTCGGCCACCGCGATGGCGCGATAGCGGCGCAGGGTCTCGTCCGCCAGGGGCTCGGGTTCCTGATGCAGGGGGTGATCGGGGTGGGCGACGTAGAGCATCACCTCCTCTCTGAGCACCTGGTGCTTGATGCCGGTCATGGCGATATCGGCATTGAGAGAGGAGATGAGCAGGTCGGCGCGGCCATCTTCCAGGCACTCCCAACTGCCCGCCAGCACCTCGGCGCGAAACCTCAGCCGGGTATCGGTCTGTTCGGCCAGCCGATCCACCAGGGGGTAGAGAGCCTGTACCGGCATCAAGGCATCGACGGCGATGGTGATGTCGGTCTCCCAGCCACGGGAGAGGGCCCGGGTCTCCCCCACCAGGTGCTCGGCCGCCTCCAGCAGCACCCGGCCCCGCTCCAGCAGCATGCGGCCCGCCGGGGTGAACTTGGTCCTGTGGCCGCTGCGGTCGAACAGCATGGCGTCCAGCTCGTCTTCCAGCTTTTGTACCGTGTAGCTCAGCGCCGAAGGCACCTTGCCCAGCTCGTCGGCCGCCGCCGCGAAGCTGCCACGACGGTCGATGGCGTCCAGCACCCGGATCGCCTCCAGGGTCAGCGCCCGCTCCTTGTTCGATTCCTTGGCCATATCCAACCTTCAATTTTTTTGAATGTGTTTACCAGATTATCTCGCTAACAACTTAGGGGAAGTCACTTTAATATTCAATCAACGCTTAGGCAGGAACGCCTGGCAGCCAAATAAAAGGTAGTTCCGGGCTGAGACATCCCCAAACACGATGTCTGATGTCAGCAAAAGAACAACATAGTATTTGAATGATCTCTTGCATGGATGCATTGATTCGGGCCCAAGGGGCCTTGGCAATGACATAGAACCCAAGAGAGTGAATGAACATGAAAAACGTAATCAAGATGCTGGCCGTTGCAGGCCTGATGACCGCAGGTGCCGCCCAGGCTTCCGTTCCCGCTGACTTCAATGCCGCCCCGGGCGTGCTGTTCGTCAACTGGAGCGCCACCGCCGCGGTGGACGGCAAGGCCAACCCCATGCTGGAGGTGCGCGACGAGTCCGGTGATCTGCTGGCTTCCGTCCACGCCAACCTGATCGGCACCCAGCAGGTCGCCATCCCGAGCCGCACCCAGGGCAAGCTGACGGTGAGCCTGGGCAACGAAAGCAGCAGCTACCGTATTCCCTTCGGTCTGGGTGACGGTCGCCAGCGTTAATGAACCAACTTGGTCAGTGAGGAGCACACCATGATGAAATTGAGAGCCGCAGAAGCACGGGGCAAGGCCAACTTTGGCTGGCTGGATGCCCGTCACAGCTTCTCCTTCGGTCACTACTATGACCCGGAATGGATGGGACACTCTGCCCTGCGGGTCATCAATCAGGATCGGGTGGCGCCGGGTGGCGGTTTCGCGACCCACCCTCACGCCAACATGGAGATCCTCACCTGCGTGCTGCAAGGCACCATAGAGCACAAGGACAGCCTCGGCCACGCCGAGCAGATCCCGGCGGGGGATTTCCAGCTGATGAGCGCAGGGTCCGGCATCCGGCACAGCGAGTACAACCCCTCGCAGACCGAGCCGCTCTCCCTGCTGCAAATCTGGATCGAGCCGAATGAACACGGCACGACCCCGGGTTATCAGCAGAAGAAGATTGAAAACAAGCCCGGGATGACGCTGGTGGCGTCACCGGACGGCGAGGCGGGATCCTTCAGGATCCGCCAGCAGGCCCGCGTATGGCGGCTGCAGCTTGCCGAAGGGGAGACCCTCGAGTGGGCATTGCAAGGGCGTCATGGTTACCTGCACATGATTTCAGGGGAGCTGACCGGCAACGGTCTGGCTGCCCGACCCGGCGACGGGCTGCTCAGCCGCGACGAGTCGAGCTGGGTGCTCACCGCCTCCAAGGGGAGTGAAGCCCTGCTGTTTGACCTGCCTTGATAGAAAAATCTTGGCGAAATGAATGAGTTAACAATTAGCTTTTACACTGTAAATACCATGATGGTAAGCAAAGGAATATGACGATGGACAAGATGAAAGATGTGGCACTGCTGGTGGGTCGTGTACTGCTGGCGCTGATGTTCGTGATGGCTGGCTGGGGCAAGATCGGCGGTTACGCCGGTACCCAGGGTTACATGGAAGCCATGGGCGTGCCCGGGTTCATGCTGCCCCTGGTGATCCTGCTGGAGCTGGGTGGCGGTCTTGCCATCATGCTGGGCCTGTTTACCCGCAGCCTCTCCGTGCTGCTGGCCGGTTTCACCCTGATGGCCGCCTTCATCTTCCACTATCAGCCTGCCGAGCAGATGCAGATGCTGATGTTCATGAAGAACGTCTCCGTGGCCGGTGGTTTCCTGGCCCTGGCGGCGGCCGGTGCAGGGGCTTTCAGCCTGGATGCCCGCCTCGGCAAGCACTGGTAATACCCTGACGTTTCAAGTTTTCCAACGCCTTTTGGCCGGTGCCCTGCACCGGCTTTTTTGTGCCCGCTTCCCAGGGATGTCATCGGTGTGACGGCGCGCAGTCCGGACGCCACAAGTGCCTTTTGCATCTTATCCCCCGATCCCCGACAATCCCGATTCGCGTGCCGTGACGGGAATGCCAGAGAGTGTCCCCCCGCGCACCCCCTCTTCATGAAATTGGCGGGAGTCGTCCATGTTTACCCTCTACCACTCCAATCAGCTGGATCTGCTCAAGGAGCTGCTGGTGAGCCGCATCCGGCAGGCTCCGCTCTCCCACCCCTTCGATCGGGAGCAGATCCTGGTGCAGAGTCCCGGCATGGCCCAGTGGCTCAAGCTGGAGCTGGCCAAGGCGTTCGGCATCGCCGCCAACATCGACTTTCCCCTGCCCGCGAGTTTCATCTGGGAGATGTTCACCCGGGTGCTGGCAGACGTGCCCCGCCAGAGCCCCTACAACAAGGGGGCCATGAGCTGGCACCTGATGACCATTCTGCCCACTCTGCTCGGCAGACCCGCCTTTGCGCCCCTCGCGGCCTATCTGGGGAGCAGTGACGGGGCGGCGCCGGAGCAGGTGCGGCTCTGGCAGCTCTGCCAGAAGGTGGCGGATCTGTTCGACCAGTATCTGGTCTACCGGCCGGACTGGATCGCCCGCTGGGAAGAGGGGGAAGGATTGAGCCAGGAGCTGGCCGGAGTGAGCGGTCAGGATTGGCAGCCCGAGCTCTGGCGCGAGCTGGTGGCCCGCACCCTGGCCCTCAGCCCCAGCGGCTACCACCGCGCCAACCTCTACGAGGCCTTCATCCACGAGCTGGAGCGCACCCGGGATCTGCCGGGCAGGCTGCCGCAACGGGTCTTCGTGTTCGGCATCTCGGCCCTGCCGCCCCGCTACGTGGAGGCCCTGCTGGCCCTCGGCAGCCGCCCCGAGGTGGAGGTACACCTGTTTGTGACCAACCCCTGCCGCTACTACTGGGGGGACTTGCTCGATCGCAAGACCCTGGCCCGCCTCGAAAACAAGCTCAAGCCCGGCACGGATCTCGAGACCCTGCAGGGCCCCGCCAATCCGTTGCTCGCCTCCATGGGCAAGCTGGGGCGTGACTACCTGCACCAGCTGATGGAGCTGGAGGTGCCGCAGATCGAGGCCTTCGTCGACATCGAGGATCGCGACGATGAGGGCAAGGTCACCTTGCTGCGGGCCATCCAGAAAGACGTGCTGGAGCTGGCGGAACGGGGGGCTGGCGAGTTCAGTCTCGATGCTAGCCACCACAAGAGCCCTGTCAGCCTGGATGACGGCACTTTGCAGATCCACGCCTGCCACGGCCCCATGCGGGAGCTCGAGGTGCTGCACGACCGGTTGCTGGCCCTGTTCGAGCAGGATCCCACCCTCACCCCCAAAGACGTGGTGGTGATGATGCCGGACGTCAACAGCTACGGCCCCTACATCCAGGCTGTCTTTGGCAAGGAGGGCGGCAAGGGGCGGGGCGGGGCCCGCGGCCAGATCCCCTTTGCGATCTCCGATCGGGCGGCGAGCCAGGAGAGCCCGCTGCTGCAAAGTTTCCTCGCCCTGCTCAGGCTGCCGAACGCCCGCTTCGGAGCGGGGGAGCTGCTCGCCATCCTGGAGGTGCCCGCCGTGCTGCGCCGCTTCGAGCTGGACGACGACGAGTTCAACGTGCTGCGACGCTGGGTGCAGGAGACCGGCATCCGCTGGGGACTGGATGACGACTATCCCGAGCGCTTCGCGCTGCCGCGTCTGTCCGGCAACAGTTGGCTGTTCGGCCTGCGGCGCATGCTGTTGGGCTTTGCCATGGGGGACGGGGAGCCGGTGGCGGGGATCCTGCCCTATGCGGACATCGAGGGGCAGCAGGGGCTGATCCTCGGCAAGCTCGCCTGGTTCGTCGACTCCCTGGCGGAGTTTCTGCCCCGGCTGCAACAGGCACAGCCGCTGGCCGAATGGCACGCCTGCCTGCTGGCGCTGCTGGAGCGCTTCTATCTCGCCGACGAGGATGAAGAGCGCCAGCTCCAGCTCATCCGCAGCCAGCTCACCGACTGGCAGGCCCAGCTCGGCGAGGCCCGCTTCGAGCAGGCCATCAGTGCCGACCTCTTGCAGGACTACCTCGGCAGCGTGTTGGGGGAGTCCCGCTCCAGCCAGCGCTTCCTCGCCGGTCAGGTCAACTTCTGCACCCTGATGCCGATGCGCTCCATTCCCTTCCGCCAGGTCTGCCTGCTCGGCATGAACGACGGCGTCTACCCGCGCACCCTGCCCCCCATGGGCTTCGATCTGATGGCAGTGGCCTCGCGGCGCGGGGACCGATCCCGCCGGGATGACGACCGCTACCTCTTCCTCGAGGCGCTCCTCAGTGCCCAGCAGGGGCTCTACATCAGCTATCAGGGGTTCAGCGCCCAGGACAACAGCGAGAAGGTACCCTCTGTGCTGCTGGCGGAGCTCATCGACTACGTGCGCCAGGGCTTCGTGCTGGCGGGGGATGAAGATCTCGACGACGACACCTCGGGCCAGCGGCTGCTCGAACACCTGATCGTGGCGCACCCCCTCACCCCCTACAGCCCGGCCTACTTTTACCCCGAACCCGGCTCCGGTCTCTTCACCTATGCCGCCGACTGGCTGCCGGCCCTGAGCCCCGAGCGGGGGGCCGCCAACTTCCAGAGCGGCGATCTGCCCCTGCCCGCGGAGTGGGGCAGGGAGCAGGGGCTGGAGCTGGCGGAGCTGCTGCGCTTCTATCGCCAGCCTGCCAGGTACTTCCTCAACCGCCGCCTCAAGGTGTGGTTCGAGCTGGAGGAGGCGACCATCGAAGACAGCGAGCCCTTCGAGCTGGACGGCCTGCAGCACTATCAGCTCAAGGCGCTGCTGCTGGATGCCCATCTGACCGAAGGGGAGAGCGAGGCCCGTCGCCACCGGCTGCAACTCTCCGGCCTGTTACCGCAAGGGTGGTTCGGCAGCCTGCTGCTGGAGGAGATCGACGGCGAGATGGGCAAGCTGGCGGCGCGGCTGCGCCCCTGGACGGGGGACAAACAGGCTGTGGAGATCGACATCGCCCTGGCCCAGGGGCAGCTTCAGGGCTGGATAGACACCCAGAAGGGACGAGCGCTGGTGGTCAAACCCGGCAGCTTCAACGGCAAGGATTTGCTGCTGGCCTGGATCCAGCACCTTTGCCTCTCATTGAGCAGCGCCCCCGGCGACACCCTGCTGTTCGATGCCAAACAGAGTCTGCGGCTGCCAAGGCTTGCGGCGGACGAGGCGCGGCCCAGGTTGGCGGCCCTGGTGGCCCTCTGGACCCAGGGGATGAAGCGGCCGCTGCCCTTCTTCCCGAGCACCGCCTGGGAGTGGCTCAAGGCGATCGAGAAGGATCCGGCAAAGCCGGAGGAGGCCGACAAGGCGGCGCTTGCCCGCTTCAACGGCGGCTACATGGTGACGGGAGAGGGGCAGGACGTCTATGTCGCCCGCTGCTTCCCGGAACTTGATGACGAGGTGCTGGCCCAGTTGCAGGGGCTGGCCCGTGAACACCTGACCCCGCTCCATCAGGCGCTGGAGGAGTTGCAATAATGGCTAACCCGCTCAATCCCCTGCGTTTTCCCCTCTATGGCGAGCGGCTGATCGAGGCCTCCGCCGGGACCGGCAAGACCTATACCATCGCGGGCCTCTATCTGCGCCTCTTGCTGGGCCACGGCCCGGTTATCGAACAAGCAGGCGAGGAGGGGGGAGACGCCGGTCAGCCCTGTGCCCACGAGCGGCCCCTGTCGGTGACCGAGATCCTGGTGGTGACCTTTACCGAGGCGGCCACCGCCGAACTGAGGGGGCGGATCCGCGCCCGCATCCACGAGGCGCGCCTCGCCTTTATGCGCGGTAAGGTCGTCGATGAAGACAAAGACCCATTGTTAGCTGGTCTGCTCAAGGAGGTGGAGGATCACGACCTGGCGGCCCGTCGCCTGCTGGCCGCAGAGCGGCAGATGGACGAGGCGGCGGTCTTCACCATCCACGGCTTCTGCCAGCGGATGCTCAGGCAGAACGCCTTCGAGTCGGGCGCCCTCTTTGAAACCGAATTTTTGACCGACGACAGCCGGCTCCGGCTGCAGGCGGTGAGTGACTACTGGCGCGCCGAGTTCTATCCGGTGGATCAGCCCCTGGCCCGGGCGGTGCGAAGGCTCTGGCCGAGCCCCGCCGCCCTGCTGCGGGAGATGGGGAGCTGGCTCGACAACGACGAGCTGGAGATCCGCCCGGTGGCGGGGGACGAGACCCTGGCGGCACGGCACAGTGTCGCCATGGCCCGCATCGGGGCGGTGAAAGCCGGGTGGCTGGCGCAGACGGACGAGATCCGCCGCCAGACCGAGGGGCAGATCAGCCGTTACACCGGCAAGAACTACGAGGGGTGGCTTGCCAAGATTGGCGACTGGGCGCAGGACGAGACCAGCGGCTACGTCCTGCCCAAGGAGCTGGAGCGCTTCGGCCAGCAGGCGCTGGAGGAGAACCTCAAGAAGGGGGGAACGGTGCCCACCCTGCCGCTCTTTGGCGAGATAGACGCCCTGCTGGCGAGCCGTCCCGGCATTCGGGATCTGATCCTGCAACGGGCGGCGGTGGTGGTGCGCAACCGGATGCAGGAGAGCAAGCGCCAGGCCCATCAGCTCTCCTTCGACGATCTGCTGCGGGATCTCGACGGGGCGCTCGGCTCGGGCCTGGGGGAGCGGCTGTGCGAGCGCATCCGCGCCACCTACCGGGTCGCCATGATCGATGAATTCCAGGATACCGACCCCCAGCAGTACCGCATCTTCCATCGCCTTTACGGCGGTCACCAGGACACGGCGCTCCTGATGATCGGCGACCCCAAGCAGGCCATCTACGGCTTTCGTGGCGCAGACATCTTCACCTACATCCAGGCGCGGCGAAATGTGAGCGCCCACTACACCCTGGGGCGCAACTGGCGCTCAAGCCGCGCCCTGGTGGCGGCGGTCAACGGCCTGTTCGAGCGGGCGAAGGATCCCTTCATCTACGAGGCGGACATCCCCTTCCTGCCGGTGGAGGCGCAGGGCAAGAGCCGGGCACTGCTGATCGAGGGGCAGACCGCCCCCGTGCTGCACTGCTGGCAGCTCACCGGTCAGCCCACCTTCAACAAGGGGGAGTACCAGAGCAGGATGGCCCGCGCCACGGCGGCGGAGATCCATCGCCTGCTCACGCTGGCCCGGGAGGGCAAGGCGATGCTCGGCAGCGAGCCGGTCAGGGCCGGGGATATCGCCGTGCTGGTGCGCACCGGCGCCGAGGGCAAGCTGGTGCAGCAGGAGCTGGCGCGCCTTGCCATCGCCTCCGTCTATCTGTCGAACCGCGAGAGCGTGCTGGCCCAGGTGGAGGCGCGGGAGATCCTGCTGATCCTGCACGCCTGCCAGAACCCGAGCGATGAGCGAAGCCTTAGGGCGGCGCTCGCCACCGGCCTGTTCGATCTCGATGCCAGGGCCCTGGACGCGCTGGCCTCGGACGAGCGGGCCTGGGAAAGCGCGGTGCAGGAGTTCATGGGATACCGCGCGGTCTGGCATCGCCACGGGGTGCTGGCCATGCTGCGGGCCCTGATGCACGGGCGCAACCTCGCCGCCTCCTTGCTGGCGAGCCCCTACGGGGAGCGGCGGCTGACCAACTTCCTCCATCTCGGCGAGCTACTGCAACAGGCGAGCGGCGAGCTGGACGGGGAGTACGCCCTGCTGCGCTGGCTCGGGGAGGCGGTGAGCCAGCCCAACGGCCAGGACGGGGAGCAGATACTTCGCCTGGAGTCCGAGCGCAAGCTGGTGCAGATCGTCACCATCCACAAATCCAAGGGGCTGGAGTACCCGCTGGTCTTCCTGCCGTTCATTTGCAGCCACCGCGCCGCCGACACCCCCCTGTTCCACGAAACGGGGGAGGCGGGCAATCGCACCGTGCTCGATCTCACCGGTGCCGAGGAGTCCCTGGCCGAGGCCGACAAGGAGCGCCTCGCCGAAGACTTGCGCCTGCTCTACGTGGCCCTGACCCGGGGGGTCTATGCCACCTGGCTGGGGCTGGCGCCGGTGCGCTCCGGGGCGGGCAAGTCGGAGAAGACCGACCTGCACCGCACCGCCATCGGCTACCTGCTGCAAAAGGGGGAGGAGGGGGACGCCGGGACACTGGCGACCGCCCTCACCGACCTGGCCCAGGCCCTGCCGGGGGTGGCCGTCGGTGAGCCCTCGCTCACCCGCCCGGCCCCGCTGCCCGCCGAAGCGGAGACGCCGGGGGAGCCCAGCGTGCGCGCGTTCCAGGGGCAGCTTGAGCGGGACTGGTGGATCAGCTCCTACTCCGGGCTCGCGGCCCAGGGCAACGGCCACGGCAAGGGGGTGCTGGCCAACCCCGGCTTCGACGACGAGGTGGCCACCGAGGCTGCCGTCACCGTGCAGGAAGAGGAGGCGCCCGCCCCTTCCATCTTCACCTTCCCCAAGGGGGCGCGTCCCGGCACCCTGCTCCACAGCCTGTTCGAGACCATCGACTTCGAGCACGCGAAGGGCGAGTCGCTGGCACAGCACATCGCCGCCCTGCTGACCCAGGAGGGGTTCGACGAAGGCTGGGCCCCCGTGCTGCAACAGCAGGTGGAGGCGGTGCTGGATACCCCCCTTGAGACCGGCCTTGGGGACCCGGTGCGGCTGCGGGATCTGGCCCCCGAGCGCAAACAGGTGGAGCTGGAGTTCTTCCTGCCCATGGGGCGGGTGACGGCACCGGCGCTGACCGCACTCTGCCAGCAGCACGACCCCCTGTCGCGGGACGGCAAGCCGCTCGGTTTTGCCACCGTGCAGGGGATGCTCAAGGGCTTCATCGACCTGGTGTTCGAGTGGCAGGGGCGCTGGTATCTGCTCGACTACAAATCGAACCACCTTGGCATGAGCCCCGCCGATTACGGCCGCCCGGCCCTGGAGCGGGCCATGGTCGAGCATCGCTACGATCTGCAATACCAGCTCTATTCGCTGGCCCTGCATCGGCTGCTCGCCTTGCGGCTGCCGGGCTACGATTTCGACCGGCATTTTGGCGGGGTCTTCTATCTCTTCCTGCGCGGCATGCCCCAGGGGGGCATTTTCCATGCCAGGCCCAGCCGGGAACTGGTGCTGGGGCTGGACGAGTTGTTTAGTAAAGGTGTGACATCTGACGATCATCGTTTAGAGAAATCGAACAAGGCAGAGGCATGAGGGGCGAGATGAAGGGCGAAACCATGATAGAGCGGCTGAAAGCCTTGGCGCTGGCGGGGCGCATCCGCCAGCTTGACCTGCAATTTGCCAGGCTGGTGGCCGACCTTGGCGGCAGCCCCGAGCTGGTGCTGGGGGCCGCGCTCGCCTGCCATGAGCTGGGGCGCGGCCATGTCTGCCTGCCGCTGGCGATGCTCGCTCAGGGCGGTGACGGGCAGGGATCCTCGCGTCCCTTCGGGCTGGATCCGGATCAGAGCCGGGATCTGCTGGCGGATCTCGCGGATCCTGCAAGCTGGCCCGCCCTCTTTGCGGCCAGCCCCCTGGTGGGGAGCGAACAGGAGGAGGGGGAGATCCCCCGCTGGCCCCTGCGACTCTGGGGGGATCGCCTCTACCTCACCCGCTACCACGACTTTGAGCTGGGGGTGGCCCGCCACCTTAGCACCTTGAGTGAACGGGCCGAATGGCCGGAGATTGCCCCGGCCCTGTCACGCCTCTTTGCCCGCGACTACGGCCTGGTGTTCGGGGCCCTGCTCAAGGCCCGCCTCGCACCGGATTTCTCCGTCCGCCACTTTGTGGAGAAGTACCTGGATCTGGTCTTCCCCCATGAGGTGGAGTGGCCCGCCGTGGAGACCCTGCTAAAAAGCGCCCAGGCGGCCAGCGAGCTGGAGCGGCTGGATACCCTGGTGCCCGAGGCGCTCTGCTGCAACGGTCAGAAGCTGGCGGCGGCCACCGCGGCGGCGCGCCCCTTCGCGGTGATCTCAGGCGGCCCCGGCACCGGCAAGACCACGACGGTGGCCAAGCTGCTCGCCATCCTGGTGGAGACCGGGTTGCAATCGGGCAAGGCCCCGGCGATCCGGCTGGTGGCCCCCACCGGCAAGGCGGCGGCGCGCCTCACCGAGAGTATCGGTTCTGCCCTGCAGGCCCTGGATCTGCCCCCCGAGTGGGTGGAGGCCATCCCCACCGAGGCGGGCACCCTGCATCGGCTGCTCGGGGTGATCCCCGGGCGCAGCCAGTTCCGCCATCACAGAGGCAACCCGCTGCACCTCGATCTGCTGGTGGTGGACGAGGCCTCCATGGTGGACCTGCCCATGATGGCGCGCCTGCTGGACGCGCTGCCCCGCCACGCCCGCCTCATCCTGCTCGGCGACAAGGATCAGCTCGCCTCGGTGGAGGCGGGGGCCGTGCTCGGGGATATCTGCAGCTTTATCGAACAGGGCATCAGCCCCGCGCAGGCGGATTGGCTCTCCCGCCAGACCGGCTATCGCCTGCAAGGCACGCCGGCGGGGGCCAGCGTGCGCGACAGCCTCTGTTTGCTCTCCAAGAGCTGGCGCTTTGACCAGCATTCGGGCATCGGCCAGTTGGCGCGAGCCTGCAACAGCGGCGACGGGGCGGCGGTGGAAGCGGTCTGGGGCGCAGGATTTGGCGACATCCGCCTGCACCCCTGGGCGGGGGAGGCTTACAACGCCTTGATCGCAGAGGGGGTGGCCGGTTATGGCAGCTACCTCAAGGCGGCCCGGGCCGGCGAGGATCCGGCGGCGGTGTTCAAGGCGTTCAACGGCTTCCAGATCCTCTGCGCCCTGCGGGACGGCCCCTTCGGGGTGACGGGGCTCAACGAGCGGCTCGAACTGGCCCTCGCCAAGGCGGGGCTGATCGCCCGCGACGGCGACTGGTATGCGGGCCGCCCCGTGATGGTGGTGCGCAACGACCACGGGGTCGGCCTCTACAACGGCGACATGGGGCTCTGCCTGCCCGATGACACCGGCCGCCTCAAGGTGTGGTTCGAGCAGCCGGACGGCACCCTGCGGGCGCTGTTGCCCAGCCGGTTGCCCCCTCATGAGACCGTCTACGCCATGACCATCCACAAATCCCAGGGCTCGGAGTTTGCCCATACGGTGCTGGTGCTGCCCGACAGCCCCAGCCCGCTGCTGACCCGCGAGCTGGTGTATACCGGCATCACCCGCGCCAAGGTGCGCCTTGATCTCTATGGCGATCGCGCCCTGCTGGCACAGGCGGTGCGGAAAAAGACCGAGCGGTATTCAGGGTTGGCGGAGAGGTTGGGGGAGTGATGAATTGGGGGGCGGTAAAGGGATTTACCGGTGTTTGATGAGATCTGGCTAATTAAACCTACAAACGTGATGCAATGGAATGCTGGTATAAATATTTGTATAGGAACGAAATTACAGATCATTCTGTAAGGGGATTTATAATGAACATCGGCAAGAGGTTTAAATGTAATATTTGCGGTGAAATTATTGACTGTAGAATTGGCATGTCAAATAGAGATGTTCAGCCATTCCAGTTTGCTTGTCCTAATTGTGAGGAACGAATTACATTTGTTCTTGGTTCGGGGGCAGGAAGTCTAGAGGGGGCTGAAGAGATTCTTAATTTCGATGGGCCTTTTAAAGGTGAATATCCATTTATAGATTTACACCTTGATTTCCCCGTCGATTTTGGTATCTACAAATTAGGTGAGACCACTTTCTTTAAAGTTTTGGAAAGGATTGGGCGTGAGGCTTTGGGGGATTTAAGTCTGTGTCTAAATACTCTTAATACACTATATAAAAAAGAAAATGACCTTAGAAGATTAATAACTCAATATATTAGAAATGATATACAAGGCTTTGAGCGTGCTTGCAACGCGATAGATATACCAAACGTAAAATTAAGAACACATAAAAAAGAAGACGTACTTGCAGCACTGTATTCAGCTACATCGATTATGTCGTCACCATTCACGATACATGAGCATAATAAAGAATTAAGCACGGAATTTCCAAGCTTACTTAAATATCTTGATGAGACAGAACACGATAAAATACGTGATTTTATTAGTGAGTTAATTAATAAATCATTCTTGAAGAATCTGCATCATGATTGTTTGAAACTATATCCAAAGATGATTTCTTTAGATTTACCGTTACGACCTACACTATATTATGATTATATAGACAGTTATGATATTGGATTGACGCCAGCAAGAGTTTCGAGTGCAGACTTTGATACTTGCAATAATATATACAAGGATCTAGCTGAGGTGTTTTCGCGTCAGCTTACATTGGTTGCTGGAATAAATAATTTAATAAAACGTGGCGATCACAACATGTTTAGTGATGAAGTTAGGCTAAACAAGAAGAAAGAAGTTATTCGGGGTTATTCATCTTTGGATAGGTTTGCTGACGTTGATTTTGGTAACAAATTAGCAGCTTTAGATGATTCATTTTATATGGTTAATATTGAAGCGGTCGACAGTCGATTAAGAAATGGCATTGCGCATTACAAGTATGAGTATACAGAGTCTACACAGCTTATAAAAATTTATCCTAAAAAAGAGGGTTTAGAGAGAAAGGAATTTGATGAAATATATTTCTTGGAGTTTATGCGAAAAATACTGATGTTATTTAGGGAAGTGCACAATATAAATCATATGATAAAGGCCATTCATTACTATTGTATATTTATATTAAAATTTGAGGTTTGATTATACCTCTTATGTTGGGCTTCGCAGGTTCAGCACCAACCTACCGCTTTTGTAGGTTGTGGCTGAGCGCAGCGAAGCCCAACGTTTACCGCGAACTCTCTTTTTCCTGCCCCTTATCTCCAGCTCTTCTCCTCCTTTTTTAATCAACGGGAGAAGGGAGCAATGCCGTTACCGCTGTCCGATTACGCTTCGCTAATCGAACCTACGTGGCTGCCACCTCGATTATTTGATCCGTCCAGCCAGGGGCGCTTGCTTGCTCCTCCCCCTGCCAAGGGGGAGGTGGGGAGGGGGTCATGGCCCCATCCGTCAATCGGCACGGCATACCCCTACCTTCCCCTTGAAAAGGGGAGGGGGCAAAGCAGATGGCTCACCGGCTACTTGGCAGAGTGGCATCACTCGAACCGTCCCCTTGGGTTAGATAGTCAGCTCCAGCCGATTGCCTTCGGGATCGAGGAAGGTGCTCTCGTAATAGCCGTCGCCGGTCCAGCGGGGGCCGTCCAGGTGTTTCACCTCGGCGCCCTTGAGCAGCTTGAGGCGGGCTGTCATCTGGTCCACCGCATCCACACTGCCGAGGGAGAAGGCGAGATGGGCCAGCCCCTGCAACGGGTGCGGCAGATGGAGATCTGCCGGGAACAGGATGGGGGTGTGCATCAGCTCCAGGCTGGCGCCTCCCTCGAAGCGCACGAAGTAGGAGCTGAATTGTTTGCTCGGGTTGTGGTAGCGCTCATTGGCCTGCCCGCCAAACAGGGAGCAGTAGAATGCCTTGAGTGCCTCCAGATCCTGCGTCCAGATGGCGACGTGATGGATGTGCATGGCTGGTCTCCTGTGACTCGATGCCCTTGATGCTATGCTGTGGCCTGTCCCTTCGACATGGCTGAGCCCGTCCTGATGATGTCTGAAACTGCCAATCTTGAAGTCATTGACGTTTCCCTCGACTGCCGCGAGCAGATCTGCTGCGACAGCCTGCTGCCGGCCCTCGCACAGGAGCAGGTATGGCTGGCGGGCTATTCCCGTCTCAAGACCCGTTATCGCATTTCCCGCCGCTTTGCCGATGTGCACTGTTTTCTGCTGACTCTGGGGGGCGAGGGAGAGGTGCTGATCGGCGATCGCTTCGAGCGGTTGCAGGTCGGGGAGTGGGCGCTGATCCCGGCCGGGGAGCCGCTCTGCTACCAGCTTAGTGAGCAGTTGAGTGAGCAGCTTAATGAGACGTTGAACCAGCAGGTGAATAAGGGTGGTGAGTGGGAGCTGGTGTGGCTGCTGTTGCACAAGGATTCCCCCTGGGATGCCTTCGCCAGCCACCCCCGGCTCGGCTGCACCTCCCAGCAGGCCACCCTGCTGCGCACGATCGAGAACCTCTATGCGGAGCAGGAGCGCCATCAGGACCCGCTGCTCAGCGCTCTGCTGGTGGAGCAGCTCGGTTTCTACCTGCGCCGCCTGCTGCAAAAGGGAGAGGGACAGAGCCGCGGCGAGCGGCTGGCGCTGCGCCTCGAATTGCTGCTCAAAGAGGCGCTGACCGAGCCTTGGGACATAGCCCGCATGGCCGGCGCCCTGCACTTCTCCGAGCGTCAGCTCCATCGACTCTGTCAGCAGCATTTCGCGCTGGCGCCCATGGCGCTGCTGCAACGGTTGCGGTTGCAGCGGGCGGCGCTCTTGCTGGCGAGCCGGGCCGACCCGGTGAAGCAGTTGGCCGAGCAGTGCGGCTTCAAGAACGAATACCACTTCTCCACCGCCTTCAAGCGCCAGCATGGGCTGGCGCCCAGTCACTATCGCCGATTGCATCACCCCGCCTTCAAGGGGCGCTGAGGGCGCCCAAAAAAACGGGGCCCGAGGTGTCCCCCGGGCCCCGCAAGCAGATGGCGTGCTTAGATGCTGGATTTGACGCTGACGAACTCGGGGTAGGCATCGATGCCGCACTCGTGGACATCCACACCCATCATCTCTTCCTCTTCGCTGACCCGCAGGCCCATGGTGGCCTTGAGCAGGCTCCAGACCACGAGGGAGACGACAAAGACCCAGCCGAAGATGGTGGCAGCACCCAGCAACTGGGTACCGAAGGTGGCGCTCGTGTTGGAGAAGGGCACCACCATCAGGCCGAACAGGCCGCAGACGCCGTGTACCGAGATGGCGCCGACCGGATCATCGATCTTCAGGCGATCGAAGGCGACGATGGCGTAGACCACCAGGGCGCCGGCCAGGGCGCCGATCAGGCTGGCGAACAGCGGGCTGGGGGAGGCCGGGTCGGCGGTGATGGCGACCAGACCGCCGAGGGCGCCGTTGAGGATCATGGTGAGATCCGCCTTGCCCCAGGTGAGCTTGCTGACCAGCAGGGCGCCGACCACACCGGCGGCCGCGGCGGCGTTGGTGTTGACGAACACGGTGCCGATGGCGGTGGCATCAGCGGCGCTGGAGAGCGCCAGTTGGGAGCCACCGTTGAAGCCGAACCAGCCCATCCAGAGGATCAGGGTGCCCAGGGTCGCGAGCGGCAGGTTGGAGCCGGGGATGGGGTAGATCTCCCCTTGCTTGCCATATTTGCCGCGACGGGGGCCGAGCAGCAGCACGGCGGCCAGGGCAGCGGCAGCGCCCGCCATGTGGACGATGCCGGAGCCTGCGAAGTCGGAGAAGCCCGCCTCCTTCAGGAAGCCGCCGCCCCAGCTCCAGTAGCCTTCCACGGGGTAGATGAAGCCGGTCATCACCACGCAGAACAGCAGGAAGGACCAGAGCTTCATCCGCTCTGCCACCGCACCTGAGATGATGGAGGTGGCGGTGGCGACGAACACCACCTGGAAGAAGAAGTCGGAGTGCAGGGAGTGGCCCGCGTCGTCCGCCTGGCTGCCCATCAGGCTGCCAAAGCTCGGCAGCCAGCCGCCAGCGCTGTTGTCCACGTACATGATGTTGTAGCCGACCAGCAGGAACATGATGCAGGCGATGGCATAGAGCAGGATGTTCTTGGTCAGGATCTCGGTGGTGTTTTTGGCACGGACCAGGCCGGCTTCGAGCATGGCGAACCCGGCGGCCATCCACATGACCAGCACGCCGGAGATCAGCAGGTAGAAGGTGTCGAGTGCATAGCGCAGCTCGCTGACGGATGTGATCAACTCTTCCATGTCGTATTCCTCAGTTCCAGTCGTATCAAAGGGCGTCTGCGTCGGTCTCGCCGGTGCGGATGCGCACGGCGGCCTGCAGGTCATAAACGAAGATCTTGCCGTCACCTATCTTGCCGGTGTGGGCGGCCTTGCTGATGGCTTCGATGATCTGCTCGACGTTGTCGGCCAGGGTGGCTATCTCCAGCTTTACCTTGGGCAGGAAATCCACCTGGTATTCGGCACCCCGGTACAGCTCGGTGTGCCCCTTCTGGCGGCCAAACCCCTTGACCTCGGAAACCGTCAGCCCCTCGACGCCGAGGTTGGCGATGGCTTCGCGCACGTCGTCGAGTTTGAACGGCTTGATGATGGCGGTGATTAATTTCATGCAATATCCCCAATCCTTGTGGTTCACCCAGATAAAGGCAAATATTGCGCCAAAAAAGTATTTTTCTTTTTATTCATGCACTTACTTATTAATCGCAGCCCTGGTCAGCGAGGCTTGCCCAATATGGGCAGGGCTGCGCCAAAGGTGTGCACCGCCGTGGTGCAATCTGGCCGGCAGAAGAACGGAAGGGAGCGTGACGGCGCGCAAGACTCGAAAGTGTGCGGGCTGCTACTGTTGTTCAACAAGAGGGCAACCTGGCCGATAACCCGTCATGACGGGGTGTCGAGGCCAGTCGCCCCCTTGAAGGCTCGACCGGCAGGCCCGGTTTTCCCGCCAGGTCAACAAGCGGATCCGTGGCGCCGAGTAGCAGAACAAGGAAGGTTTTCATGCTGCATGACAATGAGATGACAAGGCTACCGGCCCTCGACGAGGCCGTGATGAGCGGCATGCTGGAGGTCGTGAGCGACGGTCTCTGGGACTGGAATGCCAACACCGGCTATGTCCATCGCTATCCCGGCTGGTATCAGATGCTGGGGTATGAGCCCCACTCCCTCGACAACACCGTCTTCACCTGGGAGAACCTGATCCACCCGGACGATCTGGCGCAGGTCATGGAGAGCTTCGATGCCTGCCTGAGCGGGCGGGCGGCGGACTACCGGGCCGAATACCGCTGCCGTTGCCGTAACGGTGACTACCTCTGGGTGGCGGATTGCGGCCGCATCGTCGCACGCAACCCCGACGGCAGTGTCGCCAGGATGGTGGGGGCACACCGCAACATCCACGCCCAGCGGGAACTCTACGCCAGGCTGGAGCTGCAAAACCGCACCCTGGAGCAGCAGGTGGCGCAGCGTACCGCCGAACTGGAGCGGCTCAACCAGGCATTGCAGTTTCAGGTGGAGGAGAACCGCCGCCTGGCGGAGACGGATTCCCTGACCGGCGCGGCCAGCCGCTATCGGCTGGAGCAGGCGGTGCGGCTGGAGCATGAGCGCGCCAAGCGCTTCAAGGAGCCCTTTGCCGTGATCGCCATGGACGTGGACGACTTCAAGCAGATCAACGATCGCCATGGCCACGGGGTGGGGGACCAGACCCTGATCGATATCGTGCAGCTGACCCGGGGCTGCATCCGCGAGATCGATCTGCTGGCCCGCTGGGGGGGTGACGAGTTCATGCTGGTGCTTCCCAATACCCGGTTGCCCGACGCCCGGGTGGTGGCCGAAAAGCTGAGGCAGCGCCTGAGCCATGCCAGGGTCAAGGGGATCGAGCCCGTGACCTTGAGTTTCGGGTTGGTGGAGTCCGACCCCGACGAGCAGGTGTCCCACCTGATGGCACGGGTCGACAGGGCGCTCTACCGGGCCAAGCTGGCGGGCAAGGACCAGCTCAGCGGCTGATAAGGGCACTGGTCGGAGCCGCTACGGGGCTTTTCCCCCCCGAATACGGCTTGACCAAGGGATTTTCTTGACTCCAATTCATCCCGCTGGTTTCATGCGCGCTCTTTTCATTCTTGCGAGATGTATCTTCATGAAAAAGTCCTTGCTGATTGCCCTGACCGCCCTGCCTCTGGTTGCCCACGCCGGCCTGATGGATTCCCTGACCGACACCGTGACCAGCAGCGTCACCAGCACCGCCAAAGAGATGGCTGGCAACGCCATGGACACCGCTTCCAACGAAGCGATCAAGAAGGCCCTGGACATCAAGGAAGGCGGCTCCAACAAGCAGGCCATCAAGGACAAGCTGGGCGCCCCGGCCAGCACCAAGACCGACGCCGGTCTGGAAGTGTGGACCTATGACCTGGACGCTCTGAACAAGGCCTCCCCGCTGCTGGCCGAGACCACCAAGTCCCTGCTGAAAGACTCCGAAGTGGCCCAGAAGAACGTGGTCATCAAGTTCGAAGGCGAGACCGTGAAGACCCTGAACCTGGCCAACAAGGCCTGAGTCCTGGCAAAGTGAATGAAAAAGGGGCCCGCGGGCCCCTTTTTGCTGCCTGGCGTTCAGGCTCACACCTTGAAGCGGTGCACCAGTGCCAGCAACTGGCGGTTGGACCCCAGCAGGGTGGCGGCGCTCTGCTCCGTGTTGCCGCCGTTCTCCACCAGGAGGTTCAGCATGTCGCGAATGCTCACCATGTTGCGGTTGATCTCCTCGGTCACCCGGCTCTGCTCCTCGGCAGCGGTGGCGATCTGGCTGCTGAGATCGTGGATCTGCACCACGGCGTCGGCCATGGTGTCGAGGCCGCCGGTGACCTGCCCCGTGGTGTCGGCCGCCGCCTGGCAACTGCGCTTGGTCTGCTCCATGGCGACCACGGCCTCGGCGACCCCCTGGGTGAGCCGTGACAACATGCTGCCCACTTCGGCGGTGCTGTTCTGGGTGCGTGCCGCGAGGGCACGCACCTCGTCGGCCACCACCGCGAAGCCCCGGCCCTGTTCACCGGCCCGGGCCGCCTCGATGGCGGCGTTGAGCGCCAGCAGGTTGGTCTGGGCGGCAATGCCGCCGATCACCCCGAGTACGCTGCCGATCTGCTGGGCATCTTCCTGCATCTCCAGCACCTTGGCGGCGGCGAGATCCACCTCGTCGATGAGGGCCACCACGCTGGCGGAGGCTGACCCCACCACCTTGCGGGAGCTGGCCGCCTGACCGTTGGCGGCCTCGGTGAAGCTGGCGGAGTCGTTGGCGTGGCGGGCAACGCTGTCGGCGGTGGAGCTGAGTTCGTTGAGGGCGGTGACGACCTGATCGGTTTCGCTGGCGTGTTCTCCCAGGATCCGCCTAGCCTGCCCGGTCTGTTGATCGAGCTGGGCCAGCTCGCGGGTGATGAGGTCGGTGGCGGCGGTCACCTGCACCATCATCTGTTGCAGGAAGGCGATGAAGCGGTTGACCGACAGGGCGATGTTGTCCAGCTCGTCATGCCCTTTGACCTGGATGCGGGCGGTCAGATCGGCGTCGCCGGCGCTGAGGGCGTCGATGTTGAGCTTGAGGGTCTGCAGGCGGCTGCCAAGCTGGCTGATGGCCAGCACCATGAGCACGAACAGCAGCCCCGCCAGGGGGAGCTGGATGCTCGCCAGGGTGGCGAGCACATCCCGGCTGTCCTGGGTCAGGGTGCGGGTCGGCAGGGCGGCGGCCAGCAGCCAGGGGGTCCCTTCGATGGCCTCCATCAGCAGGGTCTGTTCTTCACCCTGATCCTGGAAGGTGGTGCGCAGCTGCCCCTTGCTCGCATCCTGGCCCAGCAGGCCGCTGATGGCGAGGGCGAAGGGATAGTCGGCGTGGGCGGAGAGGTTGCCGAGCACCACATCCCCGGTCAGACGGGCGTTGCGGCTCAGGATCTTGCCGTCAGCCTCGATGATCATCACCTGACCGCCGATCTCCTGCTCTTTCTTGGCCACCAGATCGTTGAAGAAGCCCAGGGTGACGTCTATGGTCGACACCCCGTAGAGGGCGCCATCCTGGTAGATCCCCATGGCGCAGTTGGTTCTCGGCTGCTGGCTCGCGCCATCCTTGTAGGCGGCGGCCCAGGCACAGACGCCACGGGGCGCCTGCTGACCGGCCTTGTGCCAGGGCTGATCGAAATAGTTGGGCGCCTCTGCCGAGTTCCAGTAGGTGTTGGGAATGAGGGCGTTGGACGCATCCCGGTGGAAGAAGGTGCTGAACTTGGCGCGCCCCGCCTCCCGCTTGTCCGGCAGGGGCCAGATGCCGCCACCGAAGACCATGCCGTTGCCGTACTGGTCGATGAGGGCCGGGAGCTGGGCATCTATCTGCTCGCTCGGCAGTTGTGCCACCAGCTGGGTGATGCTGCGCGACTGGGTCTGCACCCCGTTGAGCTGGTCACGGATATCGGTCGCTATCTCGCCGACCCGCAGCGCCACGTTCTCCTCCCCCGCTTTTTGCAGGGCGGGGGTGATCCAGATCTGGATGCCGATCACCGTCAGGGCGCACACCAGCGCCATGAAGCCCAGAAAAACGGCGGTATAGCGCCCCTTGATTGTGCCCAGATTCCATCCCATAACGACTCCTGTCCACTGTGTCCGGGATCGTGCCCGCGTCTGTTGTGTGAAGGGCCATTATGATTTATTTCGAAAGTGAAACGTTTGTTATCGCTCACATAACATGACGTGGGCAGGCAGGAAAAGGTGAAAAAACTGGGGGGTGGAGACAAAAAAAGGGTGGCTTGCGCCACCCTGTCGTTTTCGCCGGTGTCGGGGCAGGGCCCCGCCGGATCACGGGTCTGCTTCGGCAAACCGCTTCATTACGTCGACTTACTGGTTTGCTTATGCGAACTGCTTCATCACCTCGACTTACTGGTCTGCTTCGGCAAACGGCTTCATTACTTCGATTTACTGGTTTGCTTCTGCGAACTGCTTCATCACTTCGACTTACTGATTTGCTTCTGCGAACTGCTTCATCACCTCTGCATGCTTGATCATGCCGTCGGCACGCAGACCAAGGTTCTTCACGAACTCCGCCTTCTTGGCCGGATCTTCAATCTTGTCGTAGCGCTGTTGCAGATGGGCCTGGATCTGTTCCGGGGTCATGTTCTTCATGCGGGCCATCTTGTCGTGGCGGCCGCCATGATGCTTGCCGCCCATCATGCCGGTACCGTCCATGGGGCAACCGGTCGCCGTGGCCTGGGTCGGTTGCGCGGTGGAGACCGCCTCGCTGGCGGCATAGGCGCCCAGCGGCAGGCCGAGGATCAGGGTGGCGGTCAGCAGGGTCTTGGTCAGCTTTTTCATGGGTAACTCCTGTCGGATGTGTACGGGTAGAGGCTCTTTCGCCTTGGTATCCAGTAAACACCGTGGAAGTGTCTGAAATTTGCCAGTAGAAGCCTATTTTGTAGCAGAGTGTGGCACAGGGGCATGCTGGCACACTTTGACACAACCCGCCCGGTTGATTTTCGTATAATCGCCCCAGCCCGATAACGGAGAGATGATGATGAACCAAGGCAGCCCTCATATTCTGGTGGTCGATGACCACAGCGAGATCCGCGATCTGCTCAAGCGCTTTCTGGAGCAGCATGGCATGCGCGTCAGTTGCGCCCGCGATGGTAAAGAGATGAAGCGGCTGCTGGATGAGCGGGAGTTCGACCTGCTGGTGCTGGATCTGATGATGCCGGGGGAGGATGGCCTCACCCTGTGCCGCGAGCTCAGGGTCAAATCCCGCCTGCCGATCATCATGCTTACCGCCATGGGGGAGGAGACGGACCGCATCATCGGCCTGGAGATGGGGGCGGACGACTACCTCTCCAAGCCGTTCAACCCGCGCGAGCTGCTGGCCCGCATCAAGGCGGTGATGCGCCGTACCCAGGCGGAGAGCCTGCCCGTGCCGGAGACCCTGACCCGGGATCTGCGCTTCGATCGCTGGCTGCTCGACGTCAATCGCCGTGAGCTGGTGGACGAGGAGGGGGTGGGGATGAGCCTCTCCACCGCCGAGTTCGATCTGCTCAAGGTGTTTCTGGAGCGGCCCCAGCGGGTGCTGAGCCGGGATCAGTTGCTGGATCTGGCCCGTGGCCGGGAGGCGGTGGCCTTCGATCGCGCCATCGATACCTTGGTGAGCCGGCTGCGGCGCAAGCTGGAGCGGGATCCCAAGAATCCCGAGCTCATCAAGACCATCTGGGGTGGCGGTTACCTGTTCGCCGCCGACGTGACCCAGGAGTGAGGCCGACATGATCAAGCGCGTCTTCGCCAGGCTGCTGCCCAAGGGGTTGACCGGCCAGATAGTGCTGGTGGCCCTGGCGGGGCTGGTACTGATCCAGCTGCTCAGTATCCAGATCTACCGCTCGGACAGGGAGGAGGCCCTCGGTTACGTCAACAGCCGCAACGCCATGCAGCGCATCATCTCCGTGGTGCGCCTGCTCTCCCTCTCTCCTCCTTCCCTCTATCACGAGATCCTCAAGGCAAGCCGCAGCGAGACCCTGCTGCTGCGTCTGGCCGACGAGCCGTTGCAGCCGGACAACCGCAGCCCCCGCTTCGAGAAGCTGGTGCGGGCCAAGCTCGGCTATCCATCCTCCCTGGCGGTGGAGATCAGCGCCGAGCTGAAGCAGGACATCCAGCGCAGCCGGGCCTGGCAGCACCACAACCGCATGATGAAGGATCGCAACGGCATGCCGCCGCCCCAGGACATGCGGCTCTACGGCTCCATCGAACTGCCCAACGGCGGCTGGCTCCAGTTCAGCTCCCTGGTGGACAAGGAGACGGCGAGCTGGTCCTGGCAGACCACCCTCAACCTGCTGCTGGTGGCGAGCCTGGTGATCGGCCTGATGATCTGGCTGTTCCGCCGGGCGACCCGTCCCCTCAAGCAACTGGCGGCCAACGCCGACAGGCTGGGGCGTGGTGAGGACATCGAGCCCCTGCGCGAGGAGGGGCCCACCGAGATCCGCGAGTCCATCCAGGCCTTCAACCGGATGCACACCCGGCTCGATCGCTTCGTGCAGGACAGAACCCGGATGCTGGCCGCCATCTCCCACGACCTGCGCACCCCCATCACCAGCCTGCGGCTGCGCAGCGAGTTTTTGGCGGACGGGGAAGACAAGGACCGCTTCCAGCAGACCCTGCAGCAGATGGAGCAGATGCTGGCGGCGACCCTGAGCTTTGCCCGGGAGGAGGGGCAGCAGGAGGCGACCCGGGAGCTGGATCTGGTCAGCCTGCTGGAGAGCCTGTGTGACGACTATGCCGACATGGGCCAGCCCGTCACCTGCCTGGCCGAGGGCAAGCAGGTTTACGCCTGCCGGGCCAACACCCTGCGCCGGGTGCTGCAAAACCTCATCGGCAACGCCATCAAGTACGCAGGGGGGGCCGAGGTCTCGTTGGTGCGCGGTGACGGCGAGTTGCTGATCCTGGTTCGCGATCAGGGGTCGGGGATTGCGGAGAGTCAGTTGGAGGAGGTGTTCAAGCCCTTCGTGCGCCTGGATGAAGCCCGCAACACCGAGTCTGGCAGCGTGGGACTGGGGCTCGCCATCGCCCGCACCCTGGTGCACCAGCACGGCGGTGAGCTCAGCCTTCACAATCGCCAGGAGGGGGGGCTGGAGGCGCGGATCAGCCTGCCCCTGTAAGGAACCTGACCAGGAAATGGGGCACCACCAGGGTGCCCTTTTTGCTGCCCGTAGCGCTAGGGAAGCAGGTCGGCCACCCGGAAACGGGCAACAAAAAACCCGCCGAAGCGGGTTTTTCAATTCTTGCTGAGGCGCTGCCGATAAACGGAAGGCGGCTCGGGCGTGAATTACAGGCCAGTAACGTTGGCAGCAGCCGGGCCTTTCTGGCCTTGCTCGATGGTGAACTCAACGCGCTGACCTTCTTCCAGGGTTTTGAAACCGTTGGACTGGATGGCGGAGAAGTGAACGAACACGTCTTTGCTGCCGTCAGCCGGGGAGATGAAACCGAAGCCTTTCTCAGCGTTGAAGAACTTTACGGTACCAGTCATTTTGTTGGACATGATAATTTCCTTGAGTAGTGATTAGTGAAACGCCACCGGAGCGGCAATCCATGATTTTTCGTCAGAAATACGTATGGGGAGCACTAAAGAAGGAGAATTATCTGGCAAGAATTATCGGGGATAACTGCCTGCACAAATCACTGCTTTAAGATGACTGCCTAACATAATCAGGTCTGAACTACCGAACCATCGAAAACGATTAGAACACGCACACCCTGTCATGGCAATCTTTATCTTGGTATTCGTTTCAGTCAGTGATGGCTGGATCGGCGTTTTATCCGGGTGTGCATCAGCTGCCAGGCGCCTCCTGCTGCCCTTTTCAGGGGGATGACAGGACGCTCTGCCAGCCCCCTTTTATGCAGCAGCGTCATCTGCGTGCATTCATGCTGCCGTTACCGTCTGCCACGGTATTTGTTGCTGACGGAATCGGACCAGCTGAAGGTGTCAGGCAGCACTTGGGCGCTGGCTCGCTCCTTGGCTTTCTCCCGCGCCAGTGCGGATGCCGCCTTGGCGGCCTGGGCGCGATCGGCGGCGATCTTCTGGCGTCCTGCCTCGCGGATCTTGTTGCGCTCCCCGTTGGTCAGGGTGTGATCGGCATTGGCCTGGGCCTTTTGCACCAGCAGGGCAATCTCGGCTTTCTCGGCCTCGGTCAGATCTTTCATTTCGAGCTTCTTCATGACGCGCTCCTGCGATCGTTGAATGCCCACCCTAACACACATCCATCGGGGACAGGCTGACCATCCGTCCCCGGATGCCAAAAGTGTCGCCCGGTCGTCATTTCCGGGGGAGCACGCCGCGGGAACGCCTGGCTGACAGGCGCTGCCGATAGGCTGGATCCCGGCGGAAGATTGGGAGTATGCTGAGGCCAGTGCGATCCCCGATCGTCACTGTTGGCGTACTGAAATCCACGATTCGGCTGACATGCTGGAACACCCGTCCAACTGTCCAGGTAACCTTTTTGGAGTCTGATGATGAGCAACAAAGAACAGCATCACGGCAAAGATGCCAAGAAAAAACCGCAGATGTCACTGAAAGAGAAACGCGAAGCCAAACGGCAGAAAGCAGAGCTGAAAAACGGCAGCGCGATGAAGTAACGCTCCATCCACTGCGGCTCCCCGGAGCCGGTATCAAGCCAGTCCATCATGGGCTGGCTTTTTTGTCTCCGGCAGTAGAGGTGGTGCCATAGGCGGCAAAAATTCGCTCATAGCGCCCGTCCGCCTTCATCTTGGCGAGCTGTCTGTCGAACCATTGCCGGTGGCCCGCCTCGCGAAAGGCGAAGTGGTAGTGAGTCGGGGGGAAGAGGTCGTGCTGTCTGACCTTGTCCTTGGGATAGCGGTCGCCCTCCTGGTCATCCCCGAGCAACTGCGCCAGATAGTAGTAGAACACCCGTTGTTCCAGGATCACGGCATCGGTGCGCCCGAGCAGGAGCCGCTGTACCTGTCCCTCCTGCCTCGCCACCTCTTCATAACGGGGATTCTGGTCGACGATGTCGGAGAAGGTCGTTCCCAGGATCTGCCGTGCACGCTGGAAGGCACTGACTCGCAGGGTCTGCAAATCCTTCATTGTGTGGACTGCCGTCGGCGCCAGGGTAAAGACCCGGTTGTGGAAGGTGATCACCGGCTGTGAGAGGTAGGCGCTTTCCAGCATGCCGGGTTTGACGTTGATGATGGCGTCCAGCTTGCCTTCCTCCAGCATCCTGAAGGTGCGCTCCAGGGGAAGATAGACGACCTGCAGCTCATGGGGGCTGCCTGCGAAGGCCTCTCGCATGAGATCGAGTTCGATGCCCCTGTCTTCGTGGCTGATGACATAGGGAGGAATGGCAAAACTGACTCCCACCCGCAGCGGCTCCGCGGCAAGGTGGCTGCCGAACATCAGCAGGGCGAGGCACAGCAGACGACTCAAGTGGTTCATGCAGGTTCCCGAAGGGAGAAATCGTCTCGATGATAGCCACAAGCCTGGACGAAGGGGACGTAAAGCGGGGGAAAGTGGCAGCAACATGGTCGTCGGGGGAGGTGAATGCGTCAGAAACAGGTAAAAAAAGGCCCTGATGAATCAGGGCCTGCCGCAGGGGATCAGAACGGAATATCGTCGTCGAAATCCATCGGCGGTTCGTTGTAGACCGGCGGGGCGGATTGCGGCTGCTGGGCCGGACGGCCGTAACCGCCTTGCGGTTGCATGTTCTGCTGCGGGGCAGCAGGACGTTGCATGTTCTGTTGCGGTGCAGCCTGTTGCGGCTGGCCCCAGTTGCCCTGGGATGACTGGCCGCCCATGCCCTGGCCACCGCCCTGCGGACGGCCACCCAGCATCTGCATCACACCGGTGAAGCTGTCGACCAGCACCTCGGTGGTGTAGCGCTCCTGGCCGCTCTGATCCTGCCATTTACGGGTCTGGAGTTTGCCTTCCACATAGACCTGGGAGCCCTTCTTCAGGTACTCGCCGGCGACTTCGGCCAGCTTGCCCATGAAGACGACACGGTGCCATTCGGTGCGCTCTTTCTGCTCACCGGTCTGCTTGTCGCGCCAGGTATCGGAGGTGGCCAGGGTGATGTTAGTCACGGCACCGCCGCTCGGCATGTAGCGCACTTCCGGGTCTTGCCCCAGGTTACCGATCAGAATGACTTTGTTGATGCCTCGACTGGCCATAATCTCTCTTCCACCCTTATGTATACCGGCCAGGCCAGATGCCTGGGCCCATTCAATAATGCGTTTGTTTGCAACGAGATGCGCGCCCTGGACGGGTGTCATCTCTCTTCAGTGTCCTGGCTGCGCCGGAGCTTGCCGGCAGAGGCGTCATGGATCGGCCACAGCGTTTGGCCGCCATAGTACCAGTTGACGGGCATGAGCGCACATCTTCCCTGCCACTGTGGCGTCAATGGATCGCCACAGCCTGAGTAACTTACCCGAGGTAAGGTGCCACCAGCAAGGGGAGGCGGCTGGGGCAGGCTGCGTGAAGAGGGCGGAGCTGTTATGGTGCGCACCGGCACTGCTTGACCCCCCAAATGGGGGGGGCGTGCTAGCCAATTGTATTGGCTGGAAAATTGCTGGGCTTCAAAGGAGCCACCGATGCGTCTAATACTTTTTTAATGCTGCAGCCGGGAGGGGGATTGGTACTCTTCCTTGCCAAAAAGCCCCGACTCGAATGTGCAAGGAAGTTCTCTTGATGACGCCCGACTCCCTCCTGGTGCTGATCACCGAAAATAACGCACAAGCCTCCCGTTTCCAGCGTCACCTCAGTGAAGAGCTTGGTCTGCCCATCTTGCTGGTGGGGGAGCTGAATGACCTGCCAGACGTTGCAGAGGGCGCCCCCAAAACCTTGCTGCTGATCGATCTGGACTACCTCAAGTCGACCCAGCAGGAGCTGTGGAGCAATGCCATCTGCCAGCGCTTTGGCGAGGCCAGTGCCGTGTTGCTCAATGCCCCGACCAGCACCAACAAAGAGCTGCTGCTGATGTGGCCCCATACCAGTGGGCTCTTCTTTCGTCAGGACACACTGGACAGGCTGGTCTTCGGCATCCGCAAGGTGTTGCAGGGGGAGTACTGGATCCCTCGCCACCTGCTGTGCGACCTGGTGGACTACTACCGCAAGGGGAGCGGGCAACCTCAGCGTCAGCAGACGCTGCTGACCGCCCGCGAACAGGAGATCGTGCGCCACCTGATGACGGGGGCCTCCAACACCGAGATCGCCGACAGTCTGTTTGTGAGCGAACACACCGTCAAATCCCATCTCTACAACGTCTTCAAGAAGCTGAACGTCAAGAACCGGCTGCAGGCGGTGAGCTGGGCCAAGGAGTATCTCTGAGGAAGGGGCACGGAAGGAAAGACTGTCTATTCATCCAGTAGTCTCTATGCCATACTGGCCCGCTCTGGTTCCCGTATCGAGCGCGCAACAAGATGGAAAAAATCGTGATCCGGGGTGCCCGCACCCACAACCTCAAGAACATCAACCTGATCCTGCCACGTGACAAGCTGATCGTGGTCACCGGCCTGTCCGGTTCGGGCAAATCCTCCCTGGCGTTCGATACCCTCTATGCCGAGGGGCAGCGCCGCTATGTGGAGTCGCTCTCCGCCTATGCCCGCCAGTTCCTCTCCCTGATGGAGAAGCCGGACGTGGACCACATCGAGGGGCTGTCGCCTGCCATCTCCATCGAGCAGAAGTCCACCTCCCACAACCCGCGCTCGACCGTCGGCACCATCACCGAGATTTACGACTACCTGCGGCTGCTGTTCGCCCGGGTCGGGGAGCCACGCTGCCCGACCCACGCCATTCCGCTCGCGGCCCAGACCATCAGCCAGATGGTGGATCAGGTGCTGGCCCAGCCCGAAGGCGCCAAGCTGATGCTGCTGGCCCCCGTGGTGCGCAACCGCAAGGGGGAGCACGCCAAGCTGCTGGAGAATCTGGCGGCCCAGGGCTACATCCGTGCCCGTATCGACGGCGAGGTGTGCGATCTCTCCGATCCTCCGACTCTGGAGCTGCACAAGAAGCACACCATCGAGGTGGTGGTGGATCGGTTCAAGGTGCGTGAGGACCTGGCGCTGCGTCTGGCCGAGTCGTTCGAGACGGCGCTGACTCTCTCCGGCGGCATCGTGCTGGTGGTGCCGATGGACGGGGAGGATGGGGTTGCCCCCATGACCTTCTCCGCCAACTTCGCCTGCCCCGAGTGCGGTTACTCCATGTCGGAGCTGGAGCCCCGGATCTTCTCCTTCAACAACCCGGCGGGGGCCTGCCCCACCTGTGACGGTCTCGGGGTGCAGCAGTATTTCGATCCCGCCAAGCTCATCCATGATCCCGGCCAGAGCCTGGCCGGCGGCGCCATCCGTGGTTGGGACAAGCGCAGCTTCTACTATTTCCAGATGCTCAAATCCCTGGCCGATCACTACAAGTTCGACCTGGAGACCCCCTGGGAGGATCTGCCGCTCAAGACCCAGGAGGTGATCCTGCGCGGCTCCGGGCGCACCGAGATCGAGTTCCGCTACATGAATGACCGCGGCGACGTGGTGGTGCGCAAGCACCCGTTCGAGGGGATCCTGCACAACATGGAGCGCCGCTACCGGGAGACCGAATCCAACGCGGTGCGGGAAGAGCTGGCCAAATACATCGCCAACAAGTCCTGTACCAGTTGCGGTGGCAGCCGACTGCGGGAAGAAGCCCGCCACGTCTTCGTGGACAATCGCAACCTGCCCGCCATCGCCGAGCAATCCATCGGCGATGCCCTGGCCTTCTTCGAAGGGTTGAACCTGTCCGGTCAGCGTGCCCAGATAGCGGACAAGATCCTCAAGGAGATCGTCGAGCGGCTCGGCTTCCTGGTGAACGTCGGCCTCAACTATCTGAGCCTGTCGCGCAGCGCCGAGACCCTCTCCGGTGGCGAGGCGCAGCGCATCCGGTTGGCGAGCCAGATCGGTGCCGGCCTGGTGGGGGTCATGTACGTGCTGGATGAACCCTCCATCGGCCTGCACCAGAGAGACAACGAGCGACTGCTCAAGACCCTGACTCACCTGCGTGATCTCGGCAACACCGTGATCGTGGTGGAGCACGATGAGGATGCCATTCGCCTCGCCGACCATGTGCTCGACATCGGTCCGGGGGCTGGTGTGCACGGCGGTGCCATCGTCGCCCAGGGGACGCCGGAGGAGATCATCGCGAACCCCGAGTCCCTGACCGGTGACTACCTCTCCGGGCGCAAGCAGATCGCCATCCCGGCCGAGCGCACCCCGCTCACTGGCAAGTGGCTGAAATTGAAAGGGGCGAGCGGCAACAACCTGCGCAACGTCAACCTGGATCTGCCCATCGGAGTGATGACCTGCGTCACCGGCGTCTCCGGTTCCGGCAAGTCGACCCTGATCAACGACACCCTGTTCCGCATCGCCCACCGCGAGCTGAACAAGGCCACCGAGTCCACGCCTGCGCCCTATCGCAGCGTCGAGGGGCTGGAGCATCTGGACAAGGTGGTGGATATCGACCAGAGCCCCATCGGCCGCACCCCGCGCTCCAACCCGGCCACCTACACCGGCCTGTTCACCCCGATCCGCGAGCTGCTCTCCGGCACCCAGGAGGCGCGTTCCCGTGGCTACCAGCCGGGCCGCTTCTCCTTCAACGTGAAGGGGGGACGCTGCGAGGCGTGCCAGGGGGACGGGGTCATCAAGGTGGAGATGCACTTCCTACCGGACGTCTACGTGCCGTGCGACGTCTGCAAGGGCAAGCGCTACAACCGCGAGACCCTGGAGGTGAAGTACAAGGGCAAGAACATCCACGAAATCCTCGAGATGACGGTGGAAGATGCCCGTGCCTTCTTCGATCCGGTGCCGGCGGTGGCGCGCAAGCTGCAGACCCTGATGGACGTGGGCCTCTCCTACATCCGGCTCGGTCAGTCCGCTACCACGCTCTCTGGCGGCGAGGCGCAGCGGGTCAAGCTGGCGCGGGAGCTCTCCAAGCGGGACACCGGCCAGACCCTCTACATCCTGGACGAACCGACCACGGGGCTGCACTTCCACGATATCCAGCAGTTGCTCAAGGTACTGCACCAACTGCGGGATCGGGGCAACACCATCGTTATCATCGAGCACAACCTGGACGTCATCAAAACCGCGGACTGGATCGTTGATCTGGGCCCGGAAGGAGGCGCTGGTGGTGGCCGTATTCTGGTGACGGGTACGCCTGAGGAGATGAGCCGTTGCAAGGAGTCCCACACGGCGCGCTTCCTCGCTCCTCTACTGGAAAAATAAGCGTCACTCGAGAAAAAGGGGCCAGGGCCCCTTTTTTGTTGGCCGGTGGCGAGGTGCACCGATCTGGCGCCCGGCCAGGGATGAGAGGGAGAAAAGAGGGACTCGTCCGGCAGACTCAGTGTGTCAGCATCAGGAAGGCGAGGGCGAACAGGAAACCCAGCAGAATGAAGAGGAAGGAACCTATCCCCCAGATGGCGGCAAGAATGCCGAGAATTTTGTCTTTGCGTGTCTGTGGTTTCATAAAATTCAAATTACAGCGTGGTTACATCGCATTAATAAAATACGCCCCGGGGCATAATTAAACAACAATTGAAAGGTGATATGAAGGTGTTTAAGGTGTATTTAATTGGTATTTTACATTTCATGCTGATGCGGTAATTTAAGGCATCATCATGTATTTGAATGACTTTTTATTTTCATCTGCGGTTTGATTGTCCAATCAAAGCTGCCGTGTACATCTATCTATTTCTTGATAACTATTGAGCTAAATCAATAACCGGCCATTCACATCCTTTTATAGTTTTCGGGCTTGCAACATAGAAAGAAAACAAAAAAGGAATAATGTGATGAAAAAGATCCTTCCTCTGTTAATCGCAGCCGCTTTTGCTTCCCCCGTCGCCATGGCACATCAGGCCGGTGACATCCTGGTCCGTGGTGGCCTGGCGTTCGTCTCTCCCCAGACCAGCAGTGACAACGTGCTGGGGACGGGCGAGCTGGAGATCGACAGCAACATGCAGCTTGGCCTGACCCTCTCCTACATGTTGACGGACAACTGGGGTGTCGAGCTGCTGGCCGCGACCCCCTTCTCCCACTCGGTGTCGACTGCCGGCCTGGGTGAGGTCGCCAAGGTCAAACACCTGCCGCCGACCCTGATGGCGCAGTACTACTTCGGTGATGCCAACAGCAAGGTGCGCCCCTATGTGGGGGCCGGTATCAACTACACCACCTTCTTCGACGAGGAAGGGCGCGGTGCCCTGGCCGGGACGGATGTGAGCGTGGACTCCTCCTGGGGGATGGCGGGTCAGGTGGGCCTGGACATGGCGATCAATGACCGCTGGTTCGTCAACGCCTCCGCCTGGCTCATCGACATCGATACCGATGTGCATACCGCCGTGGGCACCATCAACACCTCCATCGATCCGGTGGCCTTCATGTTCGGCGTCGGCTACCGCTTCTGATGACAAACGTGGTCGGTGCTCGGCCATGACAACCAAGCATGTCTCTTTGGCCCGGCTCTGTTCGGGCCCTTTTCTGCCTGCCATGTCACGCCAACTGTGATCTGGCCCGCCATCGCGTCACGAACCGCTATTCCATTGCACCCCGCTGCCGATAACCTCGGCATTCACCCCTTTCCCCAACGAGTGAGGATGCCTCCATGGGTTTATCTATTGTGCAGCGGATCATCGCCGGCTTCGTGCTGATGCTGTTGTTGCTGGTTCTGCTCGGCTTCATCAGTATTCTGAAGATCCGGGGGATCAACGAGGGGCTCTCCCAGGTTTCTGATCGTGCCACCCCCCTGGTGATCGCAGTCGCCGGGCTCAAGGGGGCACTGCAGGACAGCAACCGCTGGGTGCTCACCTACAGAACCAGCGAGGAGGCGGCCCAGTTGCCGCAACTGGCCAGCCAGTTCAAGGCGCAGCAGGAGCGTTTCCTGGCCCAGAGCAAGGAGATGGCCCGGTTTGACGGGGTGGCCGAGGCGAGCGAGCGGTTCCGCCAGGTCGACGGGGCGACCCGCGAGTTCTACGGGTTGGCGGATCAGGTGCTGACCCAGCACGGCCAGTGGGTGGCCGCACTCGATCGGCGCCATGAACTGGAGCTGGCGTTCATCCGGCTGGAAGATACCTACCAGTGGGCCGCCGACCTGTTGTTGCAGCAGACCGCGAGCAAACGCTCCATGCGCAACAAGGCCGAACTCATCACCTCCGGCATTGCCCGGGATCTGAAAAACATCCGCCGGGCCGATGCCAAGACCGATCTCAATGAATTGGAGAAGGTGCTCGGCAAGGATATCGAGATGGCACGCAAACGGCTCGAACGGGTGCAGGTGCCCGATGACGTGAGGCAGCGTTTCATCGTCAACCTCGATCGGATGCAGGAGCTGGCCCTCGGCCCGAAAGGGTTGCTGGCGACCATGCGCAATGGCCAGCAACTGGCGGCCTCGCTGCAGTCCCTGAACCAGCAGCTCGACACCAGTCTGGTCAACAGCCTAGCGCTGCTGGACGAGATGGCCAAATCGGCGGGCAGCATTGCCAGAGCGAGCCGGGTCGGGGCGGATGACGCCGTCAGCAGCGCCAGCGCCTGGATCCTGATCGTGTCTGCCATCTCCGCGGCCGCCGCGCTCCTCATCGGTTACACCACGGCCCGCAGTATCCAGCGTCCGCTGCAACTCATCGATCGGGAGCTGGATCGCATGGCTACGGGTGACATGACCCGGCGCATCGACTACCAGAGCCGCTGCGAGTTTGGCAGCCTGACCCGCTCCATCAATACCCTGGCAGACAAGACTGGCGAGCTGCTCGCCCAGATCAATGCCGGCTCGCGCCATCTGGTGGACGAGGCGAGCCGCGCCGCCGAGATAAGCGAGCGGGCCATGTCACGGGTGCAGGATCAGAAGAGCCAGACCGATCAGGTGGCTGCCGCCATCACCGAGCTGGAGGTGAGTGCCACCGAGGTGGCGCGTTCCACCGATGGCACCAAGCGTGAGGTGGACCTGGCGGACGAAGAGGCCCGCGCCGGACGCAAACAGGTGGCGACTACGCGCCAGATCACCGAACAACTGGCGGGTGCCATGGAAGAGGCGGTCGGCATCACCCACAAGCTGGGGGAATTCAGCGACAACATCGGCAGTATCCTCGACGTGATCCGCAGCATCGCCGAGCAGACCAACCTGCTGGCGCTGAACGCGGCCATCGAGGCGGCCCGCGCGGGGGACGCCGGTCGCGGCTTCGCGGTGGTGGCGGACGAGGTGCGGGCACTGGCGAACCGGACCCAGACCTCGACCGAGGAGATCCAGGCCATGATCGAGAACCTGCAAAGTTCCAGCAAGCACGTGGTGGCCGTGATGGCACGCAGCCAGGAGCAGACCCAGGATTGCGTGGCCCAGACCCGGGTGATGGACGAGGCGTTGCAATCCATTGCCGAGCGGATGAGTGCCATCAAGGCGATGGCGGATCAGGTGGCTCATGCCGCCCAGGAACAGATCTCCGTGAGTCAGGGGGTTGCCCGTCATGTCGCCGGCATTGCGGATGTGGCTTACGAGACCGAGCGGGAGGCGCGGGAATCGGCCAGCAGCAGTGAGGTGCTGGCGGATCTGGTCGCCAAGCAGCAGCAATTGATCGCCCATTTCAAGGTGTAGGAGGACTTATGGCTAACAAGTGGATCGGGGCCCTGAGTCTCCTGTTGTGTGGCCAGCTGATGGCCAGCGAGCTGGTGATAGAGAGCTGGCGCATAGATGACAAGGCCTTGTGGGAACAGAAGATCATTCCTGCATTCGAGGCCGCCCACCCGGGTATTCAGGTGAAATTCAACGGGGTGCAGAACGTCGAGTACATGCCGACCCTCTGGGCCAGCCTCAAGGCGGGCAAGGCGGGGGATCTCATCACCTGCCGCCCGTTTGACGACTCCCTGGCCCTGTTCAAGGCGGGCCATCTGGTGGAGCTGAGCGAGATGGCGGGGATGGAGAACTTCCCGAGCTTTGCCCAATCCCCCTGGCAGACCGACAGTGGCGCCCAGACTTTCTGCGTACCCATGGCATCGGTGATTCACGGCTTCTTCTACAACAAGAAGATTTTCAGTGAGCTGGGGCTGACGGTTCCCCAGACCCGCGAGGCATTCTTCGCGGCCCTGGACAAGGTGAAGGCGGATGGTCGCTATGTTCCCCTCGCCGTGAGCGGCTCGGAGAGCTGGGTTGCCTCCGAGCTCGGTTTCCAGAACATAGGCCCCAACTACTGGAAGGGGGAGGATGGTCGATTGGCGTTGATCGGGGGCCAGGAGCGCTTCAACAACCCGCAATACGTCAAGGTGTTCGAGGAGCTGGCCCGCTGGCGTGACTACCTGGGGGAGGGGGGCGAGAGCCGCGACTACGCCACCACCAACGAGCTGTTCACCTCGGGCAAGGCTGCCTTCTATGCGGCGGGATCCTGGGAGATTGCCCCCTTCACCGGCAAGGTGGACTTCGGTGTCATGCGCCCGCCCGTGGCAAAGCAGGGGGATGGCTGTTTCTTCACCGATCACACCGATATCGGTATGGGGATGAATCCGGCCAGCAAGAACAAGGAGGCCGCCATGACCTTCCTGCAGTGGCTGACCACTCCCCAGTTTGCCGAGCTCTATACCAACTCGCTGCCCGGCTTCTTCTCGCTCTCCAACCACTTCTTTGAAGCCACCAATCCGGCGGCCAGAGAGATGATGGAGTGGCGGGATCAGTGCGATTCCACCATCCGGGTTGCCACCCAGATCCTCTCCCGCGGCACTCCCAAGCTCGGGGATGAACTGGCCGAGGTGAGCCAGCAGGTATTGCTGGGAACCGTGGCACCCAAGGCGGCGGCCGATCGCCTGGAACAGGGGTTGAAAGGGTGGTATGCCCCCCATCAGGGCAACCAGGGCAAGGGACAGGAGTGTCAGTGTGAGGCGAGCGTGCCTGCCGTCCCTGTGTCGGGTGCCATCGGGACCGAACCTGCTGCGCCTGCTGCGCCTGTGGTGCCGGATGGACAAGCGCCTTCCGGAGCAAGCGCGACCCTGCCTCCGTCAGTACCGGTGTCCGGAGCCGTCGCTCCAGCGCCTCCTGCCGAAGTGGAGGAGGCGCTCGCCAGCGAACTGGAGGGGGCACAGCCCTGATGGTTCACCATAAAGAACGGGAGGCCTTGGCCTCCCGTTCTTCATCTGCGTGATGACCTGTCATTCCCGTGGCAAGCGGCACAGGCTGCCAATACGGGCCACCGGCACGAAACCCAGAGTGCGATAGACCCGCTGGGCGTGATAGTGCTCGTCTGCCACTATGATGAGCGAACTGGCCCGTGCCAGTCCTTGGCGTGCGACCTGGCTCAGCAACAGACGACAGAGCCCCCGGTTTCGCCACTCTGCGTGCGTGCGCACCAGTTGAAAGCGTCCCAGGGTGCCGGTGAAGAAGAGTCCGCAGCTGGCAACCAGTTGATCCTGGTGCCATAACCCCCACCACTGTCCGAGCCCGTCATCGATCATGGCCTGATAGAGCTGGCGGCGTGACAAGAGATAGGGAAGATAGCGCTCCTCCGAATGGGCGGGATCCCGCTCTGCCAGCTCGAAGGCGAGCCACTGATCCCAGTCTGCCGCGGTGAACGGGCGAGCCGGAGCCAGGTCGCTGCCGGTGGGGGCTTGCCACTCCATTGCACCCAGCGCCAGTACCACGCACTCCATGTATTGGTATCCCGCCGCCACGAACCCGGCGACCCGGCTGTTCTGGCCTGCGGCGAGGGGCCACTGGAAGGTGCGGTGGCGGATACGGGGATCCCAGCCAATCAGCCTGTCGAAACTGGCCTCGAGCCAGCCCTTGTCACGATCGCTTGGGGGGGTGGGCAGCAACAGGTAGTTGCCGAAGTAGTAGTCTGGAGAGCCCGGGGTGCGCACGGTCCAGAACGCATCATGATCCGTCACCTCGCCCTGATAGCGATCGAACAGCAGATCGGTGGCAAAACCGGGGTGATCTTCCATGATGGGGCTCCTGCAAACGCTTGAATTGCTTATCGGCAGGCGGGGAAAGAAGTTAAAAAAAGGCCGGGAAACCCGGCCAAACAATCACACGCAGATTCAGAACGTCCAGGACGATCCGCCCGCATCATAGCGTGCCTGACAGCATTTTGGGATGGGGTCGCTCATTACTTAGGTTGAATTGCAAAATAAAAAAATCGGCAATCCCCCTTGTCGCTGACAAATCGGTATTGACTTTGATCCGTTTTATCATAAAGATAGAAAGACGTTTAGACGTCCAAACATCCGTTTTGGCGTGAAGGAATGGGTTGCAGGACAGGGAGAGAGCAGATGGGATTTCACAGCGCGCGTCAGGTTGAGGCACTCAACCAGAGTTTGGCGGATCTGGGTGGCGACATATCGGTCAGTTTCGAGTTTTTCCCGCCCAACAGCGAAGGGATGGAGAACACCCTCTGGCAGTCCATCGAGCGCCTGCAGGTGCTGGAGCCCAAATTCGTCTCTGTGACCTATGGCGCCAATTCGGGCACCCGGGACCGCACTCACAAGGTGATCAAGGACATCAAGGAGCGTACCGGGCTCATCGCCGCCCCGCACCTGACCTGTATCGATGCCAGCCGTGACGAGTTGCGCACCATTGCCCGTGACTACTGGAACAGCGGCATTCGCCACATCGTGGCCCTGCGCGGAGACTTGCCTCCCGGCCTCGACAAGCCTGACATGTATGCCACCGACCTGGTCGCCTTGCTCAAATCCGAAGCCGATTTCGATATCTCGGTCGCCGCCTATCCGGAAGGCCACCCCGAGGCTCGCAGTGCGCAATCCGACCTGCTCAACCTCAAGCGCAAGATAGATGCCGGTGCCAACCGGGCCATTACCCAGTTCTTCTTCGATGTGGAGACCTATCTGCGTTTTCGGGATCGCTGCGCCGCCATCGGTATCGATGCGGAGATCGTGCCGGGGATACTGCCGGTCTCCAACTACCAGACCCTGGCCAAGTTTGCCGGTTTCACCAACGTGAAGATCCCGCGCTGGATGCACCAGCGTTTCGAAGGGCTGGAAAACGATCAGATGACTCGCAACATGGTGGGAGCCAGCATTGCCATCGACCAGGTGCGTGTGCTGAGTCAGGAAGGGGTGAAGGATTTCCACTTCTATACCCTGAACCGCTCAGAGCTGACCTACGCCATCTGTCACACACTGGGTGTGAGGCCGAAAGGTCAGGCCTGATCCGCGGCTCTGATACAGAAAAGCCAATGAGTCTTCTCATTGGCTTTTTATTTTGAGCGACAGTCAGGGCCGGGTTGGTTGGATCTCCCTGGGCTCGAGATCGATGACTGCATTGCCGGCGGCACCGGGATACTGGTGATAGCTCTGGTCCTGCTCCAGGGTATAGAAGGTGTCGAGGTAGTCGTCGTTGTTGGTCATCCAGGAGTCCGGAAGTGCCTTGACGATACGACCGCCGAGGTCGAGGAAGGGCAGGGCCTCGGGTACGCCGCCCGCAGTGAAGCCGAGTTTGAGTGCGTCAATCAGGAGGGCACTCAGCGCCTTGTAATTGACGTTGTCATCCTGCTCCATCATGACCACGTCGACGGCTCCCCAGCGGTAGCGATCCCAATAGACCAGGATCTGGTTGGGGGTGTAGTCGGTGTTGTCGTAGTCGAGATAGGGCATGTCGACGATATCTACCACGGGCTCGTCCCTACCAGGATTGACCCCGGCCACGACGGCATAGACCTCGGCGGCGCCCAGCAGCCAGGGCTCCTGATCATCGTTGAGCCTGATCTTCTTGAGAATGCTGGTCTTGAGGGGCGTGGTGTTGCTGGTGGCACGGGGCGTCACCTGCATGTCGGCGGCAGCCAGCGCCTTTCGCATCACCTTCAGGCCGGCATTCTTGGCTTTTACCGGATCGGCCTCCACCACCAGTACCGGCCGCGCCGGCGGCTGGTTCACATCGAGATAGATCGGGCTGCCGGCGCTGTCGAACGCCTCGATGGCGCTCCAGCTCTTTTCGTCACCACTTGGTATGTAGGCAACCAGTGGCTCAACCCCTTGTTGCAGTGCATCCGCCTGATCCGGATTGGCCAGCCGCAGTTGCATCAGTTCCCTGACCTCGCCATCCAGCCCTTGCCGACTGATGGCCGCCTGGTTGGCATCCCGAGCCTGGCGCTTCAGACGCGGGCTGGCCTTTGGCAGCAGGTTGGGCAGCGGGCTCTGGTATTCCTGATTGTGCAGGAGTGGCAGCAGGTTCTTCTGCTGCAGCGCGAGCTGGCGTGCCAGCTCCCGATCGGTGTCGGCAGCCTGGGTCGTGGTGGCGCCCAGCAGTGCCAGTAACAAAATGACAGCCTGATTCCTCATCTTCGTTCTCCAGTATTGAGTCTGACAACGGCGCTTGTCGGGAAGGATCTGCGCCGTTTTCTCACTAGAAAGGAATAAGGTTCATATGTGAACGCTCTTCTCAGGATTATGTGCTGCGTCTCACTGGAGTCTCCCCAGATGGTCAGGTCAGGAGCGGAGCCGGTTGACTTGATGCAATGTCACTCCGATCAGCAATCCCCAGCAGGCAGACCCGACCCCGAGCAGGGTGATCCCCGAGGCAGTCACGAGGAAAGTCAGTAGCGCGGCTTCCCGCTCCTCGTCCTGCTGCAAGGCGCTGTGCAAGCTGCTGCCTATGGTGCCGAGCAGCGCCAGCCCGGCCACGCAGGTGACCAGCACCGCAGGGAATGCGCTGAACAGGGCAACCACGGTGGCACCGAAACAGCCTGTGAGCAGGTAGAAACATCCAGCCCACACGGCAGCAGGCCAGCGTCGAGTGACATCGTGATCCACTTCCTTGCCCATGCAGATGGCGGCTGTGATGGCGGCCAGATTGAAGGCATAGCCGCCAAACGGTGCCAGCAGCACGCCGATGAATCCGGTCCAGCCAATCAGGGAAGAAGTGGCCGGTTGATAGCCGTGGGCGCGCAGGATGGCAATGCCCGGCATGTTTTGCGAGGTCATGGTAACGAGAAAGAGCGGGAGTGCGATGCCGAGCAGGGCGTCGATGGAAAAGGCTGGCGAGATCCAGACCGGGGTGGAGAGTTGCCAGTGAACCTCGTTGAGTTGCAGCTCGCCCCTCAGGGTGCAGAGCAGCATGCCGGCAGCCAGGACCAGCACCATGGTGTAGCGGGGCCAGAGGTGGCGACCCAGCAAGAAAGCCAGTAGCAAGGTGCCAAGCAGCAGAGGATCTTGCGGTGCCACCTTGAAGAGATCCAGCCCGAACCTGAGCAAGACTCCGGCCAGCATGGCGGCCGCCAGGGGGGCGGGAATGTGACGCATCAGCCTGTCGAACCAGCCGCTGATACCGCAGAGGGTGATCAGCAGTGAAGAGATGATGAAGGCGCCGATGGCTTCAGCCAGACTGAAGTTCCCCAGGCTGGTGATGAGCAGGGCGGCACCCGGGGTAGACCAGGCCGTCAAGACAGGCACCCGGTAATAGAGGGAGAGGCCGATGCAGCTGACCCCCATGCCGATACCCAGTGTCCATAGCCAGGAAGAGACCTGGGCTGTATCGGCACCGGCGGCCGTGGCGGCCTGGATGATCAAGACGACAGAACTCGTGTAACCCACCAATACGGCGATGAGTCCCGCGACCATGTGGGGGAGGGCTAGGGGCATGGGAAACTTCCTTGTGGATGCTGGTAGCTTGTGCGCTATTGCGTACAATGTGGTTTCGACTATAACGCTGTGCGTTATGGCGCACAATATGGCTCGAAGAAATCGGAGAACAGATGCAGGAGATGAGTCGCTATCTGGCCCAGCGATTGAAAGGGCTGCGCACTGAAAGAGGATGGAGCCTGGATATGGCCGCCCGTGAAACGGGGGTGAGCAAGGCCATGCTGGGACAGATCGAGCGAGGTGAATCCAGTCCGACGGTGGCAACATTGTGGAAGATTGCCACCGGTTTTCGGGTCTCTTTCTCCAGTTTCATTGAGCCGACACCAGCGGCACAGGGAGAGACGGTATACCGTATTGCCGATGATATTCGACAGCAGCCGGCGGGAGAGGGGATGCAGGTTGCCCCGCTTTTCCCCTATGAGGCCCGCTTTGGTTTCGAGTTGTTCGAACTGACCCTGCTACCTGGCTACCAGCGGGAATCAGAACCCCATGAACCCGGAGTGACCGAACATGTCATCGTCATCAGCGGTGTGATGGAGGTACTGGTTGACGGAGCGTGGCGTTCCCTCGATCAGGGGGAGGCCGTCCGGTTTGCAGCGGACCGTACCCATGGCTATCGCAATCTTGGGGTCGCTCCCGCCATCTTCCACAATCTGATCCACTATCCGGCCATGGCCACGCGATGATTAGCCGGGGCGGCCATCCGCCCTGGGACTGGTCAGTATGGGGGTATAAACCCAGATGAACAGACCGTAGGCGGCAACCCAGCTCCATCCGCTGAGGTTCCATCCAGTGAGGGTGAGGTCTGGCCAAAAGAGGGGGAGCAAGACCCGCAACAGCGCGGATAGGATCACCAGTGCAAATGCTGCCGTGATCCTGCGTCCTATCTGCAGGGCTCTGCCACTGTGTCCGAGGGATACACGGGCTATCATCGCGAGGATCATGGCCCCCATGCTGCCCGCGCTGAACAGATGGCTGGCCAGTGACAAGGCAATCGGCCAGCCAGCCGTGCGTGTCGCCAGGGCGGTCAGCCCCAGTGGGATAAAGAGGTAGGCCAGGTGAAGCGACCACAGCAGAGGGTGGGCCACCGTGGTTCCGGGTCGCCAGCGCAGTTGCCTGTAGAGGTGAGCCCCTGCCGCCACTATATATAGAGGGAACATCTGGATGCCGGTGACCCACTGTGTCGGGAGCACCAACCAGAGCAGCAGGATGAGCCACAGAGACGCGAGGGCAATGCGCTCCAGCCACGGCAGTGGGGGTGCTTTTTCCGCCCCAGTGCCTCTGGCGGTAAAGAAGGGAATGACACGTCCTCCCATGACGGCAATCAGGGTCGTGAAGAGGAGCACGGTTGCAAGCAGTATATGTTCCACCAATGGCCATTCGGCATGCCACCGCCAGCAAGCGGCATTGAGCAGGGTCAACACGAGAAGCAGGGGAACAAAAAAGAGATTGCGCCACTGGCGCGTTACTATGATGGGTCTGGCGAGGAACCAGGTACAGAGGGGCAACCAGGCCAGGTCCATGACCATCAGAGTGACATTGCTTTCTCCAAACCAGGGGAGCAGGCCTCTCGGGATGGCCCACAATCCCACGACCAGTGCCAGCGGCCAACCGCGTACACCTGGGTGAGCGGTCCAGTTCTGGACGGCGGTAAGCAGAAAACCCGCCACTATGGCGGCACCAAAGCCGAACAGCATTTCATGTGCATGCCACCAGATGGGGTTGGCAATCCGGGGCAGAGCGAACCAGCCGTTGAGCTGCCCCAGCCAGCCGAGCATCGCCAAAGCCGAGAACAAGGCGCCAAACAGGAAGAAAGGCCGAAACCCGAGGCGGAACAGAGGAACGATTCTCTCCTCTTTGCGGCTATCCAGGATCTGGTGCATGAATGAAACCTTAATTGAACATTTGAAAAGCCAATTATAAAGTGGCTTTTCAAATATTCAATTTAAATCCAATGACAGCCCGAAATGGTGGTGACGCGAACGAAATAGAACCGCTTTGCTGCATATCTGAGCGAACGGTTCTTCTCGGTGAAAAAGCCCTTGTCATCCCGGCGCGGCTCCCTATAATGCGCCCCTACCAGCACGGCGGACCACGCCAACCTGATGAGCCAGCTTCCTTAGGAAGTGGGCGCCGAAAGAAAAGCGAAAACAATCGCTTGACTTTCGAAGTGAGGCGCGTAAGATGCGCCTCCTCAACGCGATAAGCGTGACGCTCTTTAACAATTTGAATCAAGCAATCTGTGTGGGC
>NZ_JBFOCV010000017.1:0-53976 GCF_040907975.1 Aeromonas sp. s10 | reverse complement strand
CCGCCCTCCCCCCCAGCGCCGCTGAATTTAGCCCTTGGGCCGGGGGACTTCGCCTGTTAAAATTCCGCACTTGAAATTTTCCAGGGCCAAGCCGCCCGAACTAGCGAAGGTCTACCGCGATGCGTACCAGCCAATATCTGCTTTCCACTCTCAAGGAAACCCCCTCCGACGCTGAAGTTGTCAGCCACCAGCTGATGCTGCGCGCCGGGATGATCCGCAAACTCGCTTCCGGCATGTACGCCTGGCTGCCGACCGGCCTGCGGGTCCTGAAGAAGATTGAAAACATCGTCCGCGAAGAGATGAACAATGCGGGTGCCGTCGAAGTATCCATGCCGGTGGTACAGCCCGCCGAGCTGTGGCAGGAGTCCGGCCGCTGGGATGACTACGGCCCCGAGCTGTGCCGCCTGACCGACCGTCACAACCGCCCCTTCGTGCTGGGTCCGACCCACGAAGAGGTGATCACCGCGCTGGTCCGTTACGAAGTGAACAGCTACAAGCAACTGCCGCTGAATCTGTACCAGATCCAGACCAAGTTCCGCGATGAAGTGCGCCCCCGTTTCGGCGTGATGCGTGGCCGCGAATTCCTGATGAAGGATGCCTACTCCTTCCACATCGACAAGGCCTCCCTGGTCGATACCTATGAGAAGATGCATGCGGCCTACTGCACCGCCTTCACTCGCATGGGTCTGAACTTCCGCCCGGTGCAGGCCGATACCGGCTCCATCGGGGGCACCGGCTCCCACGAATTCCAGGTGCTGGCCGAGAGCGGTGAAGACTTGATCGCCTTCTCCGATACATCCGATTACGCCGCCAACATCGAGATGGCCGAAGCCCTGGCACCGGCTGGCGAGCGCGCTGCCGCAACCAAAGCCCTGACCAAGGTGGCCACCCCGGCCGTCCACACCATCGACGAAGTGGCCGCTTTCCTGAACGTGGCGCCGACCGCCATCGCCAAGACCCTGCTGGTACTGGCCGAGGAAGACGAGCACGGCAAACAGGCCGTCATCGCCCTGGTACTGCGTGGCGACCACGAGCTGAACGAAATCAAGGCCGAGAAGCTTTCTGGCGTGGCTAACCCGCTGACCTTCGCCAATGACGAGCAGATCAAAGCGGCCGCCGGTTGCGATGCAGGCTCCATCGGCCCGGTCGGCTTTGCCGGTCGCATCATCGTCGATCGCAGCGCCGCCCATCTGAGCGATTTTGTTTGCGGCGCCAACGAGACCGGTTTCCACCTGACCGGTGCCAACTGGGATCGCGACATCACCTCTTTTGAGGTTGCCGACCTGCGCAACGTGGTAGAAGGCGACCCGAGCCCGTGCGGCCAGGGCAAGCTGCTGCTCAAGCGCGGTATCGAAGTGGGCCACATCTTCCAGCTGGGTACCAAGTACTCCGAAGCGATGAAGGCGAGCGTGCTGAACGAAGGCGGCAAGTCCGTCACCATGGAGATGGGTTGCTACGGTATCGGGGTTTCCCGTCTGGTGGCTGCGGCCATCGAGCAGAACAACGACCAGTACGGCATCATCTGGCCGGATGCCATCGCCCCGTTCGAAGTGGCCATCGTGCCGATGAACATGCACAAGTCCGAGCGCGTGGCCGAGCAGGCGCAGCAGTTCTACGCCGAGCTCAAAGCCGCCGGTGTGGACGTGCTGTTTGACGACCGCAAGGAGCGCCCGGGTGTGATGTTCGCCGACATGGAGCTGATCGGTGTGCCCCACGCCATCGTCATCGGTGACCGTGGTCTCGACAACGGCGTGGTGGAGTACAAGTGCCGCCGCTCCGGCGAGAAGCAGGAAGTGGCGATCAAAGAGATCGTTGCCCTGCTCAAGGCCAAGCTGGGTCGCTGATAACGCGACACCGCCTTTCGCTTTTCATAGGAAAGCCCCGAGTGCCACGGCACTCGGGGCTTTTTATATGGCTCTCAGCCATGATGCACAAAAATGCGTCTCCAGCGTGAACCAATGAGATAACTGCATTGCCCTGTACACGGCACGGCTGATTTCCTAGACTGGCGCTCTTTACCCAGCTTGCCCGAGAAGTTATGTCCATCGCCTCAGCCAATACCGTTGTCGTGCTCGACTTCGAGACCACAGGGCTTTCACCCGGACAAGGGGATAGAGCCATCGAGATCGGTGCCGTCAGAATCAAGGATGGCCATATCAGTGAGCGTTTCTCGGCATTGATGAATCCGGGCTTCAACGTGAGCAGCTTCATCGAGCAATATACCGGGATCAGCAATGCCATGCTGAAACAGGCTCCCCCCTGTAACGAGGTGATGGCGGATTTCGTCGACTTTATCGGTGATGACAATCTGGTCGCCCACAACGCCTCCTTCGACAAGCGCTTTCTGGATGCGGAAATAGAGCGATTGCCGGCGCAATACCGCGGCCAGTTCGCCTGTTCCCTGCTGCTATCGAGGCGCCTGTTTCCCGATGCCCCGGATCACAAGCTGGGTACCCTGGTGCAATACCGGAGCCTGCCCAATGACGGGGTGTTTCACCGTGCCCTGGCGGATGCAGAGGTGACGGCCCACCTCTGGCTTGCCTTGTTGGAAGAGCTGGCGTGCCGACATGGCATTATCGACCCGGACTTTGAATTGCTGCTGACCCTTGGCAAGAAGCCAAAACAGGTGATTCCATCCTTCCTGCGGGAATATGCGACTCGGAAATAATATGTGCCGACATGCATCATCAATCATCCATGCCATGTCGGCACTGAATTTACCCGCCTTCACATCCATGATGGCCCGGCGTAAAGAGAGGCAGGCAAGCAGATAATTTAGCACTGCACATCAATGAAAAAGCGCGCCAAATGGCGCGCTTTTTGTTTCCTTGTCATCTGGCGACCGGGCCGGTTCACGGCGCTTCAGGCATTGCGACCGATAAAGAGATCCGTCACATGGCAGCTACTTCTCGCGGCCAGCGCATCCAGCATGTAGGCTGCCGCGTCTTCCGGCGTCATGAAGCCACTCGAATCCACGTGATCCGAATTCTCCCAGAACTCGCTGCGGATCCCGCTCGGATAGAGGTTCACCAGTCGCAGGGGAGCACTCTTCAGCTCGGCCCGCAAGGATTCGAGAAAGCCGCGCATCCCCCATTTGGAGGCGCAATAGAGGCTCTCGTTGGCCTTGCCGGTCTGGGCGGCGGAGGAGAGCACATTCGCCAGCACGCCGCCCTTGTCGCCGATGAGGCGCACCGTCTGCTGGGCCACCAGTATGGTGGAGATGAGATTGCTCTCCACCACCCGGCGGATCTGCTCGGCGGTGTAGACACCCACCGGGCCGAACTCGCCGACACCGGCACAGTGGATCACCATGTCGGGCAGGCCGCCCCACTCCACCGCAGCGGCAAAGGCGACATCCACCTCTTCGTGGTGTGCGAGATCGGCGGCAATGCCGATCACCGCCTTGCCGAGCAGCTCTTCCTGCTCCTGCAGTTTCTGGTAACGGCGACCCATCATGGAAACCTGATGGCCGCGTTCAACCAGCCCTATGGTCAGGGCGCGGCCCAGTCCGGACCCCGCGCCAGTCACTATGATGTGGCCCATGTGTGCTCCTCAGGGAGATCAGAAGGTGAATTCACCACCGATGAACCAGCCGTCGATGGTCTGATCGACGCGGTCGAAGTCCATCTCGGCCTCACGCCAGCCAGCGCGGATCTTGAGCGGCACGGAAGAGAACTTGTAGGAACCGCCCAGACGGTAGTCGTAGTTGTCGGCATCCTGCACGCGGGCATCGCCGAAGGCGGCAAAGCCGGTCCCCGGGATACGCACTTCGGCGCCGGTGTAGGCCATCAGCACATCTTTGTCATAGGAGTAGTGCTGGGTGTTGAAATCACCGTCGTAGCGACGACCGGTCAGACCCAGATCGATCTGGAACAGGTCGTTGTTGAACAGGCGATAGTAGAGGCTCAGGTCGTAAGCCAGCAGATCGTTGTTGAAGCTGCCGCCGCTGCTGCTGAAGTCGGACATTTCGAACTTGGCGTTGGGCAGCAGCAGGATGCCGTGCTCCAGTTGCAGGTAGCCGCTCCAGTTGTAGTTCTCGTCGTAGCTGCCATCGGCACCCACGCTGCTGACCTGGCCACTTCCCTGGGCATTCCACAGATCGGCACCCGCCGCAAAACGCCAGTCATTGGCGGCCATGGCCCCATGGCTGAGCAGAGCCATCACAGTGCCGGCAATCAGGGTCTTCTTCATCACTTCGCTCCATTTTGGACTGGAAAGGCCATCATTTTACCCGCTGGGCAAGGAATACCTAGAGTAAAAAGCTGAACAAGCGTCCATAAATGTCAGTGCTTCATCCCTTTCATGGGTTCGACCGGCTTCACGGGCAGGCTCAGTGACAGCGTCTGCCCATCGTCCAGGGTCAGGGTCAGCGGGAAGGGCGTGCCCTGGGCCAAGGTATGGATGTCGAACAACATGATGTGCAGGCTGCCGGGCTTGAGCACGGCCTCCCCCTTGGCCGGGATCTCGATGCTCTCCACCTGGCGCATCTTCATGACGCCGTTCTCGTGCAAATGGGTGTGCAGCTCGACACGGCCCGCCTCAGGGGACGCTCCCGCCACCAGTTTCACCGGTTTGTCCCCATCGTTCCTGAGCACCATGAATGCCGCCGTGTTCGGCGAGCCAGGGGGCAGCAGGCGCACATAACCATCGACCGCGTCGACCTTGGCCAGGGCCGGGGCGGCCAGAAGCAGTGCCATGGTGGAATAAAACGCACGTTTAAACATGGTTGAAATCCTTTTATGATGTTGTTAAACGAGACAAAGCTTACCCCTGTGGCAAGCTTTTGACAGCCCCCGACAACAAGGATTCAGACATGGCCCTCACAATTCTGGCCGAACAGCAGGACGGCTTGCTCACCCTGACCTTCAATCGACCGGAAAAGCGCAATGCCCTCAACACGCAGACGTATCTGGCGCTGACCGACGCACTGCGCCAGGCCGCCCGGGACGAAGAGGTCCATGTGCTGCTGTTGCAGGGCCAGGCGGAGTGCTTCACCGCCGGCAACGATCTGGCCGACTTTGTTGGCAAGCACGCCCTTGAGCCGGACGATCCCATCCTGCAATTTCTGCACACCCTGGCCGACTTCCCCAAACCGGTGATCGCCGCCGTGGGCGGCCCGGCAGTCGGCATAGGCACTACCCTGCTGCTGCACTGCGACCTGGTCTATCTGGCTGACAACGCCCGGCTGCAGCTGCCTTTCGTCGAGCTGGGACTGGTGCCGGAGTTTGCCGCCAGCCTGCTGCTGCCACGCGCCGTCGGTCACCTCAAGGCGGCGGAACTGTTGCTGCTGGCAGAGGCCATCGATGGAGAAGAGGCGCTGCGTCTCGGGCTCGCCAACCGGGTGCTGGCCCCGGCGGACCTGCTCCCCTTCGCTCGGGAGCAGGGACTGAAACTGGCGGCCAAGCCGCCGATGGCGCTCCAGAAGAGCAAGGCGCTGCTCAAGCAGGAGCTCAAACAGGCGGTGCATTTCGTCATCGACCTGGAAGCGCGCGCCTTCGCCCAGGCCCTGCAAGGGGAAGAGGCGCAAAGCCGCATCGCCAGCAAGCTGCAAAAACGGCGCTGAACTCAGTTGAGACGGAACCGGCCTATCAGCTCGCAGCCCTGCACCCTGTCCTGCACCTGGATAAGCCGGGCAATCTCCGGATTGGGGTGGCGCTTCAAGAAGGAGAGCAGGGCAGCGCGACAGCAGCCCAGCTCGCTGATGAGGGATTCGCACTCCCGGTTGGGGCACTGGGGCACCAGGGCGGTGACCAGCTCGGAGGCGAGCTTGAGGTAGCGCAGTTCATAGGCGGGCTCTTCCATGGCACGCCAGAAGTCGGCCATGCGGTGACAGGTGGCGACCCGCATGCTGGCCAGTTCGTCCAGATCCCCGGAGGCCAGCTCATAGACTTCCCCCAGGGCCTGCTGATAGAGGCAGATCGCCGTGCCCAGAGCCCCCATGCCAAGGGCATTCTCCGCCTCCAGCATGTAACGTTGCCAGTTCTGATGTTCCATGTTCCTCTCCTTTGCCGACACGAGTGGAGTCTGTATCATGGCCAATCGAGAACAAATATCAACCAGACCCTTTGTGCTGGTTTTTATAGCACTTGGCTACCTGGGGGCGTCTCGATTACGATCCTCACCCTCGATATTCAACTGCATGCATCACTCATGACGCCTCGTCTCCCTCAAATGCTGGGCTGCTCCCTGCTCTGCATCCCCCGCATGCTGGTCTGGATCTATTAGCTGCGCTCAATCGAACGCCACTAACCAGATCCATCAACAAGAGGGAATACCAAGATGAAACCCTGCAAGCACTGGTCTCAGGTCGAATATCTGCACCTGACTGTGACCAATCCCAACATCTGTCTCAAAGGGAAGCACAGCTACTACTCCGGCGCCTGGGACGGTCCGTTCGAAGACGCCGCCGTACGCTATCTACATGGCGACAGCTTTAGCCGCCATCCCGACACTGGCTGGGAACCGCTATGGCATATCGACAGACTTCACATCGGCGACTACGTGCAGATCGCCGCAGGTGTGAAGATCCTGATGGGGGGCAACCATACCCACAATACCGACTTCATCAGTACTTATCCGTTTCTGGAGATGGAGGCACTCAAGCGCAGTTATCGACCGGCTGGCGATACCCGCATAGGCAATGATGTCTGGATCGGCATGGACACGATGATTATGCCCGGAGTCAGTATTGGTGATGGTGCCATCATTGCAGCGCGCTCGCTGGTCAATCAGGATGTCCCCCCCTACGCCATGGTCGCAGGGACGCCCGCCAAAGTCCTGCGAATGCGTTTCGGCGATGACGACATCGTGCGACTGCAGGCGCTGGCCTGGTGGGACTGGCCCGATGAAAAGGTACAGGCGCTGCTCCCCTGGATCCAGCAAGGGGAAGTGTCCCTGCTAGAGCAAGCGGCCAAGCAGTGGCAAGAGCATTCGAGCCCACTCACTGGGCGCTGAATACAAAAAAGGGCGACCCGGTGTCGCCCTCTCTTGTGAATATATTTGCTCATTTCGCAATTTGTGACGGATTGACGCGACACTGCTTGCCGGGGTAACCAGGCAGATCCGCCGCCTTGCTGCTGCACGCCAGCCGTTTGGCTTCGGCGAGGCGATCCGCGAGGTTGACCTCATCGATCGGCTGCCAGGCCATCTGCTGGCCGAGCCAGCTGGCCCAGGCAAACTCGACGAAGTAGACCTGATCCTTCTTGCTGAAGTAGCCCGCATCCTGCAACAGCCCCGCCAGGGTGCGGTAGGGATAATCCGGCAACTCACCGATATGGCCGGGCAACTGCTCGGGAGTCAGGGGTTGACCCCGTTCATCCTTGAGCCAGGCCCAGTGGTTGTTCTGCATCTGGCTCCAGAAATTGGCCCTGTCCTGCAACCGTGCAATCACCTTGACCCTGACCTGCTTCACCCCCTGCTGCCACAGCGCCTTGGTCAAGTGGTGCCTGTCCACCAGCCAGTAGCCCCCATCCGGCGCGATGACGATAGGGATCTCTTTCTTTTTCATCAGCTTGTCGAGCTGCTTCTCGCTCTTGTCCGCCAGCTCCCGGGCTGTGGTATCCACCTGCAACTGCCCCACGCCGCCCTGGGTGGGGTGCAGCGCCTCTATGTTCACTTCGCACCAGCTTCCCACCGGGCTGCTCTTCTCGCACGGGGACAACGCCCAGGCGCCCTGGCTCAGCACGCAGGCCAACAAGATCCATGCTCTCATCACTCTCTCCTTTTCCTGGCGCTCACGGCGCCCCCTCGTTGACAGCCGCATCGGATATCATGGGACTCATGCTGGCGGTCTGACCAGCAAAGGGGATATCATGATTTCCCATCTGCCGGCGATGCATTCTCGCCGAGTTTTCTCCCCGCTTCACACATTTTGAAGGATTCACCATGAAAGGATGGAGCCCCCTGCTGGCCCTGCTGGGCTGTGCCTGCGTCCAGGCCGCCGATGTGCCGCCCGGTACCCCACTCGCCGCTGAACAGGCCGTCGTCCGTCATCTCAAGGATGAACCGGCGAGCCTGAGCCCCCTCAAGCTGGTGGGACTGCCGGAGCTGCAGGTCCTCAGGGACCTTTACGAGGGGCTGCTGACCCAGGGACCGGACGGCAAGGTGCTGCCCGGGGTGGCCGCGAGCTGGGAGAACAAGGACAACCGGCAGTTCACATTCCATCTGAGGCAGGATGCCCGCTGGTCCAACGGCGACCCCGTGCGCGCCGCCGACTTCGTCTATGGCTGGCGCAAGCTGGTTGACCCCAGGGAAGCCGCCACTTTCGCCTGGTTCGCCCAGCTCGCCCGCTTCGACAAGGTGGACGACATAGTGGCAGGCAAGCTGGCCCCCGATGCGCTCGGGGTGGAGGCCGTCGATGACCATACCCTGAAGGTGACCCTCTCCCAGCCGGTGCCCTATTTCCTGAGCCTGCTGACCCATCCCAGCCTGTCGCCCCTGCACCGGGCCAGCATGGAACAATATGGCAACCAGTGGACCCAGCCCGGCAAGCTGGTGGGCAACGGCGCCTTCGTGCTGAGTCACCGGGTGGTGAACGAGAAACTGGAGCTGACGCCCAATCCCTACTACTGGGATCGCGCCCACACGGTGCTGACCCGCGTCACCTTCGTGCCCATCAACCAGGAGAGCGCGGCCACCCACCGCTATCTGGCCGGGGATCTGCACATCACCGAATCCTTCCCCAAGGAGCAGTACCAGAGCCTGATGGCCCAGATCCCGGGGGAGGTCTATACCCCGGAACAGCTCGGCACCTACTACTACGCCTTCAACACCCAGCGCCCGCCCCTCAATGATGTGCGGGTGCGCCAGGCGCTCTCCTACACCATCGACAGGGGCCTGATTGCCGACAAGGTGCTGGGCACCGGGGAGAAACCGGCCTACCACTTCACCCCGGACGTGACCGCCGACTTCGACCCCAAGCCCAATCTGCTCTCCACCAGCAGTCAGCAGGCGCTGGACGAGCGTGCCAGAGCCCTGCTGAAAGAAGCGGGCTACGGCCCAAGTAATCCCCTCAAGCTGACCCTGCTCTACAACACGGCGGAAATTCACAAGAAGATGGCGCTGGCCATCGCCAACCTGTGGAAACAGAAGCTGGGGGCCCGGGTCGAGCTCACCAACCAGGAGTGGAAGACCTATCTCGACAGCCGTCAAAGCGGCCAGTTCGAGGTGATCCGCTCCTCCTGGGTCGCCGATTACAACGACCCCTCCGCCTTCCTCGGGCTCTGGGGATCGGGCCACAGCGGCAACATGGCCCGGTTCGCCAACCCGGCTTACGACAAGCTGCTGGCGCAGGCGGCCAACAGTCAGGATCCCGCAGAACGGGCCCGCCTGTTCGATGAGGCCGAGGCCATCTTGCAGAAGGAGGCCCCCATCGCCCCCATCTACCAGTACACCAATGCCCGGCTCATCAAGCCCTGGCTCAAGGGGTATCCCATCAACAACCCGGAAGACGTGGCCTACAGCCGTCAGCTCTACCTCGTCAAACACTGAGTCCGGGGAGGGGTCGGGACATCTGACCCCTCCTGGCACTGTTCCTGTTCAAGTTCCCGGCATAAAATGCCGCCTCTTTTCATTCATCAACCCCGTGATCCGATCCTGCCATGCGTGCTCTGCTCCTGATTGCCCTGTTTGTTGCCCTTCCCGCCAAGGCCGCCGATGAAACCGAATGCCGCCAGGCCTTCCTCGAATGGATGTTGAGCCAGCAGAAGCAGTTCAGCGACCGCAAGGCCAGCAAGATGGAGCGGCGCAATGCCGAACGAGCCATCGATCAGGCCCGGGATGCCTTCGCCAAGCAGGAGAGTTTCTGCCAGGCCATGGCCTGGGTCGCCAGCGCAGAAGACAATGACCCCCGCTTCAAGCCGAGGACGGGGGAGATCCACGACTTCACTCCCCGCGGCTGAGCCGCCATCTACGACTTTTTTCAGCCTTTCCCGTGTTGATTTATTGACCCAAGCCAAGGTGGTGTAACAGTCCGCATCTACAATGACGCCGTAACAATCACAAAAATAAAAAATAACTTTATCAGTTACTTGGCTCATTCAGGATGCGCACATGACCACAACCCGGCACGAAGGGGAGATCCGTTTCCCCGATCACATATCACTGATCTCGACCACGGATCCCGCCAGTCACATCACTTATGCCAACCAGCACTTTTGCGATGTGGCGGGCTACAGCGCGACCGAAATGGAAGGGGAGCCCCACAATCTGGTCCGCCACCCCGACATGCCCAAGGCCGCGTTCGCCGACATGTGGCGCCGCCTGCAACAAGGCAAGAGCTGGATGGGGCTGGTAAAGAACCGCGCCAAGAGTGGTCAGTTCTACTGGGTCAACGCCTACGTCACGCCGATTCTCAACGATCAGCAGCAGATCATCGAATACCAGTCGGTCCGCACCCGTCCCCAGGATCACGACATCGCCTGGGCAGAGCAGCTCTATGCCCGGATCCGTGACGGCAAGGCACTGCCCTGGCTGACCCGGCTGACCCTGGAGCCGGGGCAGCTGTGTCTGCTGCTCTCTGGCACCGCCCTGCTCGGCATGGGGGCCAGTCTGGTCACCGGCCAGCCGGGGTGGGGAGTCATCACTCTGCTCTGCTTGCTGGCCCAGATGGGACATGGCTGGCATCTGCAACGGCGGCTGGCCAGGCTGCTGGCCACGGCGGGCGAGGAGCAGGGCAGCGCCCTTTGCCAGGTACTCTATGCCAGGCGTCAGGACAGCCTGGCCGCCCTTGAACTGCTGCTGCGCATGAAGAAGGCGGAGCTGCGCGCCGTGGTAGGTCGCAGCGCGGACACCAACCAGCAGATCCTGCAGGCGGCGGAGGATGACAGGGGGCATATCCAGACCATAGACACTCACCTGCAACAGCAGCGGGCCCAGAGCGAGCAACTGGCGGCGGCCATCACCCAGATGAGCCAGTCCATCCGCGATGTGGCTGACAATGCCCACCAGGCCAATGCGCTGGTGGGCGAGGTCCAGCAGGTGTCCGCCAGTGGCCAGCAGGCGCTGGCCACCACCCGGGATTCGGTCGACAGGCTTCATCAGGAGCTGGACGCCAGCCAGGGCGTGCTGGCGCGCCTGACCCAGGACAGCCAGAAGATCAACGGCATTCTGGAGGTGATCGGGCAGATTGCGGATCAGACCAACCTGCTCTCCCTCAATGCGGCCATCGAGGCGGCACGGGCCGGTGAACAGGGGCGCGGCTTTGCGGTGGTGGCCGACGAGATACGGGCCCTGGCCCAGAAGACCCGCAGTTCCACCGGCGAGATAAGCGACATGATAGGGGCGCTGCAACAGAGCACCCGGCAACTGTCCGATGGCATGGAGCAGGGGGCCCAGACATCAGTGCTCTGCCAGCAGCACATGGGGGCCACCGCCGAGGTGCTCGACCAGATCAACCGGATGCTGGCCCGGGTGACCCACACCAGCGACGAGATAGCCCAGGCGGTGAGCCAGCAGGCGGATGTCACCAGCACCCTGGATCAGGGGATCCACCAGATCCACCAACTGGCGAGCCACACCGCGGACAACAGCCGTCAGGCCCTCGATGGCATCACCCTGCTGGTGGAGCGGCTGCAAAACCTCTCCCGCCTGATCAACCAGTTCCACGACTGACCCCCTTGCCGTGTAGTTTGGCGCGCCCCCGGGCGCGCTGCCGATCTCTCCTCTCCTTCACGACGACAGGCTCCCGCCGGGGGCAGGAAGTCCGTCTCAGGATTTGCCCTTGAACTGCTTGATGCTGCGCTTGCCCTGGGTGCGACGGTTCGCCTGCTTGTCTCTTGGCGCCCGTTTGCTCTCCCCGCTGGCGGGTTTGTCGGTCACCGGGAAACCTGCCAGCGCCGCCAGGGGCAGGGGCCGACCGGTCAGGGCCCGGATCCCCTCGAGCGCCTCCCCATCCCCGTGGCAGGTAAGGGAGATGGCCAGACCGCTCTGTCCGGCACGGGCGGTACGACCGATACGATGCACGTAGACGGGCGCATGCTCCGGCAGATCCAGATTGATCACCACGGGCAATGCCTCCACGTGGATGCCGCGCGCCATCAGGTCCGTGGCCACCAGCACCCGCACCCTGCCCTCCTTGAAATCCGCCAGCGCCTGCTCCCGCGTGGCCTGATCCTTGTTTCCGTGCAGGGCCGCCACCGTCATGCCAGCCCTGGCGAGTTTCTTGGCCACCCCGTCCGCGTCGTCCCTGGCACTGATGAAGACCAGCACCTGGGGCCACTCTCCGGCCTCCAGCAGGGCGATCAGCGCAGGCACCTTGCTGCTCCTGTTGACCAGATAGAGCCGCTCCTCGATGTCGTTCACCAGGCTGTTGAGCGGCTCGGCCTCGATGCGCACCGGATCCTGCAGCAGGCCCGAGGCCAGGCTCTCCAGCTCGACCGGCAAGGTGGCGGAGAAGAGCATCTGCTGCCGCGCCTCCGGCATTGCCTTCATCAGCCACTGGATATCGGGCCAGAACCCCATCTCCAGCAGGCGATCCGCTTCATCCAGCACCAGCATGCGCAGGGCACCCAGCCCCAGCGTCTGCTGGGCCAGCAAGTCCCGCAACCGTCCGGGGGTCGCCACCAGCAGTTGGGGGCCGAGAGCCAGTTCCCGCTCCTGCCACTCCTGGGCCACCCCGCCACACAGGGTCAGAAGGCGCACCCCCAACCCGTCGGCAATCTCCTGCAGGGCGGCGCTCACCTGGCTTGCCAGCTCCCGGGTGGGGACCAGTACCAATCCCTGTACCCGGTCGCTGGCTGCGTCCAGCCTCTGCAGCAGCGGCAGGCCGAATGCCAGGGTCTTGCCACTGCCGGTCCTGGCCAGGGCAAGCAGATCCCGTCCTGACAAGGCAGCAGGAATGGCTAGCTGCTGAATGGGGGTCGGTTTTTCCAGCGCGGCGGGCAGCAGGGGCAACAGGGCGGGGTCAAGGGCGAGTTCGTCAAACGTCATGGGGATCGCAGATACAGGCTGAACGAGGATGTGGAGGCGAAGTCTAGCCAGACCCACCCCATAAGTAAAAGGTTCGGGAGCGCAATAAAAACGGCCTGCCCCGTGTGAACGGGGCAGGCCGTCAGGCAATCAGCCTGTGGCGCGACTTACAGAACGGCCAGGGCGGCGGCGTAGTTCGGCTCGTCGGCGACTTCGGCCACCAGCTCGCTGTGCAGCACCTTGTCGTGCTCATCCAGTACCACGATGGCACGGGCAGCCAGACCCACCAGCGGGCCGGAGGAGAAGGCCACGCCGTAGTCCTGCAGGAAGGAGACGCCACGCAGGGTGGAGAGGTTCACCACCTTGTCCAGACCCTCGGCGCCGCAGAAACGGGCCTGGGCGAACGGCAGGTCGGCAGAGATGCACAGCACGACGGTGTTGTTCAGGGCGCTTGCCTGCTCGTTGAACTTGCGCACGGAAGTGGCGCAGGTCGGGGTGTCGACGCTCGGGAAGATGTTCAGGATCTTGCGCTTGCCGGCGAAAGTCGCCAGGGTCGCATCGGACAGATCGCCAGCAACCAGGGAGAAGGGCTTGGCCTGCTCACCGGCAACGGGGAAGTGGCCGGAGACGGAGACGGGGTTGCCTTGCAGGGTGACGGTATTGCTCATGTTAGGTCCTTGATGATTGATGTGGGATCCAGGGTCCCCAGTATAGGCCCGCCACGGGATGACAAACACCCGCTAATGAAAGGGATTTGGCATCCCTTTGCGTCCCCCCTGCTCCAGGGGCAGATCAGCGGCCACTGACATGGACCCGGACAAAGAGGAGAAGAGGGCTTGACCTTGGACTTTACACCAAGGTTTACACTCGGCGCAGTCATCCAGGATCCCGCAGGGGCGGGATCCCTCAAGAGGAACGCATCATGAGCAAATCCTGCTGCAGCCATCAACACGCCGCCGCCCCCATCAAGGCCGTCAGCAAGGCCGCCACCCCACAGGCCGGGCACAGCCACACCAGCCACTGCTGCGACAACGGGGCACAGGCCAGTGGTGTCGCCAACCCGACCCGCCACGATCATCAGGGGCAAAGTGGCGCAGACGGCCCGGGTGATGAAGAGCCCCCCAGAGGCACTTGCGCCACCGACACAGCCCACGGCCACGAACACGACCACGACCACGACCACGATCATCATGAGCAGGGGCACGAGCACGCCCACACGACCGCCGCGACCGAGCCGCCGCTGGCTAGCCCCGAGCAGAACAGCCGCCGCCATAGCTGGCAGGTGCTGGGCATGGATTGTCCCAGCTGTGCCCGCAAGATAGAGACCGCCGTCAGCCGGGTGGAGGGCGTGCAACAGGCCCGCGTGCTGTTTGCCACCGAGAAGCTGGTGGTGGATCTGGCCCCCGGCCTCTCCCCCGACCCCGTTACCGCCGCCGTGCTGGCCGCCGGCTTCCAGCTCAAAGGGGGAGTTCAGAACACGGCTCGCAGCGAACCGGGCCGCAGCCCGCTGATGCAGAGAGTCAGCAACCTGCTGGGCAAATACTGGCAGCCCCTGTCGCTCGCCGGATTGATGGGGGGGGCGGCCCTGCTGCCGAGCCAGCTCGGTCAGCCGCTCTTTACCCTGGCCACCCTCTGGGGCCTGTGGCCCGTCGCCCGCAAGGCATGGGCACTGACCAGAAGCGGCTCCCCCTTCGCCATCGAGACCCTGATGACGGTCGCCGCCGTGGGGGCCCTGTTCCTCGGCGAAACCGCCGAAGCGGCCATGGTGCTGCTGCTGTTCATGCTGGGGGAACATCTGGAGGCCTACGCCGCCGGCCGCGCCCGCGCCGGGGTCACCGCCCTGATGGCGCTGGTGCCCGACAAGGCGCTGCGCATCCGCACCACTGCCGAGGGCGAGGTGCGCGAAGAGGTCGCTGCCGACCAGCTGCGCCCCGGTGACATCATCGAAATCGCCCCGGGTGCCCGCCTGGCCGCCGATGCCCGCCTGCTCGACCCCCTCGGTGCCTTTGACGAGAGCGCCCTGACCGGTGAATCCATCCCGGTGGAGCGCCGTCAGGGTGACAAGGTGCCCGCCGGCAGCCTGGCGGCGGATCGGGTGCTGCGCCTCGAGGTGGTGTCCGAACCCGGCAACAACGCCATCGACCGCATTTTGCATCTCATCGAAGAGGCCGAGACCCAGCGCGCCCCCATCGAGCGCTTCATCGACCGCTTCAGCCGCTGGTATACCCCGGCCATGATGCTGGTCGCCCTGCTGGTGGTGCTGGTACCGCCGCTCGCCTTCGGCCAGAGCTGGGACGAGTGGGTCTATCGCGGGCTGGCGCTGCTGCTGATCGGTTGCCCCTGCGCCCTGGTCATCTCCACTCCGGCAGCGGTCACCTCGGCGCTGGCGGCAGCCACCCGGCAGGGGGCCCTCATCAAGGGGGGCGCCGCGCTGGAGCGGTTGGCCCACATCGATACCCTGGCCTTCGACAAGACCGGCACCCTGACCCTGGGCAAGCCGCAGCTGACCGAGCTGGTGAGCCTCAATGGCCAGCCTGAGGCCGAGCTGCTGGCGCTGGCGGCCGCCATCGAGCAGGGCTCCCACCACCCGCTGGCCCGCGCCGTGGTGACGGCGGCCAACGAACGGGGCCTCAGCCTCGCCGCCGCCCAGGAGCTGCGCGCCCTGCCCGGCATGGGGGTAGAGGGTCGCATCGACGGCGCCCTCTGGCAGTTGCTGGCGCCGAGCCGGGTCGCCACCCTGGATGCGGCGATGCAGGCCCGGGTCGCCACCCTGGAGCAGCAAGGCAAGACAGTGGTGGTGCTCGGTCAGCCTGACGCCGCCCCGGCCGCCCTGCTGGCCCTGCGCGACCAGATCCGGCCGGAGGCGGCTGCGGCGCTGCAAGAGCTCAACCAGCTTGGCCTGCAGAGCATCATGCTGACCGGGGACAACCCCCGCGCCGCCGAGGCGATCGCCACCGAGCTCGGCATGGGCTGGCGCGCCGGCCTGCTGCCGGAAGGCAAGGTAGAGGAGATAAGCCAGCTCGCCAGCACCCGCAAGGTGGCCATGATCGGCGACGGCATCAACGACGCCCCGGCCATGAAGCGGGCCAGCATAGGCATCGCCATGGGAGGCGGTACCGACGTGGCGCTGGAGACCGCCGATGCGGCACTGACCCACAACCAGCTCGGCGGGGTCGCCGCCATGATCCGGCTCTCCCGCGCGGCGCTGGCCAACATCCACCAGAACATCGCGCTGGCGCTGGGGCTCAAGGCCATCTTCCTGGTCACCAGCCTGCTCGGCATCACCGGCCTGTGGATTGCGGTGCTGGCCGACACCGGCGCCACCGCCCTGGTCACCGCCAACGCCCTGCGCCTGCTGCGAAAACGCTAGTCCGGCCGTTAACGGTACAACCAACAGCCGCCCCAACGGGGCGGCTTTTTTATTGCCTCGCCCACAGCAAAGAAAAAGCGCGGCTGCCGGTCGGCAGTCGCGCTTTGCTTACTCTCTCGGTGTTATCCCGCCCTTGGCGAGGCGGAATTCAACCCGGGGCTGCCGAGCCAGCCCCGGGCTCGATGGGAAAGACTTACTTGGCGCTGCACTCCTGGATGATGACGCTGCCCACCTCGCCGGAAGTCTGGGTCGGGTCAACCTTCACCAGGAAGCTCCACAGACCCTGTTCCAGCGTGATGCTGTTGTTGCCCATGCCGCCGTCGCCGTGCTGGAGCGGGTAAACCTGCTCGGGCTCCAGTGCGATCAGGGTGCCACCGGCATCCTTCACGAAGAACTGCTTGCTCCAGTTGCCATCGTCGTTGGCAAACTTGAAGTCAAAGCTGCCCGCGTAGTTGAAGGCGGCCTGATAGATGGCGAGGTTGCCTTCCATCCCCTTGTAGCTCAGCTGGTAGGCCGGCTGGGCGTTCCAGTCGCTCAGACTGCCACGCACATAGAGCGGGAAGCCGAGCGGATTGCCCGCGACGGTATCCAGCACCTTGCAGCTCTGCGCCGGTTCGGTGTAGCTGACACTCAGGGTCGGCTTGTCCTTGTTCATGGCGGTAAAGACGAACTTGTAGGTGCCAGCCTTCTCCACGTTGAACGGCAGATCCCCGCCATTGGCACAGAGCGTATTGACCTGGCCGGTCGCAAGCTGGTCGGTATCGCTGCACTTGCCGTAATTGACGGGGCCGCTCCACTCGTTGCCAGCGATCTTCACCTGGGTCGACCCCAGCTGATCCGCCGTCACCTCGGTGGTGAACTCATAGGTGAAGTTGCCACTGAAGTTCATCTTGTTGACCGGATCCCACTGATTCAGGAAACCGCGCACGAACACCTCGGTGTCACCGAAGGGAGGCAAGGTGCTCAGATCCGTCTTCTTGCTCACCGGCAGCCCCGCGCCCTGGGCACCGCTCTGCGGCTTGACGAACACCGCCGCCGACCAGGCGCCAAGGGTCAGCTGACCGCTGTCATTGGCCGCACCGCTGGCGATGCTGTCGGAGTCACGGTGGGCACCGCTCAGGACCATGCCGGTCAGATCGATGGGCTGATCCTTGCCGTCACGGAAATCGCCGATGCTCTGGGGCTGATTGGTGGCGTTGATCATCACCACCAGGCCGTCGATGGCCGGATCCAGATCCGCACCGGCGCCCACCCCGTCATCCACGCTCATCACGATGAGACCCGGGATCTGCTCAGGGCCGGTGTTGCGGAAGTCGACCCGCTTGATCACCTCGGCGCCGCTGCCAAGACGCAGCAGACGAGAGGATTGACGCAGTTCGGAGAGCTCCTGGTAGAAGTTCACCATCTGATGCATCTCGGCCGAACCCGGCTTGGCGTGCTGGCCGAGCACCTGCTCGATCAGCTCGTAGTTGGCCTCGTCCTTGTCCTTGCGCGGCAGCCCTTTGTCAAAATTATTGTCACTTAAGCCGTAGTCGACCCGGTTGTACCAGTCACCGGAGTCGTAGCTGTCCCGCTCCATGGACTTGGAACGCAGCAGCTCGACACCCGCGTGGGTGAAGGGAATGCCCTGACCCAGCATGGCGGTCGCCAGAGAGACCCCCTGCATCCGCACCAGGTCGGCCCCGGCGGGTGCCTTGTACACCAGGTTGTCGAACAGAGTCTGGTTGTCGTGCTTGTCGACATAGTTCTGGATTTCGGTCGGATCCTGGGCATAGCCCGCCGGTTGACCGTTGTAGTCGATGTCGGAGCCTTTCTTCGGAATGCCGTCCTTGTCGGTCAGCACGAACTCCTTGAGGTTGCCCGCCATGCCGAGGCGCACCAGATCGGACTGATGCAGGGCGGTGGCGAGATCGACGCCGTCCAGCTCGTTGGCATCCACCAGGGCGCCGTTGCCAAAGCCCTGGGTCTTGCGAATGGCTTCGCCGCCGTCGAACGGGCTGCCGCCGCGCACCGCATCACGCAGCCGGTCGGAGAAGGAGCCGATGCCGGTACCGGCCAGGTGCTTCTGGGTCGCCTGTACGAAGCGCTTGTCATCCTGTACCTCACCGAAGTTCCACCCCTCACCGTAGAAGTACATGTCCGGATTGACCTTCTTCACCTCGGCCAGGGCCTGCACCATCTGATCTTTCGGGTGATGGCCCATGAGGTCGAAGCGGAAGGCATCGATCTTGTAGTCCCGCGCCCAGGTGACCAGGGAGTCATCCATCAGCTTGGCGAACATGGCGTGTTCCGGCGCCGTGTTGGAGCAGCAGGTGGAGTTTTCCACCGAACCGGTCTCCGGATTGAGGCGCTGGTAGTACCAGGGCACAATCTTGTCGAGCACGGATTTGGAACCGAGACCCGCTTCGTTGGTGTGGTTGTAGACCACGTCCATCACCACGTTCATGCCGATGTTCTGCTTGATGGCCTGCACCATCTCGCGGAACTCCTTGATCCGGGTCGTCCCCTCCGCATTGGTGGCGTAGGAGCCTTCCGGAGTGGTGTAGTGGTAGGGGTCATAGCCCCAGTTGAAGGAGTCCACCCCGCGCAGATAGCCGTACAGCTCCTGCACCACGGGGTTCTCCTTGCTGTCGCTGGCTTGCAGATCACCGAGCACGGCTTCGATGGTCTCGCCGCCACCACAGTGGCTGGCAAACCTGGAGTTCTTGACCTCGGGATTGACCTCGCACAGCTTGCTGAAGTCATCGCCGATGTTGGCCACCTTGGCCGGGTCCTCGTTGACGGTAGCGATGTCGAACACCGGCAGCAGGTGCAGGTGGCTGACGCCGCTCTTGGCCAGGGATTTCAGGTGGGTGACGGGCACGCTGTCGCTGTCGGTCAGCCCGAGGAACTTGCCGCGGTGCTCCACCGGCGTCGACTCGTCGTTGCCGGTCAGATCCCGGACGTGGGCCTCATAGATGGTGATGTCGGCGGGGTTCTTCTGGCTGTGGGGCGCCTTGAGGCTGTCCCAGCCTTCCGGCTTGAGGGCCGGATCGTCGAGATCCACCACCTGGCTGAACTCGGAGTTCATCGCCAGGCTCAGGGAGTAGGGGTCGGTCACCTGATAGGATTCCAGCTTGCGGCTGACCGGGTGATAGACCTGGATATCGTAGCGGTAGTATTTGCCGACAAGATCGCTGCCCCCCTGCACGCTCCAGCTGCCGCTGGCCTCGTCCAGGGTCATGGCGCGCTCGCCAAGCGACTTGTGCTGCTCGTCGAACAACGCCAGCTTGACCGACTTGGCGGTCGGCGCCCAGAGCCGGAAGGTGACATTGCCTCCCTCCACCACGGCGCCGTAGGCCAGCTTGGTGGCCGCTTCGCTGTAAAGGGCATCGAGGGCACCGGCACTCTGCACCAGGGTCGCCCCCTGCAGGATGCCGTCCGCATCGGTCCCGATGGCGACCAGCTCACCCTTGAGCAGGGGCTTGAGATCTTTTCCCGCAGGCAGGGCGAAGGCGGCGGCATCCTTGAGGTGCGGGTATTTGGCCTGCTGCTCTTCGGTCAGGCTGGTCGGGGTCAGCTTGAGGTAGGGGAAATCGAATACACCCTCGCTGTTTGCGGTGATGGTGCCTGACTCTGTGTAGTAGAGGCGCACATAGGGCTTGTCCTTGCCCCCTTGCCAAATCAGGGTGTTGTCGTCGATGAGGTGGGCACTGGCCCCCGCCACGCCGAAGGCGGCTGTGAAGGCTTCCGCCCGGCTGCCGAAGATCTCGTTCTTGCCGGCCACGATGGCCACGGTGCGATCCGGGTGATCACTGAAGACCACCTTCATGTCGCTGCCGGTCAGGTTCGCGAGATCGCCATTGCGGGCGATGAAGTTGATGCAGCCTTCCATCTTGGAGAGCGGCACGACCCAGGCCGGACCAAAACTGTCCGCCGCGGACGGCGTCTTGCTCTTGTCATCCCAACCGGTGTTGAGGCCGCCCTCCGAGGTCGAGTTGCAGGCATCGTTGTTCCACAGGTGCAGGCTGTGGCTGGCGAACGGGCCGGTGACACCGCGCGCCGCGCTGGTCTGGGTATCCACCAGGGCGATGACCGCTTCGTCGGGGCCGGCCGTCAGCAGTTCGGCCGGGGGCTGGACGTTGGGAAGACGAGCGACGGGCTCATCCTGAGGGGCAGGAGCAGAAGAACTGTTGTCGTTACAGCCTGACAAAAGCGCGAGCAGTGAGGCTGTTACCAGCGCCACTTTGGTCTTTTTCATATCCATTTTTTTATAATTCCCGCTGTAGTTAGTCTCGATATCCGAGTACCCGGTCATTGCCGAGCGGTGTCATATTAATCAGCGGGAATTGCCGTAAATGTGAGCGGATGGGCAAAAAAAACCAATCCGCATCAACAAGATAACGTTTTCATAACGAAAATTCGATCGCGCTCACAGACCTGGCACCGCTTTCGGCCCATACCAGCGAGAAGAGGGGAGCGAGTGACGAAATCAATGTCCAATCAAATGGATAGAGGGGGCTGGGTGATGAAACGGATTGAGGAGCAGGCCAGGCGGCTGGACCAGGAGTATCAGGGCATTGCCCAGTTGTTCGATCAGTTCTGCCAGCAGGCCGGCGTGCTCGCCGAACGCTATCACTTCTTCAACTGGCCGGATTATGAAGAGAGCCCGCCCCTCGCCCGCGCCTTCACCCTGCTGGGGGAACCACGGGAGCTGCGGCTGCGCTGTCAACCCGGCGAGGGGGGTTCCCTGAACGGCCTCCTCCAGGTGTGTGGCGAGGAAGGCAAGGTTCACGCCAGCCTGGGCTTTCATGCCGACGGCCACCTGCTGCTGGAGCCGGGCCGCCTGCTCGACGACCCGCCGGGACTGCTGCTGAGGCTGATGCTGGGCTCCCTCTGGCAGGATCAGGGGAGCGAGCCTCCCCGCTGACACCCGCCAGGGGTGTCAGTCGGCAGACACTTCGATGGTCAGGTGCACCAGCTCCTCGTGGATGGCGAGGCGCTCGCGGATCGCCTGTGCCGGGACCGGGGTCGCCATCTGCAACGACATCGCGGCGGCATACTGCATCTGCCCCACCCGCCAGACGTGCAGATCGCGGATCTCGGCGCCAGGCAGCTCGGCAATCACCTCGCGGATCTCGTCCACCAGGGGCGCATCCATCTCCGCATCCAGCAAGACGCGCCCGGTATCACGCAGCAACCCCCTGGCCCACACCGCCACCAGCACGGCCCCGGCGATGCCCATCAGGGGATCCAGCCAGTCCGCCCCCCACAACATGCCTCCCACCAGCGCCAGAATCGCCAGCACCGAGGTGGCCGCGTCCGCCAGCACGTGGAGGTAGGCGGCGCGCAGGTTGAGATCCTGATGGCCGTGGTGGTGATCGTGCGAGTGGTCGTGATGACCGTGATGGTGGTCGTGACCATGGTGATGGCCGTGATCGTCCCTGAGCAGCCAGGCACAGGCCAGATTCACCAGCAGGCCCAGCAGGGCAATGCCGATCGCCTGCTGATAATGGATGGGGCTGGGGTCCAGCAACCTGGCCACCGACTCGAACAGCATCAACCCCGCCACCCCCACCAGCAGCAGGGCGCTACTGAAGCCCCCCAGCACCTCTATCTTCCAGGTACCGAAGCTGAACCTGTGATCCCGCGCGAAGTGGCGGGCAGCGCGATAGGCCAGCACCGAGAGGCCGAGGGCCAGGGCATGGGAGCTCATGTGCCAACCGTCGGCCAGCAGCGCCATGGAGTTGTAGAACCAGCCGCCACCGATCTCCGCCACCATCATGACGACGGTGAGCAGCACGGCCCAGCGGGTCTTCTGTTCGGCCAGGGGATTCCCTTCGTGGACGACGGGGTGGTGGCAGTGGGATGAGGCGAGGGATGGCATGGATTTCTCCTGAAAACGAGGATGCTATATACTATACCCCAGTATAGTTTTATTGATCGAGAGGATCCTGCATGTCACACACGGTTCACGACAAGAAGAAGCTGCTGGCACGGGTCAGGCGCATCAAGGGGCAGACCGGTGCCCTGGAGATCGCCCTGGAACAGGAAACAGACTGCGCCGCCATCCTGCAGCAGATCGCCGCCATCCGCGGCGCCGTCAACGGCCTGATGCTGGAGGTGCTGGAGGGGCACATGCGCGAGCATCTTGGCGCCGAGGAGGCGACCCATGCCGAGCGGCTGGACGATCTGGATCAGGTGGTGAGGGTACTGCGTTCCTATCTGAAATAAGGGCGCCCGGTGATGACGGGCGCCCCTGTCAGTCGAAGTCCGCGTAGGGGGTGAGAGGCCTTGGCGGCATATCGAGATCCCCTTGCCAGGGCTTGAAGGTGTAGCGCAGGAACAGGGTGACATGGCTGGGGGCATAGTCATCCGCCTGCTGGATGTCCACCCGGCCACCGATGCGCCAGTGTTCCGTCAGCCTGTGTTCCACCACGCCATTCAGGGTGTAGCCGAATCCACTGCTGCTGCCCCCTTTCACAGGCGCATTTCTGTCTGGCAAACCGCTTGGCAACAGGCCTTCCAGCGGGTAGCGACGGCTGTCGTCGGTGCGGGCGTAGGACCAGGATCCCGATCCCCCCAGCTCCCATGACCAGTCCGGGGTACGCTGCCGGTAGCTGACCGGCACCGAGAGCGAGAAGTACCCCTGCGGGCTGTAATAACCCCCTTGTCCCAGGGTATAGCCCCCCAGATCCTGCTGGTAGTGCCACAGCATGGTGCTGAGCCCCACGCTGGCACGGCGATGGGTCTCGTTGACGAACTTGTAATAGCCCCCTCCCATGAGCCGGGTGCGCCAGTTGTCGGGCACGTTCTTGCCGGTCAGCAGGTGCTGCTGGGCGCTGCCCCAGAACCCGACGGCCCCTCCCAGATCCCGGCTGAGATCGAGGCGGACCCCGTTCGCCCGCACCCCGCCCCAGCTGATGCCCGTGCCCGGATCCACCGTTCCCCCATAGGAGAGCAGCGAGCTGCTGACGGGCCGACGCGAGAGGGTCATCCCCCACCCCAGCGTGTGCCAGTCACCGGTCAAGGTGGCGCCACCAACCCAGTCCACCACCTCGAAACCGAGGGGCGTGGTCCCCAGATCGAACGCCCAGGCCCCCCGCTGCCAGCCTGCAGCCAGGGTGGTCCCCCGGCTCTGCTGGTGCGCGTCCCCGCGGCAGTCCCTGGCCGCACAGGTACCGAACTGCGCCCGGTAAGGGGAGTCCGGCAGATCTCCGGTATCCATGTCGACCAGTTCAAGGCGGCCGAAGGCGGTACCACCGGCCAGCGACGTATCCAGCTGCGCCATCTGGGTCAGCGCCCGCAGATCCGAATAGCCCCCGGTACCGCTGGAGCCCCAATAATCGCTGTCGAGGGAGAAGGTGGTCTGGCTCTGCCGGTAATGCCTGTCGAGATCGCTGCGCAGGCCGGATGCCAGCCACCCCTCCCCATCCTGACTGCGGGCCAGCCGGGTCAGCGCCCCCCCCTCCAGATCCTCGCGGGGGGCCAGACCTGCGGCCACCAGCCCCTTGCGATCCCGCACCAGAGCCCCTTCCACATCATGCTCGGCAACGCGCTGGCGGGCGGCATCGCGCCAGAACAGCGCCGTCTGCTGGGAGGCCGGTTGCATCGCCACCAGGGGTTCGTAGTCGGTGAAGATGGCGCGGGCTGTCTCGCCCTCTCCCAGCGCCTGATAGAGATTGGCTACCCGGCGGTAGTAGTTGGCCCCCTCCGGGGGCAGCGGGCTGACCGGCCAGGCGGGCAGCCAGTGACGGGCCTTTGCCAGATCGCCCCTGGCCCTGGCCAGTTCGGCCATGCCGAGCCTGGCCTCGGGCTGTTGCGGCGTGCGGGCAAGCACCTCCTGATAGCGCTGCTCCGCCAGTGCATAGGCCCCCCGATCCGTGGCCCACTCCGCCAGCATCAGGCTCGCCTCTTCATCCGGCTGCAACGGCTGAAGCAGGCGTTCGGCCCCCTCATCATCCCCGGCCTCGTGACTCGCCCTCGCCCTGGCGAGCACCTCGTCACGGGCGAGGCGCCGATCCAGCGCATCCATGTCCTGTGTCCAGCCGGACCTAGGGATGGCGGCCAGCACCCCTCTCGCCTCCACCGTCTTGTCCTGCCCCGAGAGATAGAGGGCGGTGGCGTAGCGCAGGGTGGCGTCCTGGGGCCGCGCCGCCAGCCGTTCCCGCAAGAGCCGCTCCCCGCTCCCGGCTTCCCCGAGACGGGCCCGGGTATCGGCCACTCGATAGGCCAGCCACACCTCTTCCGGGGTCAGCGCAAGTGCCTGCTCGCGAAGGCGCAGCGCCGCCGCCACCTTGCCGGCCCGATCGAGCTGATCGGCCTCCTCCTGCAACAGCCCGGCCTTGAGCCGCCGCCCTTCGGCCTGCATCCCGGGGGGGCCCTGCTGCTCCAGCAGGGCCAGAGCACGCGCCGGATCCTGCTCCTTGTAGAGATCGAACAGGCGGGCCAGTGCCCGCTCCCGCGCGCTCCCCATGGCGAGCGCCTTGCGGTAGGCGGACTCCGCGTCGGCATCGCGATGGCGGCCACGCTCGCTGTCTCCGAGCCCCAGCCAGGCTTCGGGCTCACGCCCATCCTGGGCGATGGCACGGCGATACAGGGTCGCCGCCTCATCCCACTGCTCCCGTTCCAGGGCGCTGCGCCCCTGGCTCACCAGCAGCCAGTAGCGGTTGGTGGCCAGCAGGCTGCGCCATTTGTCCTTGTCGGTCACCTCGGGGTGTGCCAGCACCCGTTCAAACTGGGCGATGGCCAGCGCTCGCTGATCGTTGCGGGAGTAGGCCTGCCCCAGGGCCCCCATGAGTTCGGGATCCCCCGGGTTGGCAGCCAGGGCACGCGGCAAGCGGGAGATGGAGGCACCACCTCCCGCCGTGCTTGCGAGCGCCGACTGGCGTGCGCGATAGGCAGGCGAGGCCCACTTCTCCTCCTGGGTAGCGAGCAGCTGTTCCGCCTTGGTGGTATCCCCCTCGCCAAAGAGCACCATGTACTCCTGCAAGGCAGCGATACTCCCGGGCCCGATGGGCAGGGATTCGATGTCCGCGAGCCAGATCTCGGCGGCCTCGTCCCGTTGATAGGGATCTCGCGCCATCTCGCGCAACAGGTTCTGCGCCCCCTGGCGCCGACCGTCCGCCAGATAGAGGCGAGCCAGCCCGCCCCGCACTCTGGGCTCACCCGGATATTGCCGGTTGAGTGCCTCCAGGGCTGCCAGCCCCTTCGCCTTCATGGCCGGGATCCGTGTCTGCAACAGGGCATAATCCACCGCCACGTCGAGATTGGGGGGCAAATCACCGGAGAACAGGGAGCGATAGAGACGCTCGGCCTCCTCCAGCCTGCCGGCGCTGGTCAGCAGCCTGGCTTGTTGCAGTTGCTGGCGCCTGGCCGGTTCGTTCAGGGCCAGGTTGGCCATGCCCTGACGATAGAGCGCAGAGTCGGGGTCTTGCTTGCCAAGGCGGGCAAGCAGTGCCCCGGCCTCCTTGACCTTGCCCTGGCGCAGGGCCTGACGGGCCTGGGCTGCCAGCAGCTCCGGATGATCGGGCTCCACCAGGGAGAGGGAATAGAGGCTGTTGCTGACGAGATCTTCCCGCCCACGAGCCTCGCCAATCCTGACCTGCTCCAGCAGCCAGGCCACCGGCTGTACCGTCCCTTGCGCCAGGGCTCCGCTCATCAGGCAGGCGAGCAGGCACCCCAGGGTCACTCTGCCTGACATGACTCGCTCCAATCCGGCTGCAGGGTACCGTCGGCGGCAAAGCGATAACGCCCCTGATCCCAGCCTGCGCCGAACAGGGTCAGCACGCTGCCGTAGTAGGCATCCGCATCCAGCCCGTGATCGGAGACCTGCTTGCGCAAGGTGACCTGCGCCGGCAAGCCCCGTGACAGGGGCAGGAGGGCGGCGGCAAAGCCGCTCGGCCCCTTGCCCTGAACCTGGCCGCTCAGGCTGGAGACCCGCTCGGGAAGATGACCCGATTCGGTCAGCTGCGCCAGCATGGGGGCAAAATGGGCCACCAGGGAAGCCCTGGCGGGATCCTCCTCGCTCAGCATGCCGAGCCAGAGATAGACGCGGATGGCGTCATAGCCACCGGTGTCGCCCTTGTCCGCCGTCACCTGCCATCCCTTGTCGGCCTGCCAGTCCACCCAGTCCGGGGCAAAGCCACGGGGCGCACTCTCCTGCAACAGCTTGGGCAAGAGGGCCCGCATCTCGCCCCAGGGCCCCTGGAAGGAGGCGAATCTGGCCAGCAGTTGTGGAGGCAGATAGCTGGGATTGAGGGTCCAGCGTCCCTCCCCCTCATAGCCTTTCGCCCCGGGCTGCAACACGGGGCCGAGACCCGGCAGCGTGGCGACCTCTTCCCGGGCGATGCGGCGCAGCAACAGGGTGCCGAGGGCAGAGTAGCTGTGGTTGTCCCACAGGCGACCTGCCTCCAGCAGGCTGTAGGCTATCCAGAAATCCGAATCGGACGCGCTGTTCGCGTCCAGCACGCCCCAGTTGCCGTCCTGCTGCCTGCCCCAGAGCCAGGATGGCAGGAAGCCGGTCAGATCCCCTCGGGCGAGCTGCCGCTCCGTCCAGTCGAGCAGGCGGGCAAAGGTCTCCCTGTCATCGTTGACCAGGGCGAAGAAGAGGGCATAGCTCTGGCCTTCCGAGGTGGTGATGCGGCGCCCCTCGGCAGGGTCGATGACCCTGCCCTCTTCGCTGATGTAGTGCTGGCGAAAGTGATCCCACTCCGGCCAGTGGCAGACGGCCTGCGCCGGGAGGGAACAAAGGGCCCAGAGGAGCAGGGCACCACAGACATTTTTCATCTGAGTCATCTCTTAATCTTCCTTCAGACGGCGGCGGCTGGCACTGGCAAGCAGCACCCGCAGGCCCCAGCCCAGTACCAGCATGCAGAGCAGGGTCAGCCCGGCAAGACGCACCGGATAACGGGCAAACAGTTGCCAGAGACGCTCCCACCACGGCAGGTAGCCCACCTCGTAGCGATCCCCCACCACCAGGCTCTTCACCCCGGATTCCCGGATGATGGCCACCGAGCCTGCCACCTGATCGCGTAGGGTCCGGGTCTGCAGGGCATCATTGAGCAATGTGACCCCCGCCGGCCCATCCGCCAGCAAGGCCACCAGGCTGCGCTGATCATGGGTCGGCGATTGCAGCCCCAGGATGACGGCGATGGCCCGATTGCCCGTCATGCCCACCCGGGCCTGGGGCTGGCGATCGGCCATGGTGTGCAGCAGATCCCCCTTGTGCTGGCGGGTTGGCTCGTTGACCCAGCTGCGCGTGGATTGCAGCAGGGCGTCGGGGGCCAGATCCCCTCGAAACTCCTCCGGCAGGGTGCCGATGAGCAGGGTGTCCCGATCCGCGGTGCGCGCTCGCTCCCAGTCGTCCAGAACCTGCAGGGAGAGCGCCGGATACCCGGTCTCGGCCCCGATGGCACCGACGGCATCGAGCAAGGTGGTGATCTGCCCGGGATGGGGTCTGGCCGGCATGACAATCTGGGTGTCGGCGAGATCCGCCATCCGGCTGAACGGGAAGCCGGCATAGGCGAACGCCTTGAGGTCGGGCATCTCGATGAAGTGACGATAGCCGGTGAAGTCGATGGTGGAGCCCTCGTCGATGCGCACCTGATGGGCAGGCGGCATCACCAGGTCGCAACGGCCATCCTCCGTTCCTCCCATGTATTGCTGGGCATACTCGAACGAGAAGCTCAGGCTGTTGGCCTGGGTGGTCTTGAGCCCGGGCATGCGCAGTGCCATGGTGTCGCCATCGTCGGCAAACCAGAGCGGCAGGGTCAGCAACCGCTCACTCTTGACCTCGCCGGGCTCGAGCGTGAACGACTTCATGAGCTGGCCGTTGACCCCCACATCCAGCCGGGAACCGTCGCGCAGGGTGGGCGAGGTATGGTGATACTTCAGCTCCGTCCTGATGCCGTTCTCCCCCAGCAGATAGAGATCCGGCGGCAGGCGCAGCGTCAGGTTCATGGGCCACAGCGTGCGTCCCGTTGCCTGCAACTGGCCCGGGTACTCCGTGAGCTCATCAAAGCGCATCTTGCGATCCAGTCGCACCCAGTTCGGGGCATCGTAGGGTTGACGCGGGGAGAGCGGCTTCACCTCGTCCACCATGACGCTCTGGCCACGCAGCATGACATCGCCTCGCGCCAGCCCCTGCACCGCCGTCAGCAGATCCTGCTGATCCCGCCCCAGGATCAGCAGCAGCTTCACATAGGGATTGCCGGGGGAGCTGATCATGTCGATGGTGGGCCCCTTCACCTCGGGATAGTCCACCAGGAAATCGGGGCGCGCGTCATTGGTGGCAAAGATCACGGCGTTGCGATCCGGCAACTGGTTGATGAGCACCGGGAAATGCTGGCCCCGCCACTGGGCCTTGGTGCCGAACCAGGAGGCCAGCACCGCCGCCGCCTGCTGCTGCTCCGGGGGCACTGAGCCCGTGAACACCATGGGCAGAGTCAGCTTGCCATTGTCCCGCACGTCGAGGAACGGCATGGGGAAGAAGGAGAGCTCGTTGCGCACCGGCAGGGTCTGCAACTGCAGGGTCAGCTTGCTGTCCCGGTTGACGTTGAGCCAGAGGGTATCGCTCGCCGGGTTCTCGCACACTTTCTGATAGTGGCCGACGAAGCTCACCTTGAGGCGGTTGAAATCCTTGGCATAGCGGGGATCCAGCTCGATGCTGGCATGGGTCATCGTCCCCATCTGATCCTGGTTGAGGGCCGTCACCCCCATCAGCTCGTCATTGAGATAGACCTTGACCTGGGAGATGAGCGGCAGCAGGGAGGGCGATGGCGTGAAGTTCAGGTCCAGGGTGGCCCGGGTCACCACCTCGTCCCGCCGCACGGTGAAGTCGGCCAGTCCGTCTGGCGCATTGCCGCGCAGGGACAGGGTGCCTGGCGATGATGCCATCTGTTCGAAGCTCATCCCCTGGGTGCGCACCGGAGCGGGAACAGGCGGCAGGGGGCCGACGGCCTCGGCGGCGGTCGCACCCTGAGCCATCAGCAGGAGAGGAATAAGGTAGCGTTGTGGTTTCATCATCCTTTCACTGTCTGTGAGGTCGGAGTCCCGGCCCGGAAATCTGGGGAGACGCGACGGGGAACGAAGGAGAGGAGCCAGCGAGCCAGCTTCTCGAGGAGGATACAAACAAAGCCGATGGGTGAGGTACGGGCCAGACGCCAGTAAGCCCCCCAGCCGAGCAGGGTAATGTCGATCAGGCTGTGGAGGGGGCGATCCTTGCCCAGACGCTGCTGCCACAGGGACCAGGTATCGGCCCGGGCGAAGGTGCACTGGATGAACTCGACATGCTGCGCCTGCGCCATGGGTTCCAGCTCCAGTCCCAGCTTGCAGCCGAACACCCGCTGCACCTTGGCGGCGAACGCCTGCTCCCGCTGGTCATGGCGCAGCAGCAACCAGACCCTCTCCTTGTCGGCCAGGGGCAGGGGCGCCTCGAGCAGCACCCCGACCCCCCCGTTGGAGTAATCCCTGACGGTACAGGGGTAGAGGTGACCGTTCGCCAGCCTGATGGCCGCCGGCATCACCATCTCCACCCTGGGGTTGGCACGGACCTGGCGCGACTCGAAGGCCACCGCCAGGGCGCCGCCCAGTATGGTCATGTTGTAGAGGGTCCAGATCATGCTGAGGATCAGGGTCGGCACCTCGTCGGCAGGGCCGGTGCCGATGCGCCAGAGGCCGAACCCCAGCCCGCACAGATTGAGCAGGATCAGCAGCAGATAGGGGCGGGAGGCCGACAGATCGAGGAACACCTCCTCCGTCATCCCCCCCTTGGCAGTCACGTTGAACGTCCCCTTGTGAGGTGCAAAGAGCGCCACCGTGGTCGGCCTGGCGATGTACCAGGCCAGCACCGTCTCATAGACCTCGCCCCAGAAGGAGTGGCGCACCTTGCCCTGCAACCGGGAGTTGGTCAGAGCGCTGTGGAAGATGTGCGGCAACATGTAGAGGGCGATGGCCGCCGCCGGGGCATAGATGATGTAGGCGTGCAGGATCAGGAAGGCGAGCGGCGCCGTCAGGAAGATGAGCCTCGGTATGCCCGAGAGGAAATGCAGCATGGCATTGAAGTAGCACAGCCGCTGCCCCAGCTTGAGCCCCTTGCCGAAGAGAGGGTTGTCCAGACGCAGGATCTGCACCATGCCGCGCGCCCACCGGATGCGCTGACCGATGTGGGCAGAGAGGCTTTCGGTGGCCAGCCCCGCCGCCAGCGGGATCCGGATATAGGCCGAGGTGTAGCCGAGGCGGTGCAGCCGCAGGGAGGTGTGGGCATCCTCGGTGACCGTCTCCACCGCGATGCCGCCGATCTCGTCAAGGGCAGTGCGCTTGATGACGGCGCAGGAACCGCAGAAGAAGCTGGCATCCCACATGTCGTTGCCATCCTGCACCAGGCCGTAGAAGAGAGCCCCCTCGTTCGGCATCTTGCGAAACCGTTGCAGGTTGTGTTCGAACGGATCGGCGGAGAAGAAGTGGTGGGGGGTCTGGACCACGCCCAGACGGGGATCCCGGTAGAACCAGCCCACCGTCATCTGCAGGAAGGAGCGGGTCGGCAGGTGGTCACAGTCGAAGATGGCGACCAGCTCCCCGGTGGCCATCTTGAGGGCGTGATTGATGTTGCCCGCCTTGGCGTGCTCATGGGTCGACCGGGCCACATAGCGGATCCCGGCCTCCTCGGCGAAGTCTCGAAACGCTGCCCGCCCCCCGTCGTCAAGCAGCCAGATGGTCAGCTTGTCGGCGGGCCAGTCGAGCCCCATGGCGGCGTAGACAGTCCCCTTCACGATGGCGAGATCCTCGTTGTAGGTGGGGATCATCAGATCCACGCTGGGCCACTGGGCCGGATCCGCCGGCAGTTGTGCCGGAGGGCGGTGCAGGGGCCATGCGGTCTGCCAGTAGCCGAGCAGCAGCACCAGCCAGGCATAGGTCTCGGCGGCCAGCAGCAGCAGGCCGCAGGCCAGGCTGACGGGATCGAACCAGTCGAGGGTCGAGGTGTAGCGCCACCAGATGTAGCGGCAGGAGATGGTGAGGGAGAGCACCATCATCATCAGCATGGGATAACGGCCCGGCACGGCCCGCAGGATGAAGGCCATGGCCGCCAGCAGGAGGACGAACACCAGCTGCGCCTGCAGGGTGAACGGCTGGGTGACGCAGAGCAGGGAGAGGCTCCCGGCCACCACGCAGAGCAGCACGCTCTTCCAGCGTGCCTCGCGGGGCGTGGCCCTGGCGGCGGCCAGCCCTTTCTCCTCCTGGCGGGCCAGGAAGGCGCCGAGAGTCTGTGTGCCCCGGTGCCAGATCCGCTGCCAGGAGGCAGGCCAGCGCAGGGGGATGGGCTGTGGGCGACGCACTATCATCCAGAGGCTCTGCAACAGAACGCGCAGGGGATCCCCCACCCGGGGGTGCGTCAGCTGGGGATAGAGCCCCCGGGCATGGCCCAGCACCCATTGCCAGCCATGACGCTCGAGGGGGAAGAGAGCCCAGGCCAGCAGCCAGCCCAGGGTCAATGCGGCCGCCCCCGGGCGGGAAGCCCCCCGCTCACGCAGTGCGCGATAGCGCTGCGAGCACCAGAGGCCCGCAGCCGGCGTCAGCAGCCGCACTCTCATCGGGGGGCCTCCCCCTCTGCCAGACACCAGGTCGCCAGGGCGGCCAGCTCGTGGGCAACCAGACTGGTGGGGGCATAGCGGCCGACCGGCAGCTTGGCGGCCATGGCCTCCGCCATGGCTTCGTCCCTGTGCAGATGAAGATTGAGCAGAGGGAGCCCCCCTGCCAGCCAGAGATCCAGCAACCCCTGCTGCAGGGCCCGCTGGCTGGAGAACTGGGTCACCAGCAGACGCTCATCGGCCGCCCAGGGGTGGCGGTGAAGCCGCACATGGCAGTTGGCATCCGCATTGACCACCAGCAAGCGCCTGCAGGGAATGACGGGGACCATGCCCAGGGGCAGATCCAGCAGCACCAGATCATAGCCATCGATCCCCGCCAGCCACTCGGCCGACGCCCCCTCCCCCCCGCCATGGGAGAGCAGATCCAGTCCCTCCTCCCGGCGGTGAAGCGCACCTCGCCACTCCCGCGCCGGCTGGGTCAGCCGACTCCAGCCTCCCGGATCGTCATGGGGCAGGCCAAGGTGGATGCCAAGCTGGTTGTCCGGGCAGAGATCCACCGCCAGTACCCTTGCCCCCTGCTCATGGGCAGCCTGGGCCAGTCCGGCCACGATGGCGGTGGTCCCCACACCTCCCCGGATCCCCTGCAGGGCGATCACCTTCATGCAGACCTCCCCTCGCCAGTCCCCTCGGGCCCTTTCACTGCCACCTCCGCCAGCAGGGGGAAGCGTGCGCACAAGGCGGCGAGCCGCTCCCTGGCGGCAATATCCTGATAGGAGAGGCTGACACCAAAGGCCTGCTGGACCATGGCCACGTCATTGATCACCGTGCCCTCCACTGGGACGCCGAAGGGGGTCTGCATGTCTGATTGCCGTTCGCTGCGCATCGTCACTTCCGGTCTCATTGGGGATAGGGGACCCAGTCCCCCTGCCCCAGCTTGATGTGGTACTTGCCCTGATATTCGATCACCACCGAGCCCTGGTTCTCGGACACCAGCGGGGTCTGCGGCAGGTCGCCCAGCAGGGCATCCCAATCAATGGTCTCGCTCCCGAACACATCCTTCCCCACCAGCCTGGAGACCAGTTCTGATACCGCCAGGAAGCTGCTGGGGGTGTCCACGTTGCGGGTCGCTTCATGGGGCGCCTTGGTACCGAGCAGGGCAATCCCCACCGGCACCTGGGTGATGCTCGGGCTGGGAATGTCCCGCAGCCCGGCCATCTGCATCTTGTCGCCGGTGAGAGCGGCGCCGTGCTCAGGCACCATCACCACGGCCACCTTGCGGCCGGATTGCTCCAGCGTCGTCATGAAGTCGTCCAGCTGATCCAGCAGGGTCTTGAGCCTCTCCTTGTAGGGCGCTATCTGGCGGCTCGCCACATAGCGGTTGCCATCGTGCAGGGCGATGAGGTTGAAGAAGGTGATGTTGCGTGCCGCCTGACTCTGTGTCCGCTCGTTCAGCCAGCGGCCGAACAGGGCATCCCCGCGATAGATGGGTTCGCCATCGAAGGAGGCGAGATCATGGGCCAGCCCCTTCTTGTCCATGGGGGTCACATCCAGCCCGGCATACTGCTGCAGGCCGGTCAGGTAGTTGCCAAAATCCCCCGAGTGATCCATGGCCACCTGTTTGGCAAAGCCGAGCTGGGCCAGATTCTCGAACAGCAGACACTGCTTCGGCGCCGTCACATAGAGCCCCTGGTGGCTGGTCTGCCCGCAACTGGCCCGCAGCAGGCGAATGGAGCTCGGGCCGCTGTAGGAGGTGGCGGAGTTGAAGCGGTTGAAGCGAATGTCGAAGTGGGACCAGACCGGATGCCCGCTCAGGCCGCTCGCCTCCACGTCATGCCAGGCCAGGGAGCAGACATTGATGATGAGCACATCGAAGGGGGTCGCCTGGGCTGGCAGGCTCTCCGGGAAGTGCACCAGTCTCTCCTGCTCCTCCCGATAGAAGTCATCGAGATAGGCGTTGAGGTTCTCGTTGGTCGGCGGGGCACTCTGGTCAAGCTGCTCCTCCATGGGCAGCACTGAAGAGCGGGTCTCCTCCCGGGACGTGTTCAGGGCATGCTCGCTCGCCCCCTTGCTGCTCGCGAAGGGATTGCTCACCTGGGGCGAGACCCAGAGCCAGAGCAGCGCCAGCAGGATCCAGGGGGTGAAGCGCAGCCACTGGGCGATGAAGAGGTAGAGGGTCAGCATCACGAAGCCGATACCCACCATCTCCCAGTTGATGAAGCGCCCGAGCAGCTCCAGCCAGTAGTCCAGGGTGAAGGAGAAGACCTGGCTGCCCTGATCGAGAATGCTCTCTATCCCCGGCAACCAGGTGTCGTGATAGAAGATCCCCACCCCGATGGGCAGCGCCAGCCAGTGCCGGAGGCGCCGCAGCCCCGCCCCGGGCAGGGGAAAGATCAGGAAGGCGGCAAACACCAGGTTAATCAGCGGGTGAAAATTGAGGTATCCCCCCCAGAGCAGGGCGAACTTGGCAAGAAAATAGACATTCCAGCCACCCAGGCCGTGCCAGTCCAGCCAGGGGGAATCGGCATCAGAAACATGTCGGGTCATCGGCGATGAGTCACCTGTTATCGTGGGCCCCCCGAAGGGGCCGGGCACACTGCAATGGTTGTCAAAAGAATAGCCTGACTATTATGCAACTATTAATTTGTCTCAGGTGGCGCTGAACCTGACTCCCCCGGATGGGTGTAAGGGGAATGAGAGGGGCCGTATGTATCCATATATTATCCAAACGATCCCGATAAGGCAGCCTTCTCTGACAAAATGGGGGGAACGTGCAGACGGGATGCAGGATCCTGACAAGGGCCCCGCGCTTACCACTGCGACAGACTTTGTCAGCCCTGTCGCCATCTCGAACAACTTGAGGCCACCTCTGGATTGCGCCATCATATCGGCCCGGCTGATGGCCGGCCGAATTGGACAGTCAACTTCAAGGACCCCCCATGTTTGAACACGTCGATGCCTATGCTGGCGACCCCATACTGACGCTAGTCGAGACCTTCCATAAAGATACCCGCGAGCAGAAGGTGAACCTGGGGATTGGCCTCTATTACGACGAGCAGGGCCGCATTCCGCTGCTGCCGTCGGTGCAGCAGGCCGAAGCGCAGCGCGCCGCCGCCCCGGCCCCGCGCCCCTACCAGCCGATGGAAGGCGCCGCCAACTACCGCACTGCGGTGCAGCACCTGCTGTTTGGCGCCGAGCACGAAGCGGTCAAGGCGGGTCGCATCGCCACCATCCAGACCATCGGCGGCTCCGGCGCCCTGAAGATCGGTGCCGATCTGCTCAAGCGCTACTTCCCGACCTCCGAGGTGTGGGTCAGCAATCCCACCTGGGACAACCACAAGGCGATGTTCGAGGGGGCCGGCATCAAGGTGCACGACTACCCCTATTACGATGCGGCCACCGGCGGCGTGCAGTTCGACGCCATGATCGACTGCCTGAGCAGCCTGCCTGCGAAAAGCATCGTGCTGCTGCACCCCTGCTGCCACAACCCGACCGGGGTGGATCTCTCCCGCGCCCAGTGGGACCAGGTGATCGCCCTGGTGGTCGAGAAGAACCTGATCCCCTTCATGGACATAGCCTATCAGGGCTTCGGTGACGGGCTGGAAGAGGATGCCTATGCCATCCGCGCCATGGTGGCCGCCGGTGTCAGCTTCTTCGTCAGCAACTCCTTCTCCAAGAACCTCTCCTTCTACGGCGAGCGCTGCGGCGGCCTGTCGGTCATCTGCCAGGATGCCGAAGAGGCGAGCCGGGTGCTCGGCCAGATGAAGGCCACCGTGCGCCGCAACTACTCCAGCCCCCCCACCCACGGCGGTCAGATCACCGCGGCTGTGATGAGCCAGCCCGAACTGCACGCCATGTGGGTCGGTGAGGTGACCGAGATGCGCACCCGCATCAAGGCCATGCGCCAGAAGCTGTTCGAGGTGCTGAGTGCCAAGGTGCCGGGCCGCGACTTCAGTTACTTCATCAACCAGCGCGGCATGTTCAGCTACACCGGCTTCACGCCGGAGCAGGTGGACCGCCTTCGGGAAGAGTTCGCCGTCTACCTGGTGCGCTCCGGTCGCATGTGCGTGGCGGGCCTCAACAGCCGCAACGTCGACTACGTGGCCGACGCCATGGCCGCCGTGCTCAAGGGCTAAGCCCGCAAGCCCCGCTCAGGCGGGGCTTTTCATTTGTCCCCTTGCCCGTGGAACCGTGATGGATCTCATTGCCCTCTCCCGCCTCGGCGGTCGCCACCTGGTGACCCTGCATCTGCTGCTCGACACCCGCAGTGTCACCCGCAGCGCCGAGCGCCTCTGCACCACCCCCTCCACTGTCAGCAAGACCCTCAACCAGTTGCGCGAACTGCTGGGGGATCAACTGCTCTACCGCCAGGGCAACCAGTTGCTGCTGACCCCGTTTGCCGAACGCCTCGGCCCGACGCTGCGCCGCCTGCTGGGGGAGCTCAACGGCCTCACCAGCCAGGAAGGATTTGCCCCTGCCAACTGGCAGGGGGAGCTGAACCTGGCGATGCGGGAGAGCAGCATGATCTGGCCCATGGGGGCCGTACTGGGTCAGTTGATGCAGGAGGTGCCGGGGCTGATGCCCGTCGTGCGTAACAAGGACGAGCAGGGACTGGCTGCTCTGGCGGCGGGCAAGCTCGACTTCGTGATCCTGCCCCACGATCAGAGCCAGCCCGGGGTCAATCAGTCCGGCCTCGTCTGGGAAACCTTGCGGGAGGACGAGCTGGTCTGCCTGATGCGCGCGGAACATCCGGCGTTGATGTGCCCCTGGGATCTCGATGCCTACCTGAGCTGGCGCCACATCGCCATTCGCGATCAGGAGCTGGCCGATCCCTTCTTCGAGCAGAGTCTGGCCCAGCGCCAGGTACGGCGCAGACTGGGGGCCACCCTGCCGGATTTTGGCAGCGCCGCCGCCCTGCTGCGCCAGAGCGATCTCATTCTCACGGCCGTGAAGGGCTGGGCTACCCGGGCTTGTACCCAGGGGCTGGTGAGCCGCCCCGTTCCCTTCGATTACGGCGCCGTGACCCACAGCCTGGTGTGGTATGGCCCCCTGGGGGAAGATCCCGCCCTGCGCTGGTTCCGTCAGCGCATCCTGCAACTGGCCCGGGAGCTGGACGCCCCACAATGATGCCTGGTGGCAGGACTCAGGGCTTCTTGGTATAGATGGGGCCTGGGAAAGAGGTGACGTTGTTGCCCAGTTCGGTGATGCGGGCGGCCCCCTGCTTGCGCACCTGATCGACCCGCAGCACGTGGTGCATGGGAATAAGGGTGCGGGTGACGTCGGCAAATTCGCTCTTCAGCTTCTCGTGGCTGGGGTCGACGATGAGCGCCGTGTGGTTGTCCCACACGAAGTGGGCGATCTCGATGAAGCCGAACAGCTGGCCCTGATTCACCTCTCTTACATAGACTTCGTAACGCTCGCTGTGACAAATGAACTGCACTCGATAAAGGGCGTTGGATTCACTCATGGGTATCTGTTGGTGATGGACGGTTTGTCCATTCTAGCCGTCCCCTCGGACAGCCCCTATAGACAGAGTTCACAGTTGCGTCATATCGGGTCTCAGCATCCCGACGTGCCGCAGAGCTCAGATCGCAGGCAGCATCACCGACCCAAATCCCTTGGCCTTCAATGCGTTGGCCAGCACAGTCAGGTCAGCCGACCCGGCTTCTGGCCATGACAGCGCCTCCCCTCGCACCCCGTGGTGGCGAAAGCCGTTGAGGCGGATGGGCACGGGCCCCAGCGACAGCAAGAAGGTCGTCAACGCCTCCTCCAGCGCGCCGGTGGCATCGAGAAAATCGCTCCGCCCCGGCACCAGCAACAGCCGCACCTCCGCCAGCTTGCCCGCCTGCGCCAGCAGTTGCAGCGATGCCAGCACCCGCTCGCGGCCCCGCCCGGTCAGGGCCAGATGCACAGGCTCGCGCCACCCCTTGAGGTCTATCATGGCGCCATCCAGCACCGGCAACAGCCGCTGCCAACCCGTTTCCCCCAGGGATCCGTTGCTGTCGAGCAGGCAGGTGAGACGGGCCAGATCCGGCGCAGCCTTGATGGCCGTGAACAGGGCGATCACGAAGGGCAACTGGGTGGTCGCCTCCCCGCCGGAGACGGTGACGCCGGTGAGCAGCGGGCCATAGCGGCGCAGCAGGGCCAGCACCTCGGCCACCGACATCTGGCGCGTCTTGGGGCTGGCGTGGCGAGGGCAGACATCGAGGCAACGGTCGCAGTGGGCACAAAGCTCGGCTTGCCAGCTCACCCGCCCCTCCTGCATCGCCAGGGCTCTGCCCGGGCAACCGGGCACGCAGTCACCGCAGTGATCGCACAACCCCATGGTGTGGGGGTTGTGGCAGCCGGGGCAGCGGAAGTTGCAGCCCTGCAAAAACAGCACCAGCCGGTTGCCGGGGCCGTCCACGCAGGAGAAGGGCAGCCAGCGGCTCACCGTCGCCCTGAACTCGGCCCCCTTCTGCCTGCCGTTCTCAGTGCTCATTCAAGAGGGTCTCGATAGCCACCACCCGCGGTGCCCGCTGGCGGATCCCGGTCAGCTCGCTCGCCTCGGCGCCGAGGCAGGTGGTCTGCAGCCGCGAGCCTTCTGCCGCGAAGCGGGCCACATCGCGCTTGCGGATCATGTAGCCGGTCACCCGTACCAGATCGCTGTCCGCCACGTTGGCACTGAATTCGCGCATGCCGAGGGCGAAGGCCCCCTTGCAGAGTTGCAGCAGCGCCTGCGGGTTCTGGCGTATGGTGGGATCCAGGGTCAGGATCTCGCTGATCCCGGAGTGATAAAAGCCGTGGTGGGGCGCCAGGGCCAGCAGGTGACTGGCGGGATCCGGCTCCTCGCCATAGGGGATCCGTACCCCCGGGGTCACGCCCCTGTCCACGCTGAGTCCCCCCTGGGCGTGGAGCAGGGCGCGGCCGCCCCAGGCATGGGTCTGGCCCCTCCTGGCCACCCACTCGGAGAGGCGGGCCGAGATGCGATAGCCAAGCTGGTTGGCCTCATCGTCATGGCCATAGCGCCACGGCAAGCCTCCCTTCTCCATCAGCAGGTTCACCGCCTCCGCCATGCCAAAGATGCCGAACATGGGGACGAAGCGCGTCTCCTCGATCAGCCCCTCCTCCACCAGGAAGCTGTCGAAGAAACCCGACTCCCGGTGCAGGAAGGCGGCGCGCGCCTCGATGAGCCGCGAGGCCTGCTCGCAATAGTGAGGCAGTGTGCGCGCCATGAAATCCTCAACCCCTGCGCTCTGCCCGGCCACGCCCTTGAGGGAAAGGCGCACCAGGGTATTGGCACCGCCCCCCAGGGGCAGGGCATTGTAGCAACTGACGATGCCAAAGCCGCGTTCGTCGAAGGTGTCCCTGTGCAGCGGATAGTTGACGATGTGGGGCTTGCTGCAGGCCGAGATGTTCTCGACCCCTTGCAGCAACAGGCTGTCCGGAGTCTGCACCGGGTCGTGGAACAGACTGAGATTCGGCGCCACCTGCTGGAGTTCCCTGTCGATGCGCAGGATCAGCCGGCAGATCCGGTTGTCGTCGGGGCCGATGTTGACGTGCATGAAGGCATCCGGCAGCACCCGATCCAGATAGATCCAGAAGGCCTTCAGCTTGCGATGGAGCGTTTCATCATCCAGCTCACCGACGAAGGGCAGCAGCAGGTGATCGAGGCGCCCCAGCCAGACCGGCATGCCGGTGACGGAGGGCACGTGATGGTAGAGGATGCGCAGGGCATCGAGGGCCTCGTCGAAGTCCAGGGGTGGCGCCAGCTCCAGCCAGGCCGAGCCCTGTCGCAGAAACCGCGCGTAATCCGGCAGCACGTAGCGCGGTTTGTGGGGAGCGTGCCCCTCGAACATGTCGCACAGCACCCCTTGCGTCATCGCCTCGGCGACGTCGGCGGGCAACTCGGGATAGGGCAGCGCGTTTTCGGCGGCGAGCGCCAGGGCGTGGCTCTTCTGGGCCGGTGACAGCAGGGGGTCGCGCACGATGCGCTGGCAAGTTTCGGTGAAGGACATGGTTCACTCCGTGGCGGGTGGAACCAAAATCCTCACACTTGAGAGGTCTTTTTTGAAGTGACATTCCCAACAGGGCGGATATCCCATCAAGACATCCGCCATGCCGGATCACGGCACGCCCTTCACCAGGGCCAGAACAGGGCCACGCCCCCCAGCCAGCGCAGCAGGAAGAAGCCCCCCATGCCGACGACGACCACCACCAGGGTAGGCAGGCGCAGCAGGGTCAGCACCGTCACCAGCAGGGTGGCGGCCAGGTAGTCCGGATCCCAGTCCAGCCCGTGGCCGGGCTCATAGCTGAAGACGATGGGCAGCCAGATGGCGGTCAGCACAGACTGGGCCGAGAAGCTGAGGAAAGCCCCCATCTCGGCCCCCGGCTGATAGCGGGTCAACCGCGAGAAGAAGGCAAAACGGTTGAAGAAAGTGATCAGGGCCAGCAGCCCTATCATCAGCCAGCCCATGATCACCTCCTCATCCGGTGCAATACATAGCCCACCACCATGCCGGCCAGGGCCGAGACGATGATGTGGATCTCCGCCAGCAGCGGCTTGGTGACGAGTGCCGTCCCGCCGCTCACCAGAGTGGCCGCCACCATGGGCAGGTTCTTCATGGCGGGGAGCGTCATGGCGATAAAGGTGGCGGCAATGGCAAAGTCGAGCCCCATCTTGTCCAGCCCGTCAATGTACTGGCCGGCGGCGATGCCGAGCAGGGTCGCCATGTTCCAGAACAGATAGAAGACAAAGCCCGCGATGAGCGCATAGGCGGGATTGAAGGCGCCGCTGCGCTCCCTCTCTTTCAGCGCCACCGCAAACATCTCGTCGGTCAGGAAGAAGGCGAGGCTGGCCCGCCAGCGCAGGGAGAGGGGCAGCACGTCGCGCCGGAAGGTGAAGCCATAGAGCAGATGCTGGGAGGTGATCACCATGGTGGAGCCCATGATGGGCAGCAGCGGCGTCCCCGCCCCGAACAAGGTGGTGGCCGAGAGCTGGGCCGCCCCCGCATAGACCAGCAGCGACATCAGCTGTGCCTGGAGCGGGCTCATACCCGCCTGAAGCGCCAGGGCGCCACACAGTATTCCCCAGGGGATGACGGAAATGGAGAGCGGGAGCATATCCAGGGTGGCACGCCACCAGAGCGCCCCCGTGCGCTCGGGCACAGGGGGGCGGGTTTCCGACATCATGGGATCATCCTTGTCACAGCCAATGCGAACCGGAAAAACTAGCACGGCGCAGGAGGCAGTGTCACGTCATGGTCTGCGACAAATGCAACGCCCGCATGAGAGCGGGCGTTGGCAGACAGGATCAGGGCTCGATGATGATGGGGGTGCCGGGCTCGATGGCGTTCCAGATCTCGTCCATCTCGTGGTTCAGCACCGCGATGCAGCCATTGGTCCAGTTGGACGGCTGCACCCTGCGATCCCCCAGGCTGTTGCGCTGGCCGTGGATCATGATCATGCCGCCCGGGTTCACACCCAGCTCGTTGGCGCGCTTGATGTCGTCCAGATTCGGGTAGTTGATGTGAATGGCCTTGTAGAAACCGGAGTTGCTCTTCTTGTAGTCCAGGGTATAGCGACCTTCCGGGGTACGCTGATCCCCTTCACGCTGCTTGTGTCCCTTGGGAGCCGGGCCCAGGGCAATCCAGTAGCGCTTCACTTCCTTGCCATCCTTCATCAGGGTCAGGCTGTAACTCGACTTCTTCACCACCACCATATCGGCGGACAGAGTGGCAAAACTCAACGCGGGCCACAGCCCCAGCAAACACAGCAATACGGCTCTCACTATCCATCCCTCTGCGAGCCTTCTGGGCTCTCTTGTTAGCAAATCATCTGAATGCCGCCACCCTCTGGTGGCGAGCGAGCGCCATGATATGGGATCGCCGTGAATACTCAATATATCGGGAGAAACATATCTGTGGCCAGCAGGGGGAAATGGCCGTCAACCCGCCATGCAGACACCCTGCTAAGGGCAGGGCGTCGCCTCTTGCCCGCAACCGGGCGCCTCAGCGCTGATCGTCAAGGCCAGGAAGATGGCGCAGGAAGAAAAACCAGCGGGCAGCGCCGTCAAGGACACTTGAGCCTGTCCACCAGCCAATCCAAGGCTGGCGCCATGGGGTCAGGTCATCTCAACCCACAAAAAAGAGCCCCTGATGGGGCTCTTTTCATGGTGCGACACAGGGCTCAGGCCAGGGTCACTGGTTCAGCGGTCTCAAGGCGCCGGATCCAGGCCTCGAACTCTGCCAGCATGCGCGCCTCGGACTCGCTGTTGTCGGCGATGAGCTCGGCCCCGTGTACCACCCGGATATGGGCGTCGAGGGGCGTCCCCTCCCCTGCCGGTGGGCGCTGCCGCGCCGCCGCCATGCATGCTTGCGCCTGTTGCCACGCCTCGGCGGCACTCCGGTTGCACGCCTCTGCCAGCGGCACCGCACTGAAACCCTCGCCGGTGAGGCTCTGCAGTGTCTCGTCGTGGGTCATGCCGTTGCCCGGTCCCCAATAGTGGGCGGCCAGATCCGGCCCGATGCGCGGGTTGTCGGTGAGGTAGCCGTCGCGCCTCAGGAAATAGGCGCGGGTCTGCTCCACCGCCATCAGTGCCAGCAGATAGCCGTGATAGGCGCAGGCCGACTCCTGGTTCAGAAGGTGCGGGATGGCCAGCAGCGGGCGCGGGCTCTCCACCCCCAGGATCTTGCGCTCCCACTTGCGGGCCAGGGCCAGCACGGCGGCCGGGGTGCGCTCGCTATCTGCCATGGCGTAGAGATCCCGCTCGAAGTAGGCCACCAGCGCGATCTGGCGCTCGTTGAAGGCGCGAAATGGCTGGCGCGCTTCAATCATGGCCTGGATAAGCGCATCGGGGATGGGTTCTCCCGCCGCGTTTCTGGCGTAGCGCTTGAGCCAGTCCGCGTCGTCCAGCAGGCTGTCGCAGAACATGGACTGGGTCTCGGCATAGGCCATGGAGGTGGGCGGAAACTCCTGGGAGAAGCAGGGCGCGTTGCCGGTGACGTTGGCAAAGTGCGCCGCGTGGCCTCCCTCGTGGAACAGGGTGTTGAGCCCACTCCAGCCGCTGCCCACCTGGGCCGGATTGGCCAGGCTGGTGAAATTGACCACCGCCGGCACCCACTCCCCATCCTGCCAGAAGCTCGGCACCGGGCCGTGACAGAAGCCGTTCTCGTATTTTCCCTCCCGGGTCAGCAGATCCAGGGTGAGGGTGGCACCGCGGTACTGGATGCCGAGCCGGCGGAAGCTCTCGACCCAATCCTTCAGCGCCCGGGAGAAGGGCACGTAAGGGTCGAGCTGGCGGGTCACGTCACCGCTCACGCTGTAGCGCAGGTTGTGGGGCAGCAGGGCTGCTTCCCCCTTGGCCGCTTTCAGCTCCGCCAGACTCTGGTGCAAGCGGGCATCGGTGCGGGCGATGAAGTCGTCAAGAATGGCAAACAGCTGCTCCGGGCTCATCTGCTCGTTCTTGTGCACCTTGTAGTCGAAGTAGTCGCGATAGCCCATGGCACGGGCGAAGCGGTTGCGCAGCGCGACGATGGCCAGATAGCCGTTGTCGACCACCCACTGCTCCAGGGTCTGGAACATGGCGAGCGCGCTCTGGCGCACCGCCTCGTCGCGACTTGCGGCCAGCGCTGTGCTGGCGGCGGGCAGACTGCCGGGCTCCTGGCGGCCCTGCTCGTCCAGCAAGGTCAGCTTCAACCCCTTGCGACGGGCGAAGAGATCCGCCTCGGCGACCACCAGCTCGTCCATCAGGGCGGAGGCACCGGGATCTTCGATGACGTTGCACTCGAAGAAGGCGATCCAGCCCCCCAGGCCGCGCCTGAGATCCGCCTCTTCGGCCTGGGCATGCATCTCCCGCAGCACGGGCAGGCGGGCAGGATCGGCACAGAACGCCTTGTAGGCCTGTTCGGCCGCGGTGAAGCCTGCCTGATCGTCGCTGGTGCCCATGTAGGTGGACCAGAACAGGTCCTCCTTGCGTCTGTGCACCTGCAGGTAATCGGCATTGAGCTGGTTGAGATAATTCCTGGCAATGGAACTCATAACTTCCCTCTTGTTATGGGGCAACCACGGGGGCGCCCACTCCTTTTTGGTGAAATGCCAACCCATTCACACTTCTTGCAAATGGAGCAGACAAATTGTGCGCCGGGATGCGCGCCATCACGCTATCAAAAGCGAGGGTTTCTGTCTGCTGGCTATACTGGTTGTCAAACTGCTCAATTGGCTGTTTTTCATCGCAACCCATTGAAAGTTAATGGCATGTTAAAAACAACAACAATCAGGTCCGGCCGCTAGAACGGCCACAATCAGACCCGCATGGGAAAGTAAGGATAAGACTATGTTCAAGCTCGGTGATATTGCCGTGAGTCGCAAGCTGATGCTGCTGCTCTCACTGGCCCTGGTCGGCTTCATCGCACTGCTGCTCATCTCGGCCAGTGCCCTGCACCGCAATCTGATGAGTGAACGGGAAGCCAGGCTGCAGGCGGTGCTGGACCTGGCCATGAGCCGGATCCAGGCCCTGGCCGCCACCCTCCCCCCGGAGCAGGCCAAGGCACAGGCCAAGGCCATGCTCGACAGCATGCGCTTTGACGGGGACAACTACCTGTTCGTGTTGGATGAAGATCGTCGGGTGGTGGTGCATCCCGCCAAACCCGAGCTGGTCGGCCAGCAGATGGGCAACAACCCTGCCGAGTCCCACTGGCAGCACATGGTGGATCTCGGCAAGGGCGGCCACCAGGGCAGGCTGGAGTATCAGTGGGTCTACCCGTCCGGCGAGGCGGCCCAGAAGATGTCGCTGGTGACGGGCTACCAGCCCTGGGGCTGGATTCTGGGCTCCGGTGTGTTGTTGCAGGACATTGAGGCCACCATGTGGTCGCAATATGAGTGGATGGGTGGCGCCACCTTGCTGGTGATCCTGTTGATGGGGCTGCTGGGACTCGCCATCAGCCGCTCCATCGTCAATCCCCTGGCCGAGATCAACAAGGCCATGGCCCGGGTCGCAGCTGGCGATCTGGTGGTCAGCATCCCGGTGCTGGGCAGGGATGAGCTCGGCGCCGTCGCCAGCTCCACCAACCAGGGGCTGGATGCCATCCGCCGCGCCCTGCTGGAGGCGAGCCAGGGGGCCCGCAACGTGGCGGATGCCGCCCTGCGCATCGCCGCCTCCGCCGAACAGACCAACCAGGCGGTCAACAGTCAGCGGGATCAGCTCGCCCAGCTCGCCACCGCCATGAACGAGATGAGCGCCACCATCGCCGACGTGGCGGGTCACGCCGAGAATACGGCCCGCGACACCCAGGATGCCACCAGCGAGGCCGGGCTCGGCAACCAGGATGTCCATGCCAGCGTGCACGGCATCCAGGCGCTGGCCACCGAGGTGGATCAGGCCACCTCGCAGGTCAACCAGCTCAAGGAGGGAGTGATGCAGATAAGCGAGGTGACGGCGGTCATCAGCGCCATCTCGGAGCAGACCAACCTGCTGGCCCTCAACGCCGCCATCGAGGCGGCCCGGGCCGGCGAGCAGGGCCGTGGCTTCGCCGTGGTGGCCGACGAGGTGCGCCAGCTGGCCAGTCGCACCCGCCACTCCACCGAGGAGATCCAGAGTACCATCACCCAGTTGCAGCAACGGGCTGTCACCGCCGCCAACGCCATGGACGCCAGCCGCAAGCTGGCGGAGAGCAGCGTCAACCAGTCCGAGAAGGCGGGACAGGATCTCTCCCTCATCGTCAATCACATCCAGCACGTGAGTGACATGGCGACCCAGATCGCCACGGCGGCGGAGCAGCAGAGCATGGTGGCGGAAGACATGAACCGCAACGTCAGCGGCATCAACGACTCGGCGCTAGAGATGTCCCAGGCGGCCTCCCAGTTGGCCCAGGAGAGCGAACTGCTGGCCGGTCTCTCCCGAAGCCTCGACGAGCGACTGGCGGTGTTCAAGCTCGACAACGCCCAAGCCCAGGACAGGATGATGCGACCGACCCAGGTGTCCTCTTCCCGAGCAGGCATGCAACCCCGCCACTGAGTGGCCCCATGAGCCCCTGCCAGGCTTGCAGGGGCTCCCTTCCTGTCATGGCCACGGGAGCCTCTCCCGGGCCACCCTCTCGCACTGAACCAGCGCGCAGATCCCGATGGAGTGATCTGCCGCTGATGCGCTGCTCCGATGAGATGGCACTGTCAATTTTTACACTTAATTTTTTAACAAAATATAGTCATGATGAGTGGTCGCCACAGGCGGCACCATGATCCTTTCTGTAGTCATTTGGCAAACTGGTTGAAAGGCCAGGACGCAAAGCCTCCGGTCCAAAGACAAGCTGTCCAGGATAGCGGGGTTGCAGCACCGTGTTTCGGGGAACTCCCCTGCCAACGTGACTGCCCACATCACCGAACAGAGGAATGTATGGCAGCAAATATCCGACTCACCCATCTCGCGGCAGCGCTGGCGCTGCTGGCCAGTGGCGGCGTACTCGCTCACGGCTACATCAGCCAGCCCGAAGGGCGCAACTACCTGTGCAAGACAGGGGGCAACAGCCAGTGTGGCGCCATCCAGTGGGAACCCCAGAGCCTGGAAGCCCCCTCCGGCTTCCCCGATGGCGGCCCCGCCGACGGCCAGATAGCCTCGGCCGGTCACCCCCAATTCGGCGAGCTCAACACCCAGACCCTCGATCGCTGGACCAAGCGTGAGGTGCAGGCCGGTCCCTTCGCCATCAGCTGGACCTTCACTGCCAACCACGTGACCCGCAACTGGCGCTACTACCTCACCAAGCAGGACTGGAACCCGAACCAGCCCCTCACCCGGGATGCGTTCGATCTCAATCCCTTCTGCGTCATCGATGGCAACATGGTGCAACCCCCCAAACAGGTGACCCATCAGTGCACCCTGCCCCCGCGTACCGGTTATCAGGTCATTCTCGGGGTGTGGGAGGTAGGGGATACCGCCAACAGCTTCTACAACCTGATCGACGCCCGGTTCAAGGATGGCACCCAGCCACCGCTGACCTGGAGCCAGGGAGGGACCATCTATCCCTCCATCGACCTGGTGGCGGGTGACAAAGCCAGAACCCGGGTGTTCGATGCCAATGGCGAGCGCACCGATCTCCAGACCGAGCTGACCATCGCCAGCACCGAGCAGGGCCAGAAGAACAACTGGGCCCACGCCCTGGCGAGCAAGATCAACGCCGATCAGAGCCAGATCCGTGCGGGCCAGCAAGGCACGGACGGCCAGTTCAACCCCGTCTATGGCCAGAACCCGGTCTACCTCAAGGCTGGCAGCAACCTGCAACGGGTCGAGATCCAGCTTGAGCAACAGCAGCCCCCGGTGGAGAACGGGATCAGCGTGAGCGGTCTGGCGAGCGACTACACGCTCGACAACGGCAAGCTCACCCTGATGTTCACCGTCACGGCCCAGGGGGATCTCGCCATCACCAACACCCTCTATGACCACGGCGGTGTCGCCAGAGGGCAGAGCAGTGCCGACATCAAGGACGGCAGCCAGAGTTTCTCCATGGCGCTGACCGGCTTGAGTGCAGGCCACCATCAGCTGGTGATCGAGGGCAAACCCAAGGCCGGTGGTGACGCGGTGCAGCAGACCCTGGACCTCATGTTCAAGGATCCGGCAAGCGGGGGCGATTACCAGTTCACTTTCCCGGACGGCCTTAAGTCCTACACCGCCGGAACCCGGGTGCTGCAGCCGAAAAACGGCAAGGTCTATCAGTGCAAACCCTTCCCCTACAGCGGCTGGTGCAGCCAGTGGGCGAGCACGGCCACCCAGTATGAACCCGGGGTAGGTACCAATTGGCAGGATGCCTGGATCCAGGTGAACTGAGCCGCAGGCACGACATGACACCATCAACAAAACGGGGAGCCCATGGCTCCCCGTTTTTCATCCACCCCTCGGTTCAAATCTGGTAATCGAGCAGGGGCTCGTTGCTCATGGCGCGGGCCTGGATCTCCGCCAGCGCCAGCTCGGGGTTGCAGAGCTGGATGAACTGCCAGGCAAAGTTGTGCTGGAACTGCCCCTGCTTGAGGCCGATCCAGGCGGTGTGCGGCGCAAACAACCGACTGCCGTCTAGCTGCACCAGTCCCTTGTCCCGCTGGGAATCGAACGCCATGTCCGCCAGTATGCCCACCCCCATCTCCAGCTCGACATAGGTCTTGATGACGTCTGAGTCCTGGGCGGTCAGCAGGATCTGCGGCACTATGCCCGCCTCGGCAAAGGCATCATCCACCCGTGCCCGACCGGTGAGGCCGGCCTGATAGGTGACGATGGGCCAGCGGGCCAGAGCGGCCAGGGTCAGCTCCCGCTCGGCGGTGAGGGGGTGCTGCTCCGGCACGACGATATTGTGGTGCCAGCGGTAGTAGGGAAAGGCCACCACCCCTTCGCTCTTGTCGAGCTGCTCGCTGCTGATGCCGATGTCCACCTCGCCGGTCTGCACCAGCCGCACTATCTCCTCCGGGCTCCCCTGACGCAGCTCCAGCTGTACCAGGGGAAATTGCTCCCGAAACGCCTTCACTACCCTCGGCAGGGCATAACGGGCCTGGGTATGAGTGGTCGCGATGAGCAGCCGGCCCGAGTCGCGATTGGCAAAGGTGCTCGCCAGTTTGCGGATGTTGTCGGCATCCCCCAGGATACGCTCGGCGATCACCAGCAACTCCTTGCCCGGCTCGGTCATGCCGAGCAGACGCTTGCCATAGCGAATGAAGAGGGCGAGCCCCAGCTCCTCCTCCAACTCGCGAATGTGGCGGCTGACGCCGGACTGGGAAGTAAAGAGGGCATTGGCCACGTCGGTCAGGTTGTAATCCCGCCGTGCCGCCTCCCGAATGATTCGCAATTGCTGAAAGTTCACCTCATCGCCTCCTGCGCTGAGTGGCGGTGGCTCGTGCCACCGTCCTCTTGTTATGGATTGCCGGGATCATAGCCCGGCAGCAAGCCTGACAGAGGGCCGCACCTCGCGGCTTGCCCTCAGATCTGGTAGTCGGGATAGAGCTGTGCCTGCCTGGCCACCAGACGCACCCCCTGGCCGGGGGCCAAGGCCCGGGCGGCCTCCTTGCTCAGTTCGGCCTCGTAGTGGGCGCCTCCCGTCTCCCCATCGCCACGCAGTTCCACCCGGATGCGCGGCCCCATGGGCAGCAGGCGGGTAATGGTGGCTCGAATGCCACCGGGGGCATCCGAGGGCAGGATCTCCAGCTCGTGGGGGCGCACATAGGCAATGGCCGCACTCCCTTCTGCCAGATGGGAGGGGATGGGGCCACCCAGTTGCTGTTCACCGATGCCGAACCCCTGCCCGGCCACCCTGCCACGAAACAGGTTCACGCTGCCAAGGAAGCTGTGCACGAAGGCACTGGCGGGCTGATCATACACTTCGGCAGGGGTGCCAATCTGCTCTACCTTGCCGGCATTCATCAGCACCACCCGATCCGCCACCTCCAGGGCCTCTTCCTGATCGTGGGTCACGAACAGACTGGTGACATGCAGCTCGTCGTGAAGCTCACGCAGCCAACGGCGCAGCTCCTTGCGCACCTGGGCATCAAGGGCGCCAAAAGGCTCGTCCAGCAGCAGCACCTTGGGCTGCACCGCCAGTGCCCGGGCCAGGGCGACCCGCTGGCGCTGACCACCGGAGAGCTGGGTCGGGTAGCGTGCCGCGACGTGGCTGAGCTGCACCAGATCCAGCAGCTCCTTGACCCGGGTGCGGATGGCCGCCTCGTCCGGGCGCTCGCTGCGCGGCTTGACCCTCAGACCAAAGGCCACGTTCTCGAACACCGTCATGTGGCGAAACAGGGCGTAGTGCTGGAACACGAAGCCAACGTTGCGCTCGCGCACATGGAGATCCGAGGCATCCTCGCCGCGGATGATGACGCTGCCACTGTCCGCCTGCTCCAGCCCGGCGATGATCCGCAGCAAGGTGGTCTTGCCGCAGCCGGAGGGGCCGAGCAGGGCGACCAGCTCACCGTCGTGAAAATCGAGGTTGATGTCGGCCAGCGCCGCGTACTGATTGAAATGCTTGTTGAGCCCTTGAACCTGAATGCTCATGAATGCCTCTCCTATAACCGTTAATTCGGGATCAATGGGACTGGGTCGGTTGGCCGCGCAGCCTGGCCAGCAGGGTCTCCCCCAGCAGGGTGAAGATCCCGAACAGCGCCAGCAGGCTGGCCACCGCGAAGGAGGCACCGGTCTGGTACTCGTTGTAAAGGATCTCGATGTGCAGCGGCAGCGTGTTGGTCTGGCCGCGAATGTGGCCGGAAACCACGGAGACAGCGCCAAACTCCCCCACCGCCCGGGCGGTACAGAGCAGCAGGCCATACATCAGGCTCCAGCGAATGCCGGGCAGGGTCACCCGCCAGAACATCTGCAACCCGCTCGCCCCCAGCATGATGGCGGCCTCCTCTTCCTCCGGGCCCCGCGCCTCCATCTGGGGCAGCAGCTCGCGTACCACGAAGGGCACAGTGATGAAGGTGGTCGCCAGGATGATCCCCGGGGTAGCGAAAATGATCTTGATGTCGTGCTCGCTGAGCCACTCGCCGAACCAGCCGCGACTGCCGAACAGCAGCACGAACATCAAGCCCGCGATGACCGGCGAGACCGAGAACGGCAGATCGATGAGGGTGATAAGCAGTTGCCGGCCAGGGAAGCGGAACCGGGCGATGGCCCAGGCGGCAGCCAGCCCGAACAGCAGGTTCAGGGGCACCGAGCAGAGCGTCACCAGGGCGGTCAGCCCCAGGGCGCTCAGGGCATCCGGCTCGCTGATGGCGTGCCAGAAGAAGGCCAGACCCGGGCTCAGCGCCTGGATGAAGACGGTGGCCAGCGGCAACAGCAGCAAGGCGGCAAACCAGCCCAGACCGACGGTGACCAGCAGCCATTTGACCCAGACCGGTTCATGGGTCACCGGGGGATGACGCGCCGGGGTGGCCGGAGCGGACTCCTGGGCCTGATCGAGATGTGCAGTAGAGGCGTTCATATACGGCTTCCTCCGATGCGAGCCCAGCTCCAGGCTTGCAACTTGTTGATGAGCAACAGCAGCACAAAGGAAATGAGCAGCATGACGGACGCAATGGCCGATGCACCGGCATAGTCATACTCCTCCAGGTGACTCATGATCATCAGGGGGGCAATCTCGGACACCATGGGGAGGTTGCCGGCAATGAAGATGACAGAGCCGTACTCCCCCACGCCGCGAGCAAACGCCAGGGCAAAACCGGTGAGCAGCGCAGGTACCAGGGTCGGCCACAGTACCCGGATGAAGGTCTGCCAGCGGTTGGCACCCAGGCTCGCGGCCGCCTCCTCTTGCTCGCTCTCCGCTTCCCGCAGCACCGGCTGCAGGGTGCGCACCACAAAGGGCAGCCCGATAAAGGTCAGGGCAATGACCACCCCTATGGGGTTGTAGGCAAGCTCGATGCCCAGCGGAGCGACCCATTGGCCAATCCAGCCGTTGGGGGCAAAGATGGCGCACAGGGCGATGCCGGAGACGGCAGTCGGCATGGCAAAGGGCAGGTCGATCAGCGCATCCACCAGTCTGCGGCCGGGGAAGGTATAGCGCACCAGTACCCAGGCCAGTATCAGACCGAACAGACTGTTGAGCAGGGCGGCAATGAAGGCGGCGCCAAAGCTCAGGCGAAAGGAGGCGAGCACCCGGGGGGAGCCGATCACCTGCCAGAACTCGGCGGCGCTCAGGTTGTTCACCGCAAACAGCACCAGTGCCGAGAGCGGCAGCAGCACCAGTATGCCCAGATAGAGCAGACTGAAGCCCAGCGTTGGCCCCAGGCCTGGCAGGACGGAATAAGAACTTAATCGCATAACACATCCGTTTGTTATAAATACTTTGGATGTGACGATTTTGCTCACGGCGGCCAGGGACAACAAACACCAATAATGCCTTTGCTAAGCACTTTTTTATCTAACAATGGTGGAACAAGGCTTTTAGAGCGATAAGCATAAAAAAAGGTCTTTTATATAAATAAAAGACCTAAAAGACGGAGCGGTAAAACCGGGAACATGCAAAGTCAGTCACGCTGGCCAAGTTGCCAGCCTGTCTGGAAATCGTGCCGAGACAATCCGAGGGTCCCTCATCGAAAACTGAGTGCGGCCTGCTTGCCCCACTCGGCAGGAGCAGGCTCCACCACCATTTCGGCACGGCGGTATAGGGTGCCGAGCAAAGCGAGCCCCTGGTGCCACTCCCCATGGCCGGACTGGGCATTGATATGGCCCACTTCCCCCGCATCAAACAACGGCACCTGCCACTGCCGGCTCCAGAACTCTGCCCGCTCGAAACTCATCCAGGGGTCATTGCGGCTGGCGATCAACTGGGCAGAGACCTTGATGGACCCCGTCAACACCTCATCCGGGATACCGAAACGGGCAGGATCGGCAGGGGCAACGATGAAGATGGAAGAGACCTTGTCTGGTTGCAGTCTGGCAGCAGCGATGGCCGTCAGGGCGCCGAAGGAGTGGGCGACCAGGTGGACCCGGCTGCGCCGGCTCCTGAGCTTGCTCGCCAGCTTTGCGCTCCAGACCGTGAGATCCGGCTTGTCCCAGGGCAGACCCATCATTCTCTGCCACTGGGGAAATTGCTGGTGCCAGCGGCTCTGCCAGTGATCCGGCCCACTGTTGTGCAGACCGGGAACCAGAAGGATCTTGTTCATCGTGGTACTCCTATCTGTTGTCACAGGGGCCTTCGTCTCTTAGCGGCCCGGTTGGTAAATCTGGTCAAACGATCCGCCCTGGGCGAAGTGCTTCTTCTGTGCCTTGTCCCAATCGCCTTCCAGATCCTTGACAGTAAAGAGCGTCAGGTTGGGGAACTGGGCCGCTGTCTCCTTCAGGATCGCCGGATTGCTCGGACGATAGTGGTATTTGGCGATGATGCGCTGCCCTTCGTCAGAGTAGAGATACTCGAGGTAAGCCTTGGAGACGGCCTCGGTACCATGCTTCTTGGCTACCTTGTCCACCACGGCTACCGGCGGCTCGGCCAGGATGGAGACCGAGGGCACCACCAGTTCGAACTTGTCGCTGGTGCCCGGCTGATTGAGCACCAGCAACGCTTCATTTTCCCAGGCCAGCAACACATCCCCGAGCCCGCGTTCGATGAAGCTGGTGGTGGCGCCACGTGCCCCTGAGTCCAGCACCTTCACATTCTTGAACAGATCGCTGACAAACTGTTTCGCGCCCTCTTCAGTGCCGCTTTTCTTCAGGGCATAGCCCCAGGCAGCCAGATAATTCCAGCGCGCACCGCCGGAGGTCTTGGGGTTGGGGGTGATGATGGCGACATCCTTGCGCACCAGGTCGCCCCAATCCTTGATCTGCTTGGGATTCCCCTTACGCACCAGGAAGACGATGGTGGAGGTATAGGGAGAGGCATTGTTGGCCAAACGCCCTTCCCAGTCGCTGGCGGTGAGACCTGCCTTGGCCACCGCATCGACGTCATAGGCCAGCGCCAGGGAGACCACGTCAGCCTCCAGTCCGTCCACCACGGCACGAGCCTGTTTGCCTGAGCCACCGTGTGACTGGCTCACCACCACATCGTCGCCGGTTTTGGCCTTCCACTCTTTGGCAAAGGCACTGTTGTACTCCTGGAACAGCTCCCGCGTCGGGTCATAGGAGACATTCAGCAGCCGCACCTCGGCGGCTTGGACCTGACCGAGAGCCAGCAGGGAGAGAACGGTGAGAGCGGTCATTCGCAGTTTCATGGTGATACTCCATATCGTTGGGTTGAGTACAGCATGCCCGCTTATGCATATTCCATGAAGAAAGAAAAAGCGCTTTGCTTATCTCTTATCCGCATATGAGCTCCCGATGGTCCTCTGGCACTCTCGGTCAGAGCGTATTCGCGTGCTTGCGATGCTCATCTCCAGACACGACAAAGCCCGGCCGATTGGCCGGGTTGGGAAAAGATGGAGGAACAAAGGCAAACCAGAGCGAAAGGTAAGCCCTGGGCAAAGAGACAATACCAGGCACGCAAGCACCACAGGGGGGAAGAGGCGTGTTGTCAGTAACAGGCGGCAGACCCGTCGGTTGCCTCTTGCTCCCAGAGCTCTTATCCAGACGCCAGAAAGCAAAAAGGCCTTCCCGATAGGGAAGGCCTTCCAATTTAGTGGCGGAGCGGACGGGACTCGAACCCGCGACCCCCGGCGTGACAGGCCGGTATTCTAACCGACTGAACTACCGCTCCGCATTCGGTT
>NZ_JBFOCV010000016.1:0-1593 GCF_040907975.1 Aeromonas sp. s10 | reverse complement strand
CCCGCTTGTGCGGGTCAGTGCCAAGGGAGTGCCCAGGTGGTCAAGCTGGTAGTGGAATACCTCGGCCTTCTGCCCCTCCCCTTCCAGCTGTGCCAGGGGTTTGAAACTGCCGGGTTCATAGATAAAGCTGCGGTACCGCTGGTCAGTACGATGCTTGCGTCACCTAGCAGATAGCAGCTCTCGGCAATCAGGTTGCCACAAGAATTCGATGCTCTTCTCGCCATCCTAGTTTCAATCTCGCTCAAGAAGAGGTTGGTGGTGTCGTCGCGATACGTCAGTGCCCTGCCACCCACGGGATGTGGCGACGCACCAAATGAAGCTAGAGGTGATATTCGCAGCGAGTCTCGCTGCCCGGCCAGCCCCACTAGCCCGCAACCTGACAGTAAAGGGGAAGTCAACATATAAAAAGATAAGAAAATGGCGTTATTCTGACCTTTACACATCCATCTTTTTAAAAAAACTGAGTTAATAAAATTACCCAGCTATAACCTGATCTGCACTGATTACTCAGAAAATACCGGATTACGCGGGGAAAAATCGAACCTACGACACTGCTTGATATACAACCTCAACCATTCGAAGGCTCACCAAAAATCGCATGCACCACAACACTTACATTTTATCTTTATATTCTAGATAGCCATAGTTCACATTGCTTTACGTAGTCATCTTTGTGAAACTTATGAGAAACAACCTTTTCCACCTCATCCCATCCTCCATTAGAATTCTCTGAATATAGAATCAACCATCCTTCCCTACCATCATTCTCAATTAGATAACTATCACCATTCTTTTTTAGCAAAGCGGCCCATGACAAAAAAAATTCTTTGAAATCTGTAAACTGCTCTAATAAAAAACGGTTTTTCAAAGCCATTTGTTGAAAATCATCTTTATTAATCATTATTCAACACCCTCTACAAATATATGTTTTTCTGTGGTAAAGAGCTGAGTGCCACCACCAGAAGATGGCTGAGTCACACCTCTAACAGACCAAGTATCATCAATTGCCTTAGAAGTAGAGCGAATCACTTTAGTTTTTTCATTAACTACATATTGTTTTTTCAGTTTAAGTTCCACTGTACCTTTAGCCCTATTCTCCCCCATCTTACCAATACCCAACTCTGATGGAGTCACACTGCTATGCATTGCATAGTAATTACCTTGTGGGGCTCCTGATGATTGATACTGATATACTTTTTTACCTCTATTGAGGGTTTCAATACGCACATCGTGACTGAAGTCAATTCCATTCAAATGACTAGGTATGCTTTCTTCGGCAAAACCCTGCCCCTTATAAAAGTCAAATGCAATTTTTTTCCTAGCTCTCTGATTTATGTCAGCATTGACCTCACCAGTACGGCCGAATTTATTATTCAGATATGCTCGTCTTGTAAGATCTTTATCTGAACCAGGACATTGTCCCGGCACATTGCTCAACCCCAGCGGATCCACCCAGCCAGTCGGGTTAGGGGCGTACTGGTAGTTGTTGAGCCCGCCAGCCAAGCCTATCGGGTCAGGGGTGATAAATCTACCCGTGCCGGGCTGGTAGTAGCGGTGGCGGTTGTAGTGAAGCCCGGTCTCGGCGTCAAAATA
>NZ_JBFOCV010000015.1:0-148408 GCF_040907975.1 Aeromonas sp. s10 | reverse complement strand
GCCCACACAGATTGCTTGATTCAAATTGTTAAAGAGCGTCACGCTTATCGCGTTGAGGAGGCGCATCTTACGCGCCTCACTTCGAAAGTCAAGCGGTTGTTTTCGCTTTTCTTTCGGCGCTGGCTTCACAAGGAAGCGAGCTCATCAGTTCGACGTGTTCCGCCGTGCTGGTAGGGGCGCATTATAGGGAGGCCGATTGCGATGACAAGGGAATTTTTGAAGAAAGTCACGGAAACTTCAAATTATCCAGTTAGAAACAACTTACCCAGTGTATATATACAATGTTGTCCACAAGCTGATGATTTCAGCCCTCTTTTATTGGCATTTATCAGGATCTTCCTGGCTGAAGGAATGCCATACTGAAGCGGATAATTTACCTCAAGTGGTCCATGGTAGCGTCTGGTCGTAAAGCTGGTTACCATGAAGGTGAATAGAGTGTTGCACCTTTTTTGCTTTCATTTACAAAAGGTCTTTAAAGATGAATTTATCCAAGTTTCCCGTTTATGTGCAGGCAGCAGTTCTTGCTCTGGTATTGGCGCTGCTCGGCTATCTGGTTGCCCAGGCCCTGCAGTTCTCTCTGAAAGTCGAAGTCATTTTTGCCGCCGGTCTGGCCATTGGCGGTTTCGTGGTACCGCTCTTCCTTAACCGTGCGCCTGCAACCGCCCTCGAACAGGCAACCAGCCAGGAGACCTGTACCTTATATGTAGGCAACCTGCCCTATCGCGCCAACGAGATTGCGGTGCGCGAACTCTTTGCCGAGCAAGGTCAGGTACTGTCAGTTCGTCTGATGAAGGACAAGGCCACCGGCAAACGCAGGGGCTTCGGGTTTGTGGAGATGCCTGTCGCCGATGCGGCCAAGGCCATCGCCGCGCTCAATGACAAGGAGTATCAGCAGCGCACCCTGAAAGTGCGTGAAGCAAATGACAAGCGGGACCGGGATGAGAAGGACGTCAACGACGTCGACGCCTGATATTCAGTACACCACCTCTTCGAGTGACGACAGCCCCCAAGCTTGCAAGGGGGCTGTCAGTTTCTGGGCCCCTGCATCCAGTCGCGTGCAGTAGGCACGTCCCGTCCCCTCGCCAGGCGCCTGGACCGGCAGTGTCGCCAGCAGATGCGCCACCCGCCTTGCCACGGCAAGACCCGAATCGACCAGTTGGCATTCCGGCATCAGCTGTTTGATCTCTTCGTTGAGCAAGGGGAAGTGGGTACATCCCAGCACCAGGGTATCCGGCCTCTCCTCCCCTTCCATCCAGTCTGCGAGCACCTCTCTGAGCAGGGCCATATTGACCGGCAACCCCGCCAGCTTGCGCTCGGCTTCGATAACCAGTTCGGTTGCCCCCTTCAGCAGCACATGCTTGCCCGGGGCGAACTGGGCGATGAGTTCATGGGTATAGTCACGGCTGACGGTGCCGGGCGTTGCCAGCAGACCGATGTAGCCGTTACGGGTCAGGGCGGCGGCAGGCTTGATCGCGGGGACCACGCCGACCACGGGAATGCTGAGTGCGGTACGCAGGGATGGCAGGGCAATGGTGCTGGCGGTATTGCAGGCGATCACCACCAGATCGATGGCGTGCTCGGCCACCATGTGGCTGACCAGTCCGGTACAAGCCTCGATGAGGGCCGCCTCACTCAGCTCGCCATAGGGAAAGTGGGCATTGTCGAAACTGTAGAAATAGTTGTGCTCCGGCAGAGCGCGACGGATCTCCCGATAGACGGTCAGACCGCCCATACCGGAGTCGAACACGAGAATATTGGCCACCTGAGCTCCCCCTTGAATGCGAGGCCGCGATCATACTCCCGCCCGGCGCCAATAGAAAAGGCCCTGCCAATGGCAGGGCCCCTGATTTTTCAGATCCAGACAAGGGGATCAGAGTGCGTAGTCCACCGTCACATAGTAGGCACGCTCGTCAGCCGGGTAACCCACCGAGGTCTGGTACTCCTTGTCCAGCAGGTTGCTGATCTTGCCGGAGATCTTCCAGGACGGTGCAACCTGATAGCCCACCGCCAGGTTCCACACGCTGTAACCGCCCAGCTGGGTGGCATTGGCCGCGTCACCATAACGCTCACCCTGGTAGATCCAGCTCAGGGAGCCATCGAACTGCTGCCACTGCGCCTGGCTCACCCACTTGGCCCCCTTGCGGGAGATCAGCTGCAACTGCTTGTCGGTGACCTTGTCCTTGGGATCCTTGTATTCGGCGGAAACGCGATGGCTCAGCCAGCCGGTCTCGAACTCCCCTTCCAGCTCAACCCCTTCAATCCGCGCCTTGCCGACGTTTTGCGGCGTCCACATGCCCTGGCTGTCCGGTGCCCACTGGATCATCTGCTCGAAGTCGTTGCGATAACCGGTCAAGCGCCACTCCACACCAGCGGTCTGTCCGTCCAGCATCAACTCGTGGCTTTTCGACTCTTCCGGCTTCAGATCAGGATTGCCGGACCCCGGGTAGTAGAGATCGTTGAAGGAGGGGGCACGGAAACCGGTGCCGTAACGGGCACTGAGCCGATAATCCTCAACGAAGCGCCAGCCAGCGCCGGTTTGCCAGGTGTTGTGACGTCCGAACTGCTCGTTGTCATCGCTGCGACCGCTCAGCTCGGCCTGCCAGACCTGGTTGTCAAACTGGGCCAGGGCATAGAGCCCGGTGTTGTCACGCTCATCGGCGTCACTCGGGAAGGCGACGCCAGAGGAGCGGGAACTATCGTCCAGCATGTCGCGCTGCCAGTCGGCGCCGCCCCCCAGGGTCCAGCTCTCGTCCAACTTGACGCTGTTGACCCAGTTCAGGGTGTATTGACGGGTATAGAGTCGATCAGCGGACTGATCGCGGCCGCTGGTATCCGGGTAGTCGTAGGCATCCTGTTTGGAGAAGGCGCCGCGCAGTTCGCTCAGGTAGCGCTCGTCATGATAGCGGGAGCCGAGCTGGTAGCTCTGGTTCTCGGTCCAGGTCTCGTTGCGTTGATGAAACGCCGGGCCCCAGGCGGAAGCGGCAGAGGATCTGTCGTACTGGGCAATGTTGCGGAACCAACGGGTCGTACCGAACAGATCCCAGTTGCTGGCCAGCGCCTGCTGATAATCCACCATGGCGTTGTAGCCCCGGTGGCCATGCTTGTCGCCATCGTTCACCCCGACGATGGGATGCACGTTGTAGCCGGTCTCGTCATCGAAACCACCAGCGACCTTGATCTGACCCGCATCACCCACCTGGCTGGCGCTGCTGAAGGCGGCCTGACGCTGCTTGTGGGAGCCCGCGCCCAGGTTGAACTTGTGCTGATTGGTCCCCTGGTCCGGGCGAGTGATGATGTTGATGACCCCACCGATGGCATCGGACCCATAAATAGTGGCGCGTGCACCGCGGATATATTCGATCCGCTCCACCTGGTTGAGGGGCAGGTTGTTGAGCTCGGTCATCCCGGCGGTCAGAGAGGCGCTGCGCACCCCATCCACCAGCACCAGGGTCTGGGAAGAGGTGCCACCACGTACCCGCAGCGAGCTGAGCTGGCCGCGGCCGCCGTTGCTGACCACTTCCACGCCGGGCAGGGTCTTGACCACGTCGGTCACGGTCTGGGCTTGCAGGCGATCGATCTCGTCACGGGTCACCACGTTGACGGGAGCCAGCACACTGGAGGCAGGCTGGGCGACACGGGTAGCGGTCACCACCATGGTGGGATTGACGGGGATGGTCAGTTGTTGGGCAAAGGCCGCCGTTGGCAACAGGGCAGCCGCCAATAATGTCTTGGACATGAGAGATCCTTAAGTTCGCGTAAGCATCTACTTCGTGGCCGGTTTCTCTCGGCCCGAAATACGAACTTTGGCAGGTCTTCGGGCTTGGGGGCTGATGGCCTACGGCGACGGCTTCCCACCTGACGGCAGTGCCCTGATGTCGCTTCGTTCCCCCTTACCGCTGCGCGCCAGCTCCGGATTCTCACCGGATTCCCTTTTAAGCATGATGCGCCAAAGCGGGGGGATTATAGGCAGAGCCGTCTTGGATGTATAGCCATCTGGATTTCTAATGTCGTTTTTACCCAAAGTCGGTGCCAAGTGGCGCAGATCCTCGCCCCCTCTCGTACCTTGAGGCTCGTTGACCGTCATTCGAGCGGGTCAAACACAAGAAATGTTGAGCCAGATCCCACGGCTTTTTGGTAACATGCGGCAAACGTTTGACATCCGAGGAAGCCGTAATGACGACCCCCCCTATGATCGGCCTGGTAATGGGCTCCGACTCTGACTGGCCCGTGATGCAGGCCGCCGCCCGCATCCTCAAGGAGCACGGCGTGCCCTATGAAGCGCGCGTCGTATCCGCCCATCGCACCCCGGATCTCCTGTTTGAATATGCCGCCAGTGCGCGCGATCGCGGTCTGCGCGCCATCATCGCCGGCGCCGGCGGCGCAGCCCACCTGCCGGGCATGCTGGCCGCCAAGACCACGATCCCGGTGCTGGGCGTGCCCATCCCCACCCGCCAGCTCAAGGGGATGGATTCCCTGCTCTCCATCGTGCAGATGCCCAAGGGCGTGCCGGTCGCCACCTTCGCCATCGGCGAGGCGGGTGCCGCCAATGCCGGTCTGTTCGCCGTGTCCCTGCTGTCTGTCGCCCAAGATGGCGACGCTCCCCGTTATCACCAGCAGCTCGACGGCTTCCGCGCCAAGGAGCGCGACCGGGTGCTGGCGCTCACCCTGGAGGAGCCGGCATGATACTGCCCCCCGCCACTTTGGGTATGCTCGGTGGCGGCCAGCTCGGCCGCTACTTCGTGATGTCTGCCCACCGTCTCGGCTACAAGGTGATCGTGCTGGACCCGGACCCCATCAGCATCGCCGGTGCAGCCGCCGACGAGCAGATCGTTGCCGCCTATGACGATACCGATGCCCTGCGCGATCTGGCCAGCCGCTGCGACGCCATCACCTGCGAGTTCGAAAACGTGCCCGCCGCCTCCCTGGCCCTGCTGGAGCAGTACAAGCCGGTGCGCCCGGCCGCGAGCGCAGTACGTGTCTGTCAGGATCGCCGGGAAGAGAAAGCCTTCCTGACCCGCGCCGGCGTACCGGTCGCCCCGAACCTGACCCTGCTGCCCGGCGAGCCGCTGCCCGCCCTGCCCAGCGACCTCTTCCCCGCCATCCTCAAGACCGCCCGCGAGGGCTACGATGGCAAGGGGCAGTGGACTATCCACAATGCGGGCGAATTGCCAGCGGCCCTGGCCGCCAGCGGTGTCCCTTGCGTGCTGGAAAAACGCCTGCCACTGGAGGGGGAGTTTGCCCTCACCCTGGCCCGCAGTCCGAGCGGTGCCATCAGTGCCCTGCCTCTGGTGCAGAACTGGCACAGCGGCGGCATCCTGGATCAGACCCGCTCCCCGGCCAATGTGCCCGCCCTGGAGCGCGAAGCCCAGCGCATCGCCGAGCACATCATCGCCGCCCTCGACTATGTGGGTGTGCTGACGGTGGAGTTCTTCTTGGTCGGCGGTGAACTGCTGGTCAACGAGATGGCCCCCCGGCCCCACAATTCGGGTCACCCCAGCATCGACAACGCCGGTTGCAGCCAGTTCGAGTTACAGGTGCGCGCCCTGTGCGATCTGCCGTTGCCGGCACAGGCTGAGGTTCAGCCCGCCATCCTGCTCAACCTGCTCGGGGATCTGTGGCAAGACGGCACGCCGGACTGGGCCGGCGCCCTGGCCCTGCCCGGGGTGCACCTTCACCTCTATGGCAAGGGCGAAGCCCGCCCCGGCCGCAAGATGGGCCACGTCACCGTCACTGGCCGCGACTGGGCGGCGGTCGAGGCCACCGCGCACCAGCTGCGCGCCCTGCTGGGTCTGCCTCCGCGCTGAGTCCACCCCTTGACATGCAAAGACCCGGGCCAAGGCCCGGGTCTTTTTTTATGACTTGAGAATCGAGAGGGGTCAGGCCCTGTCGACAGCCGCAACGGGAGCTGGCAGGCGGATGGTGAGGGAGAGCACCAGGGCCACCACCAGCAACACCAGAATGAGGTTGAAGGTCGCCATGAAGCCGCCGAACAGGGAGGCCACGATGGAGCCGATGATGCTGCCCAGACCAAAGCCCAGATAGATGACGCCGTAGTTCTTGGTCAGGTTGTTGAGGCCGAAGAAGTCGCTCACCAGCGAGGGGTAGACGGTGATGGTGCCGCCGAAGCTGAACGCCACACAGGCCACCGCCACGAAGAAGAGGTTGGCATTGAGCGGCACGAACAGCAGCAGCGCCATGCCCGCCAGGGTAATCAACTGGGCGATGGTGATGACCCGGATACGGGACATCTTGTCGGAGAGGATGCCCAGCACCAGCCGGCCACCCAGGTTGGCCATAGCGATGATGGCGACGGCGTTGGCGGCGACCACGGCCGGCAGGCCCACCATCTTCTCGCCGATGTCCTTGGCCACGCCGATGACGTAGAGCCCGCTCATGCAGGCGGTGAGGAACATCAGCGCCAGCATCCAGTATTGGGGCTTGCGCATCGCCTCGGCCAGGGTGAAGTCGCGGCTCTCGCTCTGCTGCACGGCGGCGGCCTGCTGGGGTGCATCCTTCATCAGCATGCCACCCACCAGCACCATGGACATGGCGATCAGCCCCCACAGCTGGAAGGTGGTCTCAAGGCCATTGCTGGAGAGCAGCAGCAGGTTGATGTACTTGAAACCCAGGCTGCCGAGGCCATAAGCACCGATGGAGCAGGCGGAGATGAGCCCCTTGCGCTCCGGGAACCACTTCACGCAGTTGGAGAGGGTCATCAGGTAACCGGTACCATCGGCAAAACCGACCAGGATGCCGGCGCAGAGGTAGAGCATCGCCAGGTTGCTGGCATGAGCGGTGAGGAAGAAGCCGATGCCGAGCAGCACGCCGGCGCCCAGGGTGACGTTGCGCACCCCGAACCGCTCCTGCAGCTTGCCCGCCAGGGAGGAGGCCACCGCCAGGGAGAGGCTGAGCAGGCCAAAGGCGAAGGCGACCTGGCTCACCGGTTCGTCCAGCTTGTCGGAAAGCTGGGCGTTGAACAGGCTCCAGGTGTACACGGATCCCAGCGCGAACTGGGTGATGATGGTCCCCAACAGGGTGAGGTAGCGGGTGCGATTCAGATCGATGGTCATGATGCGTCTCGAGGAATGGCCTTAAGGAAACTGGGGCCACTATAGGCAAGACGCCACTCCCGCCGACCGATTAAGGCATGAAATGCAGATCGGCGGGAATGAATGACAATCAGAGCCGCATCAGCTGACGGAATGCCTTGATGTTGCTGCGGCTGACCGGCACCTCGAACGGCAGGTCATGGAGCCGGATGAGATAGGTGCTGTTGAACCAGGGCACTATCTCGCGGATCTTGTTGATGTTGACGCAGTAGGAGCGGTGGCAACGAAAGAACCCCTCGGCAGGCAACCGACTGACGAACTCGCTGAGGGTCATGGTCATCACGTAGCGATCGGTACGGGTGTAGACATGGGTCAGCTTCTCGTCGGCTTCCGCGTAGTAGATCTGCTCGCAGGGGGTGACGATGATGCGCTCCCCCTTCACCAGATTGACGGTGCGGTTCTGTGGCAACCCGGACTCCGCACCCTGGGGCTGGGACTTGCCCGCCAGTTCGAGCTTCTGCAGCAGATTGATGAGACGCGGCTCGTTGTAGGGCTTGAGGATGTAGTCGAATGCCTCCAGCTCGAACGCCTCCACCGCAAACTCCTTGTAGGCGGTGACGAAGACGATGTGGGGCGGATGGCTGGACTTGTGCAGGTTCTTGGCCAGCAGCAGGCCGTCGATGGCGGGGATCTGGATATCCAGAAACACCACGTCCACCTCGTGATCCTGCAGATACTTGAACGCCTCCAGCCCGTCCTCGAAGCTCGCCACTATCTCGATGTTGCTGTGCTGCCCCACCAGAAAGGCCAGCTCCTCGCGGGCAAGGTATTCGTCTTCCACTATGATGGCTTTCAGCATGGCATTGCCTCCTGATCAGGCAGATAGAAACAGACTTCGGTCCCCGGCTCCAGCCGCTTGAGGTGCAGGCCGTCGCCATAGAGCAGCTTGACACGCTGATGCACGTTCATCAGACCGATGCTGCGGCTTTCCACCCGACCGGCGGCGACCCCGTCGATCACCGCCTGGCTGATGCCGTAGCCGGTGTCGCGCACCGCGACCCGGATGCCGCCCGCCAGCTGCTTCACCTCGATGGTGACCCGACCCGGCGCACTGCGGGGCTGGATGCCGTGCAGGATGGCGTTTTCCACCAACGGCTGCAACAGCAGGCTCGGCACCTGGATATGCACGTCGTCCACCTCAAACACCACCTCCAGCTTGTCGCCGAAGCGGGCCTGCTCGATGGCCACGTAGTCGCGCACCTGCTGCAGCTCCTCCTGGATGTCGATGAGGGTGTCCCCCTTGTTGAGGTTGTAGCGCAGGTAATCCGCGAGGTTCGCGATCAGCTGGCGTGCCTGCTGGGGACGGATGCGGATCAGCGACGAGATGGCATTGAGGGCGTTGAACAGGAAGTGGGGGTTGATCTTGCTCTGCAGCGCGGTGAACTCCGCCTTGCGGGTCATCTCCTTGAGCTGCTCGATGCGCGACACCTCCATCTGGGTGGAGATGAGCTGGGAGAGACCCACCGCCATCTCCTTGAGGGAGCTGGTGATGCTGTGGGTGCGGCGATAGTAGATCTTGAGGGTGCCGCTGACGGCGCCGTTTTCCCGCAGCGGAATAATGATGACCGAGTGAAAATCGGAGAGGTGATACTGGCGCAGATCGTTGTTGATGATGATCTGGTCCAGCAGCACCGCTCTGTGGGTCATGTCGCTGATGGCGTGATGCTCGTCCAGCTCGTAGTAATCCTTGCCCACCCCCACATAGGCCAGCACGTCGCGGGTATCGGTGATGGCCACCGCATCGGCGCTAATCTCGCTGCGAATGATGCCGCACACCTGGCTCAGGGAGTGGCGATCGATGTTCTGGAAAAACGGCAACGTCTTGTTGGCGATGTCGAGCGCCAGCTTGGCCTGCTTGGCGGCAATCAGCTCCTTCTCGTCATCCAGATCCTGCACCAGCTTGATGATGAGCCCGATGCAGAGCGCCCCGGCGATCATCGGATAGGCGATGTGGCTGACAATCTCCACTCCTACCGCATGGGGCTCGGTCAGCAGCCAGATGAGCAGCATGGTGAGCCCTTCACACAACATCCCCGCCAGAATGCCGTAGAGCCAGAGCCGCGACTTGCGACAACGCAGGTGCAGCCAGGTCGCCAGCAGGCCGGCGATGATGCTGGCGATGAGGCACGGGATCGAGGTGTGACCATCCATGTCGATGAGATAGCGGTGCAGACCGGAGATGACCCCGGCCGGAATGCCGACCCAGGGGCCGAACAGGATGCCGCCCGAGATGATGGCGATGATCCGCACGTTGATCAGAGCCCCCTCCACCGGAATGCCGGTATAGGTGCTGAACACCGCAAACAGGCAGAAGATGGCCGCCACCAGCACCAGCTCGGCCGGGGTGTGGTCCCGCTTCTGGAACAACCGCTGGAACGGCCGGGTACGGGTCAGGAAGAAGAGGGTCATCAACATCAGCGCCGCCCGTTCGAACACCGCCAACAACATCATCTCTGTCAGCAAATTTGACGTCTCTCATACATAAAAAAGTGAAAGGCAGCACCCAAACCTTGAGGAGCAAGGTAAACATATTCCATTCATATTCAACGGAGCAGACAGCTTCACAAAAAGCTATTCAGAAAGAGGGTATTCATGAAAATGAGCCTGTTATATTACCCGCGAGCCAGCACCGAAAAGAAAAAGTCTTGGCAGGCCACCTGCCACCTTCAGCAGATAGCGGTATCAAGAATAACAATGATGGCCGGGGTTAGCAGCCACCGGCACACTCCCATTTGGACGTAAAACGGATGTTCAGGGGTCATTTCCCCTGCATATTGTTCTCCATAGTCCAATAGCTAACCCCGTCTTTCACCTGTTGATACATACTCTCGACTTGTCGCAAGGCACTGGGCATGCACCAAGGGAGACGCGAAGACTGCTCCCAGTCGGAACAACACGCCACCAGTTCGTCAGCTCCCAGTATGCGGGCACCTCCCTTAAGGCGGTGCAATTGGGCCAGGAATCCGTGGCTGTCCGCAGCACGACAGGTCCGCGTCAGTACCTGCATATCCTCTTCTGAGGCGCGAATAAACTCGGTCAACAATGCGTACATTAGTTCATTGCTGCCTGAAGTCAGGGCTTTCAGTTTATCCATAAACCGGTCAGCCATCTCTTGTGGCGTGATGGTTACCTGATTGGTGTCATGGGTTGCTAGACAAACCTTCAACTCATCCAAGCTGACTGGCTTGAACAGACAATCATCCATACCAGCTTCGACGGCTTTCTGGATCTGCTCCTGACGGGCATCTGCCGTCAATCCGATTATGATGGCCCTTTCACGCCCCTCATCCTGCTCTTGTTGGCGATAGCGGGTGGTAAACTCAAAGCCATCAACATCCGGCATATTGAAATCGGTGATGATGATATCAAAGCACTGCTTCTCCAGTAGTTGCAAAGCCGAATTTCCGGACTCAGCAGCCATTACATGATGTCCAAGAAAAGCCAGCTGCTGGTTAACCAGTAAACGGTTGGTTGGGTGATCATCAATAATCAGGACCCGGAGACTTCTTTGCCCTAGCGCCAATACAGATTCATCTTCAACTTGTGCCCCTGCATACGACAGCGAGTCAACCAACGGCAACCTAAGACTGACCACAACCCTTGTGCCCAATCCAGGTTCACTACTGATATTCAAACCACCACCCATCAGCTGACACAGGGTACGACTGATCATCAGACCCAGACCGGAACCGGACCTCTGTATATCGGCTGGCTGGCTAGCTTGACTAAAGGGCTGGAACAAACGTCCCAAATCCTGCTTGCTGATACCAATTCCACTATCGATCACCCTGAGGGTGACATCACACCACTGGCCATCCGGTTTAAGCACCACATCGATCTCAACCCCTCCCTTACGGGTAAACTTAATCGCATTGCTGACCAGATTGGACAATATCTGCTTATAACGAACAGGATCGATCATCACAGTGAGATCCTGCTGACATGTCAGGATCAAATTCAATCCTTCCTGCCGGGCTATTGCTGAAAACACATTGATTACAGAGCGGCTAAGCTCGGTGATTGAGTGAGGGGAAGGCGCCAGTTCAAGCTTGCCTGACTCTATCTTGGATATATCAAGAATATCCCCGATAAGACTGAGCAAATCACGGGAGGAGTGATACGCGATCGTGATGGCCTCCCGATCATTTGCACTCAGATCTCCCTTTCGCAGAGTCAGTTCCAACAACCCGATAATGGCATTCATTGGGGTACGGATTTCATGACTCATGGTCGCGAGGAAGGTTGACTTGGCACGACTTGCCTCTTGCGCATCCTGGCTGGCGCTTGCCAGTTCACGCATCAAAGATGTCCTCTCGCTGATATCTATCCAACCACCAACGACACCTTGGATATCGCCTTGCAAGTCACGATATACTTGCTGCCAATGGTAGATATCCACAACCCCCTCAGGTCGCTGCAGACGATAGTCACCATCAATAGGAGCTTCACTCTTCATTGTATGGAGGAAAACCTGTACCAGCGGTTCGATAAACGGTGAATGCTTGGTTATATTTGTGATGGAGGCACCAACCAGATCCGATTTATCCAGATTAAAAAATTGTGCATAGGGCTGATTGCAAAGAACAATACGCCCCATTTTATCAAGGGCATAAATAGGGTTTGGTGTACTGTCGACCAACTCCTCAATAAATTTCAGCTGTGTTCTTAGAGCACTCTCGGCTTGATTTCTGCGTATAATTTGGCGGCGTAACGATATCCCCCACAAGCCAGCTGCCAATACAAATAACAGTACCAAAGCAGCTTCCCCCCTGAATTCCCTCAAGAGATCTTGCCAAGTGATTAGCTCTTTTTTTGCGCTGACACGCCAGCGGGTTGACAAACTATCCAGTTCGCCAGGAGGAATGGATAAAATCACTTTACTTAATATATTAACAAGTATTTTTTGAGAAGGCAGAGATGCGAAATTGGCACTAATAGGAACAGATCCAAAAAGTTCTCCAGAAATCAACAAGTTGTCCTGATAATAGGTGTTAACGAAATACTTGGCTACTCTAGACGGTAGTACAGCAATATCACATAGATCCTCGGCTATGCAATCTAGGGCGCTTTCTATCTTTTTGAATAACTGACTATGTTTGACCCGCTTAGTCAGCTTATCCGTTTCTAGTGTCGTAATAAATCCATCGATTACTGCAAGCCGACCATTCGCAATCAAATCATCAGGACTAACATTACTATTTTTAACATTAACCACATATACCAGTGGTTCAAGGGCAAATGCATGGCTAAAGCTGTACTTTTTTCGCCTGTCTTTGGTCGGCGTCATAATAATAAGATCAACTGCTCCACGATCAAGGTCGGATATCTGCTCCACTGTAGATGTTACTGGAAAAACCTCAAACCGAACTCCCAGTCTGGCGCCAATAACTTGAATGAGATCTGCAGCTATACCATGCACATTGCCATGAAGATCGATAAAACTCAGAGGCGGCAACCCTTTATTCAAGGCAATTTTTATATTATTTTTTTTATCCAGCCACTGCCTTTCCGCAGCCGTTAGCTCAGTAGTTTCCGGTTGTACTGACAAGCCACCACCATTCCAGCGCTTGATAATTGAGTCAATATTTGCTTGAGGAATAGCAGCCACAGCAGCATCGAGAATGTCCTTCAAGATGACTTCTGAAGGATTAACGCCAAACGCAAAGCCGCTAATATTAATTGGTACAGAGCCTACCAATTGAATATTATCTTGATGAAACTTATTAGTCAAATAATTACCTGATATTTTATCTATCAATACAGCATCAGCCTTTTCATAAGCGACAGCAGCGACTGCACTATATCTCGATGGATATAAGTCTATACTTGCACCGGGAAAAGCATTAACTACCTCAGTAAATGGTAGATAATATTGATACATTGCAATCTTTTTTATGTTTTCTGTTTTAGTACTGAAGTTCTTGTAAAGTGCTGGGAGTACATTTATATAGTTTCTTGTTAGTAAAAGCCCCTGTTCTCGTTCGTAGTTATTAGATGACCCGATAAAATCCGCTCGACCATCTTTGACAGCATTTATCGCGGCATCTCTCGTTGGGAAGGTTTTCACAACGACCTTTACGCCGAGCTTTCGCCGGATAAGTCCTATCACATCAGCTGTTACACCTTCGTACATGTCAGCCCTGAGGGTGATATCCATGGGGGGATTGTCTGGTAATGAAACTGCAAGGATAATTGCTTTCTTATTTCGCAACCAACCCTGCTGGCTGGATGTAATCTTTATATCAAACGGATCATGGTCTTGCACATATTCTCTTGATATGAAATCTAATGTGCTCTCGCCTTCTAACGAAAAAATATTAGAGCAGTAAGAAAAAAACAGTAAAAATAATGCTGTTGTTTTTATTCTACTCATTATCATGCCCTATATTATCATGCAACGTTTAGCCAACTCGATTAGTTCCACTACATTTTCTACCTGTAGCTTTTGCATTAATCGAGTTTTGTAAGTACTCACTGTTTTTTCACTTAACAGCATGTTTTGCGCAATATCCTTATTGCTCTTCCCTTGGCATATTTCAAGAAAAACACTCATTTCTCTATCTGACAGTGTCCCTATAATACCTCTGTCATCAACACTGGCGGTTCTTTCACTGTTATAAATGACATCATTGGGAAAGAACTTTCCCCCTTTCAGACAGGTACTAACTGCATCTTTCAAGATATTCAGGTCATCAAGTTTGGAAACGAACCCATCAGCCCCGGATTGATATGAACGAACCATCATATGGTTGCTATTTTGTGCCGATAGAATGATAACATACACTGATGGATTCAACTCTTTCAATCTTTTAATGACTTCAATCCCATCAAGTTTTGGTATTCCTATATCCAGCACAACGATATTAGGAGCAGTTTTTTTAAACTGCTGAATTGCATCAACACCATTATCAACTTCAGCACATATGACATGACCATCCTGAGCCAACAGCAAGCTGACAGCCATTCTTATTGCCGGGTGATCATCAACGACCAATATCTCTGCCATATCTCCCCATCCTCTAACTATACAGCCCACTGAAACACTGTAATTTCAGATTCGTCACCTGACTAATATATAGTCTATAGGATTTTATTTAATATGCAAATCAATATGTTATCAGATCACATTCCTAGATGTCGGGATGATCACATAAAAATAATTTTTATTATCGCTTGCCCATTTCAAAGATGATAGAGCCACATAATACCCCCTATTTTTTCTGCGTCGCTCAAGAAAGTTACAGAAAAAGGCTTCACCAGCCGATAACTGCCATATCGCGTATGACAATGTCTTTCGGCAAGACAAGAATTCTTCTTAACAAGTTATCGTGACACTGTAGTTATGGAAAATTTCCTCTGCATCAGTGAGTTACAATTAATTAGTCCAATGACGCTGTTTTTAAGGAGTTTTCCTACAGAAAATTCAATCGCCATTAACGCTGCTAAATTGTACGATATTTACATAAAAACTTAGAATATTAAAACACACTGTTATTTTTTAAAGCGAGCTATGGTTAGCGTCTAACGTATTGAATACCAGAGTCACCCTATAAGGCATATAGCATGCAAGATATTATCATCGTTGATGACCATCCGGTGGTAGTCATGGCATTAAGGATTTTGTTGGAAAAAAATGGATTTAACGTGATTGCGACTTCGGATAATGGTGTCGATGCATTGAAAGTAATAAGACAACAAAAACCTGATGCAGTTATTATTGATATAAGTATTCCTAAATTAGATGGCATTGAGGTAATCAAGCGATTAAATCAAGATGCCAATCCGCCAAAAATGCTGGTACTGACAGCGCAACCAACTTCGCTGTTTGCTAATCGGTGTCTGCATGCCGGAGCATCTGGATATGTATCCAAGCTAGATGACCTAGAGGAAGTAATTGGAGGGACAAAAGCAATTTTGGCTGGTTACACTTACTATCCAAATATAAAAGCATCATCACAAAGTGATGGAGTTACACTGTCAGAAACCGACTTGCTGGATACCCTTTCGTCAAGAGAGATCATCGTCTTGCAGCAACTATCCAATGGATTTTCCAACAGAGATATAGCTGAAAGAATGTTACTAAGTGAAAAGACAATCAGTACTTACAAACAACGTATCATGAAAAAAACCAATACTCAAAATTTAATTGATGTAGTCGATCTAGCAAGGCGTAATGGAATCACATGATGATAATTAGAGCTGTACTCATATTGATTATCCTAGGATTTCAAACTAACTCCAGAGCCAATGACATCATCTTGTCAGGTAGGGATAGCATAGATAAACTTTCCTTTTCTTTATCTGCTGAAAAGCAGCAATGGCTACGCGATAAAGGTCAACTAACTATTGGTTTCAGTCTGCCGGATAACCCTCCATTTGACATGACTACCAATGGTACTAAAAAATATTATGAAGGGCTCAGCGCTGACTATGTCAGCTTGCTAGAGCACGCTTTGAATACCAGGATTATACTAAAGTCTTACAAATCACGTATCGATGCCATCACAGATATTAAAAATGGAAAAATTGATTTATTAACAACATCCAATCGATTTGAGGAGTTCCACAACCTCATATTAAGTAATGCATACGTAAAAGACATGCCAGCTTTGTATATTTCGGAGAAGACAGAACAGCAAAAACAACTCAAAACTATTGCTATGGCATATGATTACCTGCCAGACCGGGAGATACATGAAATCTATCCTAACGCAACCCTTGTTCATTACCCATCGAGGCAAGAGGCTGTTGCGGCGACTGTTTTTGGTCAAGCTGACGCAGTCATCGTAGATCTTTTTTCAGCTAACTACCTTGTCAACAATACCTTTGCCAAGCGATTGTTATTAAATGGAATTATCCCTGTTAATACCAGAGGGTTTGGGTTCGCCATGTCCCCTATGTCAACACAACTCAAGGAAGTTGTCGACGACGTTATCAGACAAATACCTGCCAGTGAACACTGGGCGATAAAAAAGAGATGGAGCGGAAGCGGCCTGAGCATACCTGACAATGCCAATTCAATTCGTCTGAGTAGCGCAGAAAGAAACTGGCTCAATGAGCATAGTTCTATGCGAATAGTTGTTAATGAATTCAATGCTCCCATTACATACTTTGATCAAAAAAAACAGTTTCATGGATTTGCTGCTGATGTGATAGCAGCGTTCAAACTATACACAGGTATCAATATATCCATTACTCGTGCGCAAAGTTATGAAGAAGTTAGTGCTTACCTTAAAAATGGCTACGCAGATGCAGCTATCATGTATTCATCCAACAAAAATGAACCCGACTTCATATTTAGTAAAGAGCTCACGACCTCACCGTTTGTACTGGTTACGGCAAAGGATAGTGATACAACTTCATGGAAGAAGATGAGGATAGCCATCCCTCAAGAGCATGCAATTAATCATGATCTCAACCTGCCAGATATGCAGATCGAAACTATTTTCGTTAAAAATTACCTAGATGCCATGGATTTTGTCACTACTGGTAAAGCCGATGCTACCATCTCACCACTGAACGTCGCCGACTATTATATAGGGCGTTACTTTTCAGAACAATTAAGCGTCAACCAGCTGGTAAAATCCCTGCCGCCAGCGACCTTGTCACTCGCAGCAGAAGAGAATTCAGCATATCTTATTAGCATCATGGACAAAGTTCTGTCATCTATTTCGCCAGATGAGTTGCAAGCGATAGAAAACAGATGGCGAATGAATGCCATCCCCGGTCAGGAAACTTGGCGTGATTACAAGTACACAATCTACACTATGACTAGTGCAGCTATTTTACTTATTATCGCCTCATTGATCTGGGCTTGGTTTACTCGCAGCCACTATATCAAGCGACTCGAGGCACAAAAGAAACTCCGTGAGCAGTTTCTGTTTATGCAAGACATTGTAGACAGTATTCCACATCCTATATATGTGCGAGATACAACAAGAAAACTTGTCTTGTGCAATAAAAGCTATTTGACTGTTTTTAACTCAACGAAAAACGATGTTTTGTTTAAGTACCCTCATGAGGGCGAACATAGGGTGAAAGAAGCCAAAGACCTTGACCTTGAATATCAACAAGCTCTTCTTGAGGGGAGTGTATTTCGCAAAGATCGGCGACTACATATTGATGGGGTTCCAGTCGATATATATCACTGGATCCAACCATACCAAGATCAACACGGAGTCATACAAGGGGTGATTGGTGGCTGGATTGATGTCAGTGACAGAGTGAAACTCATGTCTGCACTAACCCAGGCCAAAGAGCAGGCTGATAGAGCCAGCAGGGCCAAGACCCAGTTTCTGGCGACCATGAGCCATGAAATTCGCACACCGATGAATGCCGTCATTGGTCTGCTTGAACTAGCCCTGAAACACGCTGAAGAACACACCTTTGATTTCCAGTCGATCAAAGTTGCGCATGATTCCGCCAGAGGACTACTGGCGCTGCTTGGGGATATACTTGACGTGATCAAGATTGAGGCTGGGGAATTCACACTGACGCCTACCAGCATCGATCTCAGACAGACACTGGAGTCTGTGACTCGTATTTTTGAAGGCTTGGCAGTACAGAAAGAACTAAGCCTTTCTCTCGAGGTCGACCCTTCAATACCTGAAGTCGTATGTCTTGACCCCCTCAGGATCAAGCAGGTCCTCTCCAACTTGGTCGGTAACGCGATCAAGTTTACCGAGCATGGATTTATCAAAGTACGGGCGCAACAGGCTATAGACAGTAACGGTGATCTCCAACTCTTGATTCACGTAGAAGACTCTGGCATCGGGATTCCGATAGATGAGCAACAGCATTTGTTCAAGCCCTTTACCCAGGCACATCATGGCGAACATAGTAGAGGCGGTACCGGCCTGGGGCTGGCTATTTGTCGTTCTTTATGTGAACTGATGGGTGGCGAATTGACCCTTGAGAGCGCACCCGCCAAGGGAACCCGGGTCAGCATGGTACTGCCATTGAGAGCGGCTGATCATCAAGTCATGCATGTCAGCGAAGCTGTACTCGCTCAAACGCACCAGCCAACAACATCGGGTTTTCATGCTCTTATCGTGGACGATCACCCAGCCAACCGCATCTTGCTGTCGCAGCAGCTCAAGTATCTTGGCCACACAGTTGACGAGGCTAGCAATGGGCAGGAAGCACTCAGACTATACACTCAGCATCGACATCAGATAGTCATCACTGATTGCAATATGCCGGTAATGGATGGGTATGAACTGAGTCGCCGCCTGCGTGCCTGGGAAGAGAGCAAGAGCATTGTACCCTCTACCATTTTTGGCTACACAGCCAATGCACAAATGGAAGTCAAAGAAGCTTGCCTTGCCGCAGGCATGAATGACTGTCTGTTCAAGCCAATTTCGCTGGACGAGCTCAGTAAGAAGCTGGAACAGCTGGTAAACACATCTTCCACGTCATTACATTTTCAGCCGAATCGCCTAACAGAGCTGCTAGGCAACAACCTCAGTATTGTCAAACAACTACTCAATGAGTTACTGATTACGACTGATAAGGATTTAATTCAATTACAAGATGCGATTAAAAAACAAGACTTGACATTAATTAAAAACATCGCCCATAAGATTAAAGGTGCGGCAAGGATTATTTCAGCGCAACAGATTGTCAACAGTTGCAATCGAGTGGAGCAATCTCTGAATATCGGTGAGGCAGAGGATGAATCAACCTCTCTCATCGCCATCTTGGTGACACTCTCGAGCGAAGTCAGAGCATATATAGCCAGCAGTAAACTGTATGAATCCTAGTTCTGCATTGCTATACCTTACACCGGCTTGAAGCCGGTGTTTTTTATTAAACAGTAACAGTGATAACTCACTGTTACTGTTTAATAATGCGAATGTATTTAAACCGAGAGAGGCCTTTGTGTAATGGGGGTGTCAACAAGCCGTTCAGGTATGGCTACAAAATAGTAGAAAACGTATGACTATATCCAGTCAAGCTGTCCCACAGCAAGATCATGACATCGATAGAATTAACAGAACGATGTGTTACGACTGTAAATGTATGAGTCAGAAGCGGCTGGCCGCCTAGGGCTGAAAACGCTTGCACCTGTATGGCAGTGAGTTCATCACTATGGCCAACGCAGATGACTGCACACCAGGCAAAGGCTGCATGACATCTACTTTTGAATCCCTCCACTTTACCCACCTCACCTTGACATGTATTGCCATTTAAAATTTTAAATACCATTAATTTCATTGACTTATAAATTTTTTTTGCCAACCCTTCATTTTTCATCCCATATTGCCGATAAGTGAAATACCAGTAACCGGTGAGAACGCTCAGGGAGAGCAAGATGAAGACAGGGAACAATATTGTGATTTTTATTCTGATACTAATCACATCGATGCACTATGCTAGGGCGGAAAATAACAGTATGTCTGGAGAGATAACTATTACTGGTGAGCTGGTAGTATCACCATGCACTCTCTCTAGGAACGATGATAATGCATCCATGCGCTGTTGGATTGATGATCGGTTTGTATACTATCCCATTGATATGGATATTGTTCGAAACACTAAAAAACCATACTACTTGGCAAGAAATCATTTATCTATAGCGTACGTAGATCAGAGAGAAAAGAACATATTGTATCGTGTTGACTATTATTAATAATCACTGCTTATATATTATAAACTGACACCGGCCAAAGCCGGTGCCAGTTTATATTGGAATGACATTTACCTAAGCCCCGCACTCATTATATTAATTCATCATAGTCTAGGTGATAAACTCTATTGTGAGATATCTCTCGGTATTCACTTTACCATTTTGAACGCCACCTGTAGAGGCTGGCAATGCTGATATTATGTGAGCGGCAGAATGCCAGAACTAACACCTTTTCAGGATGTTGATATTTTGCATCGCTCAAGCATGCTTTAGTTCATATATAACCTGTATCTGCAACGTGAAAAGTACGGGAGAATCTACTCATAAGAGCCTCAGTTTAAATGGGGAGTTGTTGTTTGCTGACATATAAAGTGTTGTCTGGGTTTGGGTCATTCCATCGATGAGAACAAAAGAGCCAAACGATGACACTGTGTACTCGACAAGTGCAATCAACTATTGTTCTCTATTTATGGATAACCCTGGGTATAATTTTATTCAGGGCCGAATTTTGTAACCGGATGGTTAATGTAAGACAAATATGAACTCTGTCTTGTGATAAGCGCAGTTTGTTATTACCTACCGCCTATACCAAAAAAGACCAAGGGCAGATTAACATCTTAGCTGGGGATGTGAGCCCCTATAAATCCAGCTCCACTTATGATTTTGACTACATAATATCGACCACTACTACCTTACTACCGGAAAACGTACCAGCTTGCGGGTTAGTTGAAACCAGCTTTGACGTGATATTAAGAGTAAGCCCTGCCCCAGCTACGCTGTAGGGGCCTTCAACACTGCTGTTGCCATTGATATAAAGATCTGAATATATTCCATTACCAAGATTAGTCCGCTGATCATAGACACGTAACTTCACCAATGCACTCTGTTGACAAGTAATGATTGCTGAAGTTGTAGCCTCATGACCATTTACCTCAGTAGCCAATAACGTACCATGGTCAATTATTATGTTGCCAGTGATATTGCAAACATTAGTTACCGGAACCATGGGCACGGAAATACATGAGCCTGGATAGATAATGTTATCAGGGGCTTGATTACCACAATTGTAGCACGTTGACGCGGCAAAACAGGCCTCATAGTTGTAAACACTAGATAATCCATTGAGGTATGTATAAGAACCTGATGCACCAAACCGTGCAGTATATTTGTCTACTGCCTGCTGCCATGTATCGCCTGGAGCGAGTGTGACGTTTTGCCCCGAAAACATGGATATATAAGAGTCTTGTGGATAGGGATTACCATTTGCGAATGAAGTTACACGTGTAGCGACACCGAAGTAGCGCATCTTGCCACCATATTGGGTCAAATCACCACTTGATAAAGTTCCACCTATACTTGACCAAGTTATAGTTGGAACTACCCTATCACCGGCATTAATTACTGATATTGACGTAGGGATCAGCGCCGCCTGACTCGACATTGAAAATAGTATCAGGAAATAAAATAATATATATCTCATCTGCTTTACACACCATGTTAATCACTAGTCCAATACAAGACCATATCAGCGGCAGGATACTTGTTTAGATTGCATCTTGCATACGCTGGCGGCCATGTGATCATTTTTATCAACTGACAATGATATTATCAGTACTATCTTCAACGACCTCTTCTTGGCTCTTATTGATTATTGATACGCCAGAGAGAAGGTAGCGACCGCGGTAAAGGGGCCTCTCTCTATCTGATTAAGAGCCTTGGCTGTCGGCTCTGCCTCTATGTAGGCTTGCAGCGAGATCACCATATTCCCGGGAACCACGTCAATGGCAGGCCCAGGGCTGTTCAAGGGCCAAGGCTGGCCTGAGCCGTTCGTAATCCCCACTGCAATCCCCCTAGCAACGCTACCCGAGTCCAGTGCCAACAGGCCTGGCAACTCAGCACTCTCAGTACCCGTAAAGGTGAGCGTTACCCCGGTCACCACGCTGGTGTCGCAGTCATCCAAGTGGAGTGAAAAGGGTTTACTTGGGGTGCGCCCATAACTGTACAGGTATTTGTCAATCACGGTGCCAAAGTCCAGTGTCAGGTCTCGATCCTCAAGGCGCAGAGTGCAGGGGGCATTGACCAGACCGCCCCTGAACTGCAAGTTTTCCACCGCCTTGACCGGCACTCCTGGCCACATGAGGAGCAGCCCCCACAAGGATAAACCGGCCCATTCAAAAAGATGCTTCCCTTGGCTCATGATGCTTTCTCCTATTGATAGTCAGCCAGCAGTGTGGCCCCTGCATGAAATGCCCCTGGGGAGGGTGGACTGGCAGGATCGGCCACAGGCACTGCCGTCAGCACAGGGGGGGTGGCCAGATCAATGGTCACTGGTGCATTTAAGGTAAATGGTTGCGATCCTTTGTTGATCCGGATCCCAAGGCCGGTCACATCCGTCTGCACTGCCGCACCGTCAAAGAGCGTGGGAGTGCCGAGCACGCTCAGACGAACCGAGCCCGGAGCGCTGCACTCCAGCACATAGTTGATGGACTTTTGATAATTTTGCCCATCCAGATTGCGAATGATCACTCCATCACCAAAATCCAGCTCAATCAGCTGACCTTGACTGATCGTGCAGGGAATGGCCTCAATCAAGCTTCCTTGGAAGTTCACAGGGACTGCGTAAGCGGGGTTTATGGCCAGCAAGGTCAAAGCACAACCGCCTGCTAATGTAGTTTTGTTCATCCCACCCTCACTGGTAATTCACCACCAGGGTCGCAGTTGCAGTAAATGCGCCCCCGGTCAATGTCACGTTAGAGTCCCTCACAAGTACCGCTTTCAAGGTAGGTCTGGCTGGATCCGTGAAGTTAATAAACGTGTTCAAAGGCCATCCTGGGTTGTTGTTCACCTTAATTTTAATTCCGAGCCCTGGCTTGGAGGTTGCTAGGAAAATAGGGTTCGAGGGAAAAGGATCACCAGCCATCATCAGCATCTGCTCAGTGCTGGCCGCTCCAGAGCAGTCCATGGTGTAATTTATCGGCTGCTCATAGTTCACCCCATCAATACGCCCGATCAAGATATTTTCACCGAAATCCACCGAAATGGCATTGTTGCCATTAATAATACAGGGGGGAGGGGCGACCAGCTTGCCAGTGAAAAACACATCGATGGCATAGGCAGGGGTTAGATTGCCCAACATGATTAATAGCCAGCCGATGCCTGCCCACCCTGTCAAATTGGTTGTCGCTAGTTTCATAGCACCTCCAATAGCAAGGTTGTCGATGCACCAAAGTCACCTACCGCCAACTCTGAGCCCAGAATATTCGACTTCTTTACGGGGACAGCCCAGAGTGTCGGCGGTGTGCCCGTATAGGCAAATGTAAACCATTCATCAAGCGCCAACGCAGAACTATTAGGCTTGAGTAACTGCACCCCAAAATTAGGGATATTGGTGCCCAGTACGTTTGGGTCAAAAGTGCTTGCCCCGCCGGTAAACTTCAAACGCAAGTTAGTAGGATTTCCACTGCAACTCAGGCTGAAAGGAATAACAGTCTTATAACTAGCTCCGTTGATCAAATGGGTTTGCAAGGAATCACCAAAGTTGACCTCAATCCTACCGGCATTATTACCAACGATCGAACATGATGGCGCAGCCATCACTTGCCCCATGATATTGATGGTCATTGTATTTCCAGCCCATACCGGTGCCAAAAATAGCATGAGGGTGACATAGAGGATTATCTTTATCATTTCCTCTCCTACACTGCATTTATATGCCGCGCTACGTCACTCTGTAGCCAGGCATGGAAAAATAGTTGTTGGCGAAAGGATAATGCTCAGCAAAAACCGCCCTTCAGCAACGCCATACTGATTCATATCTCCAGTAGCCTTAACTGTATACTCAATACATACCAGTAGATGCCTCTAATACAGTATTAGTTCTTACGTTTACTTGCATCGACTTGGCAGGTATTGCTTGCACAGCGGAAACTGAGTTCAGGCTGACCACCGTAGTCATTGACATACAGCAGCACTGGTGCAGTCCCCAAGGCTGCGGCACTGCCACCCAAGGTCGCGCTGCCTTTGGGTGGCACCATCAAGGGTTGAAAACCTTGCACCACCGCGCCACCTTGCTTGGCACTTGCCCCAATCAGAGTCACAAAATATGGGGTCGGGTTGTTTACCTTGTAGCTATCACCCTGTCTGGTCAGCGTAAGCTGCTCCTGGTAAGGAGCCGCTTGTTGCTGTGCAGCAGCTTCTGCCAACGCTGCCGGCCGATAGAACATCTTGATACGAGTCTGCAATGCAATTTGCAGCACATTGGGCTTGTCACTCTGTGGCGGGATTTCCCGCATATTAAAGTAGAACAGGGATTCCCGGTCCTGAGGCAACTGGCTGGCGGCAGGCATGGCTTGAATCTTGACCTGAGTCTGCCCCTTGGGTTCCACTCGTTGTACTGGGGGCAACACGGTGAAGGCGCTCTGGCCTTCCAATTTGACCCCCTTCTCATCTTCAAGCCATCCCTGAGCCAAGTATGGCAACTCGGCATTTTCATTACGCACATTCAAGCTGACTGAGCGCTCATTGCCAGGGAAAACAACCCGGGTCCGATCCAGAGCTATCGCGGCATTGGCAGTGGGGACCAACGTCATGATGAGTGAACCGACCACAATGCTGTTGATAAACAAAGCTGCTTTTTTCATGCTATTACTCTCAATATTCCGATTAGGTATGGCTATACAAGTCGTTCTACTTGGCAAGTAATTGCAATATCAATTACTTGCTTGTGCCACTTAGTGATGCCTTGCACATGTCAATTGAAGCGTAGTCGTCATGTCAGCCGCGATCGTGGCGGGCAGAGTGACTTGGCATTGCTCCTTACCATTCCACAATAAAGACAGTACTTCACCTGGCTTCAGTCCGCTCAGATAAACATCACCACCGTCTGCTACCATTCCCACCTCTTGCTGTCGAGCGTTCAATACTGTTGCACCAAAAGGCGGGGTTTTACCGTCGGCCAAGCGAACCGTTGCCATCGCCTTTTCACCAGCGATCACATCAAAGTGGCGATAACCAATCGCTCCTTCTGTCAAAGTACCCTGCAGCACAGAGTTCGTTGCTTGTGCATTGTCGGCCAACTTATTCACGTCAATCTGAATATTATTTCGGTAATAACTGGTGACATCCGTTACAACAGCCTTCCCGAGTCGATTGGAGTTGACTGTGCTACCATACCCCCCAATTGGTACATCTGGCACACCGTCCGTATCTACCAACATACGCGTTCCGCCCAAGGTACCAATGCGGTGCAGCGCCCCCCCTTCTGGGGTCAAGGTTGCCCCCCCCATCATCGATAGCCCCACAGAACGATATTGACCACTGCGCAAACTGGCTGAACCATCAACTTGGGCTAGATCTCCTCGGTGGGAATAATATCCACTGATGTCTGTATCTCCTTCAGCTATACCGGTACGTAGTTGGTAATAATCTGCATCTCCCACGCGGTCAGAATAACCAACAGAGTGGCTAGAGGCATTCCCCTTAGAATAAGCACTGTTATAACTGACTGTGCCCGCCGTTCCCCAAGGCATCGACAGTGTCATATACATGCCGTCATCTCGGGAGTTATTAAAATTGTTGTTTCTGTATCCTGTAAGTGACAGGCTAACATTACGAAAATCACCAACATCAAAATAATGTGATAATGACAGACTATACCGATCGGTAGCCTCCTGATTCCAGTAGGTTTGATGGTTATAGTTTATATAAGCACTTAACTGTAAAGTAGGAAACTGCTGATTAATCGAGATGGTGTACATCTCCTTGCCACGAGCCCTTTCATCAGTATCAGGTGAATTACGCGCTACCAGATAATCGTTCATTGACATGAAATCTTTATCAGAAAAACGGTAACCGGCAAATGTCACTTGGCTATCAGTTGCATCAAAACGCTTCGAGTAACTCAATCGATATGAGCGCCCCTGTTGCGAGTCATCATATGGCAAGCTTGCATATGACTGAGTCACATCTGCGGATAATGCACCGAATACCATCAGGTCACGACCAACCCCTACCGCCAGCGCACTATATTCTTCGCCACCAAGAGCTCCGCCATAAAGTGACCAACCATTACTCACCCCCCATGAAAATTCCCCTGTGGCAAAGAGCGGACCATCAACATCATGCTCCCAATCGGTCGGCCGCCCGGCTGCAAGCTTGAATCTGACTTGGCCAGGCCTTGTCAAATAGGGAATTGTGGCGGTATCGACCTGAAAGGTCTGCACGCTACCATCAGCCTCTTCAACCCTCACATCCAGCTTGCCCGAGACTGCGCTATCGAGATCTTGAATGCGGAATGGACCTGCAGCAACTAGAACTTCCTTGATAATCCGCCCTTGCTGACTGATGACCACTTTGGCATTACTACGTGCCACACCAGAGACTTCAGGCGCATAGCCACGCAAGTTGGGCGGCAACATATTGTCATCCGATACCAGGCTGGCACCGGTAAATCGAAAACTGTCGAAAATACTTGAGGTAAGGAAATCTTCCCCTAATGTCAATTTGGCTTTCAACGGGACAATGGCTCGATAGGCCGTATATTGGGTCCAATCAAAGCTGTTATCATCCACACCGGACTGGTGGCGAGCTTGCCAGTTGGCTCGCAGCCGCCAAGGCCCCATATTGGCCCCCACGACGCCGTTACCACTCAAGGTCTTGACCTCAGAGTTGTCCTTTTCTTGCCATTGCGACTGGGCATTCAGGTTGTAATCCAGCAGAACACCTGGAATGCCTTCTTCCCAACGCGAGGGTGGATCCCAGTTGGCACTGCTGTATTCCAAATAGGCTTGCGGAATGCTGATCTTCAGCGTGCTGGTACTCAGATCTCCCTGAATTTCCATGCCCTTAAGGCTGGAAGCATCCAGGCACTGTCCATCCTGCCACCAAGCCAATCCCTTCATTGCATCATCAGTCAGCCCCAACATATCGACTAACTCTTTGGTTAGACATGCCTGACTTTCTTTGGGGTCATCCCCTGGCACCATAAAAGTCACGGAACGGGCTGGCATGGAAACATTATTGAGACTAATGGCCATCTCATAGGTACCAGGAAGAATGAAACCCTTCTGGCTGAAGACACTCAAGTCAATATTCTCACGATCTTTCAAATCAAGAATATTGGTATTGAAACGAATATCCTGAGCACAGGCAGAGCCCATTGCTCCAAGTAATATGCAGGTACCAAGAGAAGCCGAGACCAGGGAGCGCAGGGTGAAGTACGCCATAAAACATGCCCCTTTAGTAATAATCAATCTTGAACCGTATCGACGAGCGGTAATCGCCAACTCTCGGGGTACCCTGATTGGCTACGAGTACGATGGCATAGTCTAGTTGCATCTCTGTTGCATTGATGGCGGTTGCAGGCATAGGGGTACCGGGAATGACTGGTTTTCCTTGCTGATCCAAGATCAGCAGAGCAACTCCCCTTGCTCGCCCACTCACTCCGAAGTATTCCCCTGCACGCTCACCATCAAAAGTTACCGTAAAACGCTGCCAGTTTGGTTTCTCTGTCTCAGCACGCCAAAGTGAACAATTGACCAAACGGATTGCTACTTTCTGCTCAGGCCCACGTCCCTGCGAAATAAGCCGCTCCAAAGGAATGGTGCCCATACGAATACTTTGAACACGATCTCCGACAGCAATGTCACAAGGTGCTTCAATAATGCTCCCTCGCATGCTGACCAACCCCTGCGGGGTAGCTCCCCACGTTTTGAGTGGTAACAACAAGGCGCCAGAGAAAAAGAAAACCAGCCCTTTTTTCTGCAGAACGTTATGACCCCGTTTCATAAAGGTGCTCCGTCGACCTAAAAAACCTGCGGCAAATGCCGCAGGTTTACGCCACAGCGGTATAGAACAAACGGCTTACTGATAGGACAGGACGAAGTTGGTTGGAACCTGGAAGGTACCCGGAACGATAGTCGCGCTAGCACCACCACCAACCAGGGCTGCGGTAAAGTTCAGGTTGTTGTTGCCACTGATGACGGCTTGCTCAGCAGTTGGAACATTCAGCTTGACTTTTGCACCGTCAGCTTGAGACATGCGGATGTAGGCCCCCTGCGCGGAGCCAATCATACCAAGGCTCTCTGCATCATAGGCAGACGCTTGACCACCAAAGGTCACACTTACTTTGGGAGCAGCGGCCGGGGAGGGCTGAACTACACAACCTTCCAATTTGATGCTGAAAGGAACTTCGCTAGACACACCCGTGTTGCCATTGGCAGCCAGAGCCACGTTGGAAACTGCACCGAGGTTGACAGTCTGATCGATAGAACCCGGAGCGATAGAACAGGGCGCATCAATGATGGAACCGGTGAAGGTCACAGTACCAGAGCCTTGATCGGCAGCATTAGCGAAAGAAGACATGCCCAGGCCAAGAGCCAGTACAGTTGCCAGTGCAATGTTGTTCATTTTCATGTTACTTGATTCCTATGGAGTTGATGTTTTATTGCCAGCCCCACTGCAAAGGTTGTCTTGAGGTTGGTAGCGTTATTTTCACCAGTTACCGCTCAACGGTATGTAGGAATTATCTCTTTGAGGTTGTAGGAAAAATCTTTTGACACTATTTCAATGACCTCAAATAGAAACCAAGCACAATTGATGAAAAAATGATCTACAGATGTTAAATAATGCATCACTGTTATCTCATTCAGCATTCATACAGTTATAGCAACCAAACGTTTGCTCATTTCCATCTACATTTTCACATGATCTTGCGATCAGGATTTTCAATACACATTGATGTTGCCCTTCATGACAAAAAATATTTTATTAAAATAGGTTCTGTCGATATCAAAAATACGGTTATAAATATTTTTTATCAGGTGCCGACGAAAGAATATTGCGGTGACCTTACTCAATAACAAGTCAACTTACACAACATATAATACGCCCAACAAAACTCAGATAAAAAAACAATAGTGACTGTTGATAAATATCAACACATAAAATTATAAAAAGCTGATTTATCCATAATTATGGACTGAGTCAATACTTCCTGATGCAAGCAATTCTTGATTATAAAAAAATAAACAAACCTGTATTCACAGCCATATAATAAAGAGTTCTCCCTTGCTACACATAAATATAATTTTTCAATATAAGAAATCTGCTATATAGATATAAAACCAAAGAATTACAACGACTCTTTAAATAATTGTCTGGCATGTTCGGATTCAATATTCTCAAACAAGATAGGATCGGGGCAGTAGAGCATGCGACTACGCAGACGATGAATGTTTTCACCGGCAAAAGCTGACTTGTTAGTGACGAAAATAGCGTAGATGTTCTGATAAACACTGCCATGATTACGTTTAGCAAGCTCGGTCGCCACTCGCCATAGGGTGTTGCCTGCTGTATCGATCAAGCATTCCCCCTGCTGTTCATAGATAAATACGGGTGGTTGTGGTGGCAAGGCGGGTGGCTCACTCGCACATGACTGAGCCGGAATTTCAGCCTTGAGCATCTTCCTGCCGGGCAAATACCAATAGAGAACGCTGTCAGCTCTCAACCATTGACAAGGCACCTTAGCCCGCATAGTGAACAGATTTTCCATCATTACGCCTGTCAGTACTTCCAGCTTTTTGTCGTGACGTAGCTGTGCTTCCCCATCCAGACTCGGGCTTATCAGGTTCATACGCAGCAGGCCCTGCTGGTAACTCAGGAACGAGAAAGTTTCAGTGGCCTCTGAGAAGGGAGTTGTGGTCAACATGACCATCAGCATTAGAGATTGACGTACCATGAATGAAACTGGATCCAAAAGCCCTATTGGATCAGGTCGTCAACACACTAACAAGGGCGGACAATCCGTTTCAGAACAATCTTACTCGGCTGGCTGAAATCATCAGGTGGAGCTATCGAAATAAGCTCAAGACGACAACGTGGCCAGCCGGGCGGCAAAGCCCATGAAGAACAGGCCGATGAGACCATTGCCGAGTCTGGCGAGGCGTACCTTGCGCGCAAAGAAGCGCGCCATCAGGGTGCCGCCGAAGATCAGCAGGGTCAGATAGACGAAGCTCATGGCCTCCAGCATGCTCGCCAGCACCAGGTAGGAGACCCAGGTGTGGGCGTAGTTGAAGTCGACAAACTGCACGAAGAAAGAGACGTAGAACAGGATCGCTTTGGGATTGGTGAGGCTCAGGGTGAGGGCCTTGGTAAAATAGCGCTCACCGGGATCCATCTCGGACGCCGGTCCCGCCTTTTTGGCGATGAAGTTCGCGTGCAGGATCTTCACCCCCAGATAAAGCAGGTAGATCGCGCCCAGATAGCGCACCAGGGTAAACAGCAATGGGGTGGTGCGAATGAGGGACGCGATCCCCAGATAGGCGCAGAAAATGAGGATGGCATCGCCGACGAAGACGCCGAGGGCGGCGCGATAACCCGGGCCTATGCCGCGCACGGCACCGGTTCGCAGCACGTAGAGGGAGTTCGGGCCCGGGGCGATGATGATGAAGAAGAGACCGACCAGATAGGTCCAGACGTTGATGACACCCAGGCTTTCGAACATGTTCCCTCCATGGCGGGTGATGGGCCGGATAACGGCGGCAGGCCTTCTATACTAATCCGCCCTGCGCCAAGCACAAGATCTGACCAGCCATCCACACGCCGTCAGCATGAACGGCCTGCGCGCCACGCGAACGCAATCCGGGCGTTCGCCCACTTTGGTTATGTCCAGATGCGCCGGGATAGGGCATGGTAGAGGGAGTGATACCCCAGCCATGGACAAGACCTTGAGTACCGACACCCCGATCACCGCCCCGCCCGCGGTGGACAACCCGACTACCACCGCTTATCCGGTGATCGCCGCCATCAGCTTCTCGCACCTGTTGAACGACATGATGCAGTCGGTACTGCTGGCCATCTATCCCCTCCTGAAGCTGGGGCTCGATCTGTCGTTCACCCAGATAGGTCTCATCACCCTCACCTACCAGTTCACGGCCTCGCTGCTGCAACCCCTGATCGGCCTCTATACCGACCGCAGACCCATGCCCTACTCCCTGCCTCTGGGCATGGGCTTCACGCTGGTGGGGCTGCTCTACCTGTCGCAGGCAGGCAGCTTTGGCGCCGTGCTGTTGTCGGCCATGCTGATCGGCATGGGCTCCTCCGTCTTCCACCCGGAATCCTCCCGGGTCGCCCGCATGGCGGCCGGCAACCAGCCCGGTCTGGCCCAGTCTCTGTTCCAGATCGGCGGCAATCTGGGATCGGCCATCGGCCCCCTGCTCGCGGCGCTCATCATCGTGCCGAAGGGACAGGGCAGTGCGGCCTGGTTCTCGTTGTTCGCACTCATCGGGGTCATCGTGCTCAGCTTCGTCGGCCGCTGGTCCAGCCACCATGCCGCCAGCTTCCATCGGCGGATGAGGGCCCATGCCGGCACCGGCCTGAGCCGCCGCCAGATTGGCTGGTCACTGGCCATCCTCGGTCTGCTGATGTTCTCCAAGTTCTTCTACATGGCCAGCCTGAGCAGCTATTACACCTTCTACCTGATGGACAAGTTCCACCTGTCGCTGGAGAGCGCCCAGCTCTATCTGTTCGCCTTCCTGTTTGCCGTCGCGGCGGGGACAGTGCTCGGCGGGCCGCTCGGCGATCGCATCGGTCGCAAGCGGGTGATCTGGATCTCCATCCTCGGCGTCGCTCCCTTCACCCTGCTGCTGCCCCACGTCGACCTGTTCTGGACCTCGGTGCTGTCGATCGTCATCGGCCTCATCCTGGCGTCGGCCTTCTCCGCCATCCTGGTCTACGCCCAGGATCTGGTACCCGGCAAGGTCGGCACCATTTCTGGCCTCTTCTTCGGCTTCGCCTTCGGCATGGGAGGGATAGGGGCCGCCCTGCTGGGCAAATTGGCCGATGCCACCAGCATCGAAACCGTCTATCAGGTCTGCGCCTATCTGCCCCTTATTGGCCTGCTGACCGCCTTCCTGCCCAATATCAGGAGAGGCTAGAGGCCAAGCGGCAGCCAGCGACCGACCATAAAAAACGCGGCCTGAGCAGGCCGCGTCTGGTTCCATCACTCGGGCCGCCTGACACGGCCCGATCCGCTCGGACTCATCCGCCGAGCCTCTTTGTCAGCAATTCGGCCTCTCCCCCAGCCCGACGAGCGGGCCCACTGGAAGTTGTCACCCGAGAGGCCGCTGACGGGGCCATTCACCGCAGGGCCGCGGCATCCCTCAGCAGTACTGGCCTGCCACCCAGCCCGACGACCAGGCCCACTGGAAGTTGTAACCACCGAGCCAGCCGGTCACGTCCACTACTTCGCCGATGAAGTAGAGGCCGGGCACGGTGCGTGCCTCCATGGTCTTGGAGGAGAGCGCGTTGGTATCCACCCCCCCCAGGGTCACTTCGGCGGTGCGATACCCTTCGGTGCCGTTGGGCAGGATCTGCCAATCCCCCAGCAGGGTGGCCACCGCCTCCAGCTCCCGTTCGTTGTACTGGCGCATCGGCTTGCTCACCAGCCATCCCAGCTCCACCAACTTGTCGACGAAGCGCTTGGGCAGCTCGCGCCCCAGCACGGTTTTCAGCTCCTGGGCAGGATGGGCCTGGGCCCAGGTCTTGAGGGTCTCTGGAATGTCGAGGTCCGGCAGCAGGTTGATGTGGATCTTCTCCCCCGCCAGCCAAAAAGAGGAGATCTGCAGGATGGCGGGGCCGGAGAGGCCGCGATGGGTGAACAGCATGGCCTCCTTGAAGCGGGTGCCGTCCTCGGCGGTCACCGCCACCGGCAGGCTGACCCCCGCCAGATCGGCGAAGGCCTCCTTGTCGGCCTGATGCAGGGTAAAGGGCACCAGCCCGGCGCGAGTCGGCAGCACGGTGAGGCCGAACTGCTCCGCCAGCTTGAAGCCGTAAGGGGTGGCACCGAGTTTCGGCATGGAGAGGCCGCCGGTGGCGACCACCAGCGACGAGCAGGCGATCTCCCCCTTGTTGGTGTCGAGCATGAAGCCTTCATCTGTCTTGCTGACGGTGAGGATCTCGGTCTGGAACTGCAGGGTCACGCCAGCCCAGTCGCACTCGGTCAGCAGGATGTCGACGATATCCTTGGCGCTGTCGTCGCAGAAGAGCTGGCCCAGGGTCTTCTCGTGGTAGTTCAGGCCATGCCTGTCCACCAGATCGATGAAATCCTGCTGGGTATAGCGCGCCAGCGCCGATTTGCAGAAGTGGGGGTTGGCCGAAAGGAAGGCATGGGGACCGACCTGATGATTGGTGAAGTTACAGCGACCGCCGCCGCTGATGAGGATCTTGCGGCCCGGCTTCTTGGCGTTGTCGAGCACCAGCACGGAGCGACCCCGGTAGCCAGCCTGGGCCGCACACATCAATCCGGCCGCCCCGGCACCGATCACCACCACATCCACCTGTTTCATCGTCACTCACCCATCAAAAGAAAAACGGCCCCTTTACCTTAAAGGACCGTCATTGTACCCGGCAGACACCAGCACAGCGGTACAAGGACACCTGCAAATAGAAAACGGCCCCTTTACAAGGGGCCGTCATTGTACTGACTGAACACTAAGTGTCCACGACTATCAGGCGTTGCCATCCATGATGCTGGCCGGGGCGCCCTTGGCCAGCTCGGCCAGCTCCTTGTCGATGAAATAGAGGCCCTTGCCATCCTCGCCCACCAGGCTCAGACGGTCGACGATGCTCTTGAACAGCTTCTCCTCTTCGTGCTGCTCGGCCACGTACCACTGCAGGAAGTTGAAGGTGGAGTAATCCTGGGTGGTGAAGGCGACGTGGGCCAGACCGTTGATGCACTTGGTGATGTGATACTCGTGCTCCAGGGTGGTGCGGAAGATGTCACCCAGGGACTTGAATTCATGGGGAGGCGCTTCGATGGCCCCCAGCACCGGCATGGCGCCGGTCTCGCTCACGTAGGTGAACAGGCGCTCCATGTGCTGGCGCTCCTCGACCGCATGCTGACGCAGGAAGGTGGCGGCCCCCTCGAAGCCCTTGTCCTCGCACCAGGCGCTCATCTGCAGGTAGAGGTTGGAGGAATAGAATTCAAGATTAATCTGCTCGTTCAACTTCTCGATCATGGCTTTGGCCAACATGATGATTCTCCACTGTGATTTGCCCACGATTGTCGCCACTGTTGCATCCTGACGCAACCAGAGACAACCGACGCACCCCGCAGTTGCGACGACTTTTCACCTCATCCTCTCCCCCATACGGTTATAGAGAAGCAAAGAAACATGGTGTAGGTGACATCAGCCATTATGATGGCGCCATTGGTCGGGGAAAGGATTCAATGAGATTCATAATGGCACTGGCGCTGCTCTGGATGACCCAGTTGCAGGCAGCTCCCTCCTTGCTGAAAGAGGCTGAATTGCAGGCGGCGCGCGATCCCGTCGGCTATCTGCAGCGCCTCGACGCCAGTCCCCAGCAGGATATGGAACTGTTCTACGCCAGGTCCCTGGCCCAGGCAGCCCTTGGCCGCTATCCACAGGCACAGCGCGACAATGCCCGCGCCCGCGGTCTGGCCAATGCCCAGCAGGAGACCCTTCGCCTGCTCGACTTCCGGTTGCAGCAGATTGCCCTGACCCTGGATGCCGATACGCCGGATCAGGCGCTCGATCTGCTAACCCAGCTCTGGCCAGCAGTCCGGCATCACCCCAGGCAGGTCTCGGAGTGGCATGCCCTCAACGGGCTCGCCCTCTACCGTACCCAGCAGATGAAAGAGGCGATCCTCGAGCTCAAGACCGCCTATCACCTCAAGCAGAAAGAGCCGGGTTCCATCCTCTCCACCTTGCAGTGCGGCCGTCTGCTGATGACCCTCGGCAACCTCTATGCGGACCTCAATCTCTACCGTGAGGCCGAGACCTATTATCAGGATGCCCTCGGCCAGATGGTGCAGCTCAACGAGCCCAACAGCCAGGCCATCATCCGGGCCAACATGGCCAGGCTCTACATCGACATGGGCCAGCCTGCCAGAGCCAGCCAGTTGCTCGATACCCTGCTGGCCACGCCGAGCCTGTCACCCCACTATCGCGCCATCGTCCTCGGCTACCAGGCCATGGTGTTCAACGCACGGGCGGACTGGCACTCAGCCTGGCGCAGCCTGGAGGAGGCACAAGCCATCTATGACAGGCTGGATAGCCCGCAGGCGGCCTCCCGTCTGACCGAGATCCGGGCAAGAACCCTGCTGGGTCGTGGCGAGAAGCAGCTGGCCCTGCAACTGCTGATGGAGCACACCGCCCCTCTCTCCATGGATGGTCGGGCGATGCAGGCCAGGTTGCTGGCCGATCTGGGCCGCTACCCCGAGGCCTATGGGGCCATGACCCGCTACATGCAGTACTACAAGCAGCACTTCAACCAGACCCTGAGCCAGCACGCAGCCGCCTTCCAGGTCGAGATGGATCTGGCTCGCAGCGAGGCCAGCAATCGCGCGTTGCAGCAGGAAAACGAGAGCAAGCGCCAGCAACTGCTCTACCAGCAGAGTGCCCGCTACTACCAATTGCTGCTGCTGGTGCTGCTGGCCGTCGCCTTGATCCTGCTCGGGCTCACCACCCGCAGGCTCCACCGCAGCTCGCGCCACCTCTACAAGCTCGCCACCTTCGATCAGCTGACCGGGCTGCCAAACCGGCGCGCCCTGCTGGAGAGACTGGGTCAACAGTGGCTGCACGAAACGCCCCTGACCCTGCTCATCATCGACATCGATCACTTCAAGCAGATCAACGACAAGCATGGTCACCAGGCGGGGGATCAGGCTATCCGGCAGTTGGCCAGGGAGCTCAAGAGCTGGGCACCGGACCAGCAATTGATCGGGCGCTGGGGCGGGGAAGAATTTCTGGTGGCCATGACCCAGGACGGGGCCACCTGCTGGCGGCTGGCGGAGCAGCTGAGAAGCCGGATCGCCTACCTGGCCGCCCCCCACATGACCATCAGCATCGGGGTGGCGGAACGCTCGACGCAGGATGACAGCCTGAGCCAGCTCATTCATCGGGCCGACATGGCCATGTATCAGGCGAAGCGCCAGGGGCGCAACCAGACCGTGCTGGCCCAGTCTCCCCACCTTTCCCCTGAACTGGCCTGCAACGTCGCCTGATGCCCCTCGTGCGGGTGTCAGGGCGTCAGCTCAGTGAGTGACGCCACGTTCACCGGCGCACCGTAATCCACCCCCGGCAGCTCGAAGCCGTTTAGCTGCATGAACTCCTGGCGCAACCCGGCAAAATCCCCCAGGGTGCGGAAGTTCTCCGGCGTCACCTTGGGCCAGAGTGCCGAGACGGCGGCCTGCACCGCTGGCTCAAGCTCGTGGTCATCCATCCGGATCAGCCGGTTGCCATCGGCGACGACCCCTCTGGGCCCGTACATCTTGTCGGCAAACAGCCGCTGCATCTGCTCGATGCAGCCCTCGTGGACACCACGCTCCTTCATCACCCCCATCAACAGGCCCAGATAGACAGGCAGCACCGGAATAAACACGCTCGCCTTGGTCACCAGCGCCTTGCAGACCGACACCCAGGCATGACCGCCAATCCCGGCAAGTTGCAGGTTGATGGTCTCGGCGGTGGCGTGCAGGTGCTCCTTGGCATAGCCGATGGTGCCGTCCCGATAGAGGGGATAGGTGGACTCGGGGCCAATGTAGGAGTAGGCGACGGTCCGGGCACCGGGGGCCAGGCAATCCGCCTGCTGCAATGCCTGCATCCAGCGCTGCCAGTCCTCTCCCCCCATCACGGTGACGGTGTCGCGGATCTCCTCCGGGGTGGCTGGCACCAGCGACTGCTGCACCAGCGCATCGTGCTCCAGATCCAGCCCCCAGCCTTGCAGCGGCTGGCCTGTGGTCTTGAGCACCGAGCGTACCTGTGTGCCATCCGGCATCACCCTGACTCCGCTCGCCAGCGAATAGACCACCAGATCCACCTGCCCGAGCTGCTGGCGGATGACGTCGATGGCCTGCTGGCGCATGGTGTCGGAGAAGGCATCCCCGATCAGGTTGACGGCGATACGACCGGCTTGCTCCGCCGCCTGACGAAACCAGATGTTGTTGTACCAGCCAGCACTGCCGAGCCCCTTGTCGGAGGGACCCCGCTCGAACGAGACGCCCAGGGTATCGGCACCGGCGCCGAAGGTGAGCGCGATCCGGGACGCCAGCCCGAAACCGGACGATGCCCCCAGCACCAGCACCCGTTTCGGCCCGTTGAACGGCCCCGCCGCCCGCACCTGTTCGATCTGTTGCAGCACGGCGGCGCGACAACCCATGGGGTGGCAATTGCGGGCAACACAACCCTGGATCTGGGGATGAATGATCATGAAGGACTCTCCGGTGCATCGGTGGGACATGAGAAACGGCCATGACAGCGTCACCCGGTTGCAGGTGAGGAGCCCTGGCCATTTTGCCAAGGGAACTGGCTACAGCATAACCAAGGGGGGCAGGATTACCTTGATGTCGGACGGGATATGGGCTGGAAGAGGGCAGAAAAACAAAAGGGAGCGCGAGGCTCCCCAAAGCGGTATTCAGATGCTTTTTGTTGTTTTGTGTTCATTGCGAAGCACGGGCACATCCTATTCCCCCACCTTCCCGAGGGCAATAGCACGCCTGTGACCGGCGTCAAACTCCTGTTCAAAATATGCACTCCCCGGCCACCTGCACCTCTACGCCTTCCGGTTCGGGGTCAGGCAAATCCTGAAACTGTGGCGACGATGCCGTTTTAGTTTCAGCAGACATTGGTATAGTGGACCCAGGATCAGTGAGGAGAACTCCCATGAATGGAACCTATTACAAACACGTACTGGCCGCGATCGACCTGTCGGAAGACAACCGCAAGGTGATCGAGAAGGCGGTCGACCGGGCCCGCTCCAACGGCGCCAAGCTGTCGGTGATCCATGTGGATGTGGACCTCAAGGATCTCTACACCGAGATGATCGACATCGACATCGACAACGTGCAGGACCAGGTGATCGCCGAAGCGAAGGAGAAGCTGGAAGCCTTCCTCGCCTCGGTGGACTACCCCATCGAGAAGAAATTGGTGATCTGCGGCGATCTGAGCGAGCGGGTCAACCAGGCGGTCAAGGACTACCAGATCGACCTGCTGGTGTGCGGCCATCGCCAGAGCTTCTGGAGCCTGCTCACCTCGAGCGCACGCCAGCTGATGAATACCGTGCCCTGCGACATGCTGGTCGTGCCCTTGCAGAAGTGATCGAACAGGCGTAGTGTGATTTGCCATGAATATGACCTCATTCAATCACAACTACTGGTGGTGCTGCTTCTAAACAGGCGGCACTGCTTTTCTATGTAAAATTTCCAAAAGAAAACACCGTGACCGCCGAGAGGCTGTCATTGTTTTCATCCCTTTGTCGCCTCCCGGCTCACCCAACTGGAGAGAGTGACATGCACAACCCCGTGATCCTGACCGGCGACCGCCCCACCGGCAAACTGCACATCGGCCATTACGTCGGCTCCCTGCGCCAGCGCGTGGCCGCCCAGCACCATTACCGCCAGTTCGTCATGATCGCCGATCTGCAGGCGCTGACCGACAACGGCCACAACCCGGCCAAGGTGACCGACCACGTGCTGGAGGTGATGGCCGACTACCTCGCCGCCGGCCTCGACCCGGCCAAGACCACCTTCTGCCTGCAGAGCGCCCTGCCCGCCCTCGCCGAACTCACGACCTACTACCTCAACCTGGTCAGCGTCGCCCGGCTGGAGCGCAACCCCACCGTCAAGGCCGAGATCCAGCAAAAAGGGTTCGAGCGCAGCCTGCCCGCCGGCTTCCTCGTCTATCCGGTCAGCCAGGCCGCCGACATCACCGCCTTTCGTGCCACTCACGTGCCGGTGGGCGAGGATCAGCTGCCCATGCTGGAGCAGACCAACGAGATAGTGCGCCGCTTCAACACCCTGGTTGGCAAAGAGGTGCTGACCGAGTGCCAGCCCATCCTGAGCGACACCGGCCGCCTGCCCGGCATCGACGGCAAGGCCAAGATGTCAAAGTCCCTTGGCAACACCATCGAACTCGGCATGTCGAGCGACGAGATCAAGCAGGCGGTGTTCGCCATGTATACCGACCCCAATCACCTCAAGGTGAGCGATCCGGGTCAGGTGGAGGGCAATACGGTGTTCGCCTATCTGGATGCCTTCCACCCTGACAAGGCCCTGGTGGCCGAGATGAAGGCCCATTACCAGCGCGGTGGTCTGGGGGACATGCGCTGCAAGCAGGTACTCAACGACTGCCTGCAGACCCTGCTCGCTCCGATGCGGGAGCGGCGCGAGGCAGCCATCGCCGACAAGCGCCAGCTGCTGCGCCTGTTGCAGCAGGGCACCGAGCAGGCCCGGGCCCTCACCGACGAGGTGCTGGCCGAGGTGAAGGGGGCGATGGGGCTGGACTACTTCTCCGGATTGGCGTGATCTGCCCCCTGCGGCGCGGGATGGCCGAGCGCATCCGCGCCGTAGCGCTCCCTCGCCAGCCGGTGCAACAACCCCTTGAACCAGCCGATCGCCTCGTCATGGGCACTGAGCGGGTGGCCCGCCATCAGATAGACGATGGGGATGGCGGGTTCCAGCTGGTGCAGGCGCAACGGATAGTGGCGACAGAAGTGGCGCCCGATCATCTCGGGCACCACCACCAGGTAGCGGCCGGTCGCCATCAGCGGCGGTACCGCCATAAAGCTCGGCAGCCTGACCCCCAGCTCCCGCTCCACCCCGAAACGGGCCAGCCAGAGATCCACCATGGCCTGGCTGTGGCCCCAGCTGGAGGTGTGGATATGGGGGCGGCTGACCAGTTCTCCCGGCCCCAGCATGTCGGGTAGGGCGCTGCCGAGGGGCGACAAACAGACCAGCGGATTGCTGAACCACTCCTCGCGCCACAACCGGGGCGAGAGATGGTTGGCACCGGCAAACCCGATCACCAAATCCAGTTCCCCCTTCTCCAGCTCCCGCTCGTAGTCGCTGTCCGCCAGCTCGCACACTTCCAGTCGGCAGTGGGGAGCCTGTTGCACCATCCACTCCACCAGCACCGGCACCAGGCCGTGCTCCACCGAGCCCGGGGTGGCGATGCGAAAGATCCGCCGCGCACTTGCCGGGTCGAATCCCTTGGCCTGACGCAGCCCCTGCTCCAGCATGGCCAGCGCCTGGCGCACCGGGCTCGCCAGCGCCTTGGCCCGTTCGGTCGGCATCATCTCGCGCCGACTCATCACGAACAGGGGGTCGTCAAGCGCCGTTCGCAGCCGCCCCAGCGCATGGCTGACGGTGGACTGGGAGAGGTGCAGCCGTTCGGCGGCACGGGTGACGTTGCGCTCCTGCATCAGCATGTCGAACACGGTGAGCAGGTTGAGGTCGAGGCGGGAGAGGGGCAGTTCCATCGATATTGGCCATAGTTGAATGACGACAATTCATTTTTGGCATAGTAGCAGATTGCATAGAATGCGCAGGCGAATTACATCGGAGATTCAAATGCGTAGCTATCTGTTGTTGCTGGCGATCGGCCTGTTGTGGGGCTCCCAGTTCATTTTCATGCACCAGGCCGTGGCTGAACTGCCCCCCATCATGGTGGCCGCCGGACGCGCCCTGTGCGGCAGCCTGACCCTGGGTCTGCTCTGCCTGTTCATGCGCCTCAAGAGTGAACACACACCCTGGCGAACCTATATGCTGATCGCCCTGCTCGACGCCACCATCCCCTTCATCATGGTGGCCTGGGGACAACAGTACGTGGACAGCGCCATCGCGGCCGTGGTCATGGGTTGTATCCCCTTTGTGACCATTCTGGCGGCTCCCTTGTTTATTTCTGGTGAAAGAATCACCAAGGGCGGCCTCGTCTCCGTGATCATCGGCTTCATCGGCGTGCTGATACTGTTCTGGCCCAAGCTGACCAGCGGCATGAATGCCGGCCTGCTCGGTGCCATGGCCATCCTGTTCGGTGCCAGCTGCTTCGCCATTGGCCTGCTGATGATCAAGCGCTTCGCCAAGGACCATCCTGTGGTCGTGGCCCGCAACATCCTGATCTCCTCGGCCATCCAGCTGCTGCTGGCCGCGCCCTTCGTGGCCGACCTGAGCAGCCTCACCCTGCCGAGCCAGCAGGCCATGGGCGCCGTCGCCATGCTGGGGATCTTCTGTACCGGCCTGGTCTACTTCCTCTACATGGCGCTGATCCAGAAGGCGGGCCCGACCTTCGCCTCCTTCAGCAACTACCTGGTGCCGCTGTTCGGCGTCATGCTGGGAGCCCTGTTCCTCGGCGAGCAGATCCAGTCCACCACGGGCGTGGCGCTGGCCCTTATCCTGGGTTCGGTCGCCCTCAACCAGTGGGCACAGCAGCGCCGCCAACAGCGGGAGGCTGCCCTATGTCAGGCATCCTGACCACCCTCTGCGGCGGTCTGGTACTGATAGCCGGCTGGCAGTATCGCCACCGGCTGGCCGGGGTGCTGGGTCTGCTGATGGTGCTGCTGCCCTGGTTCTTCGACAGCAAGCTGCAAGCCATGCTGAACTATGCACTGAATGCCTGAAGACCCTCTCTGCGTGTGTGACGAGAGTGCATCTCTCCTGTTTTTGGGACCGTTTTAACAAAACCTCCGATTTGTCCCCTCTACCGGCGCCCTGCGCCGGTTTTTTTATCTCTGCGCCTCTGGTCCGTAGCGATAACTCAACCGCTCGTTCTTGCGCGGCCCCGTTATCTGCCAGGCGAGCAGGAAGCCCCCGCCGGTTTCGGTCAGCTCGGCGCTGTAGTGATCCTGCCCGCACAGGTGAGGCTCGGCCGTGACCCAGTGCCCGTCCCCCCGGGGCAACAGCTCGAACAGCATCACCGGCTGCTCGTAGCGCAGGTGGGAGAGCATGATCCCCCGTGCGGTGCGCTGCCACCAGAAGCGGTTGTGCATGGTCAGCTCCCGGCCATGGGGCGTGGTGTAGCGACCCGTCTCGGCATACAGCCACCCCCCATGGTGATCGGTCACCACCACGGCCCCCTCCCCGCGACCGCACCAGTCGGTGGCGGATCCGGCCCCGTTGCTCGCCTCGAAGGCAAATGCTCCGATCTGTGACAACCCTTCCCATAAACGCTGGATCGCGCCTTCCAACTCGGCCATCATAGCGCCCTCCAAATTGACAACTGACGACAATTCAATCACATGAACTACTTGATAGGGGTTACCCTGCTCTGGTCCTTCTCCTTCAGCCTGATCGGGGTCTACCTTGCCGGTCAGGTGGATGCCTACTTCTCGGTACTGACCCGCATCGTGCTCGCCAGCCTGGTGTTTCTGCCCTTCCTGCGCCGTCGCTGGCTGCGCCCCGATCTGGTGGCCAAGCTGATGGCCCTCGGTGCCATCCAGCTCGGCATCATGTATCTCTTCTACTACCACTCCTTCCTGCTCTTGACGGTACCGGAAGTGCTGGTGTTCACCATCTTCACCCCCATCTATGTCACCCTGATCCACGACCTGCTGGAAGGGCGCTTCAAGCCTGTCTATCTGTGGGGGGCACTGCTGGCGGTGCTGGGGGCGGCCGTCATCCGTTTCGACGGCCTGACCGAAAACTATGTACTGGGATTCCTGGTGGTGCAGGGCGCCAACGTCTGCTTCGCTCTGGGCCAGGTAGGCTACAAGGTGCTGCTGGCCCGGGAGGCTGAGCAGCCGCCCCAGTTGGCGGTGTTCGGCTGCTTCTATCTGGGCGCCCTGGTGATCGCCCTGCCCGCCTGGTGGCTGCTGGGCAAACCTCAATATCCCGCCAGCTCCCTGCAATGGGGCATCCTCTTCTGGCTGGGGGTCGGGGCATCCGGGCTCGGCTACTTCCTGTGGAACAAGGGGGCGACCCTGGTCAGCAGCGGCGTGCTGGCCATCATGAACAACGCCTTGATCCCCGCGGGTCTGCTGGTCAATCTGGTGCTCTGGGGAAAGGATACCGACCTGCTCAGGCTCGGTCTGGGCGCCCTGCTGATGCTGGCTTCTCTCTGGGTCTGCCAGCGTCAGCAGGTCAGTGAGCGCTGACTGAAAACCATTGACGCTGATGGGTCCATCGGCGTCAATGGGTACGCGGACAGTGACTGGCCGTCAGCCGACCACGGCGTTGTGTTCCCGCTTCGCCTGACCGTGGCAGGAGGCCAACCGGGCCAGCAGGTGATCGAGCTGCTCGGCACTCTGGCTCTGCACCAGGCCGATGCTCACGGTCACCGGGCGCTGGGGCAGCAGGCTGGCGTCGGCGATCTCAAGACGCAGCCGCTCGGCAATCTCCAGGCCGCTCAACCGATCGGTCTGGGAGAGCATCAGGATGAAGCCGTCTTCGTCCCAACGAGCGAAGGGATCTTCCCGGCGCAGCTCGCGGCGCACGATGCGGGCCAGCTTGGCCAGCATGGCGTCGCAGGCCGCCTCCCCGAACAACTGCAGGATCTTGCTGCGGTGATCCACGCTGAACTGCAGCAGACAGAAACTGCCGCTCTCGCTGGCCAGCCGTTCATCCAGCAACAGCTCGAAGTGGCTGCGGCTCTCGAGGCCGGTGAGGGGATCCGTGTCGTGGCGATCCTCCAGGGGCGCCATGGCGGCATCCAGATGGCGAACCACCCCCAGCAGTTGACCCCCTTCGTCGCGACGGACCCGCTCCTCCAGCCGGATGTAATGGCCCTGATGGTGCAGGATGCGGTACTCGAGTCGAAGCCCGTTGCTGCGCCCTTGCTGACAGGCCTCCAGGGCCTCTGCCAGACGGGGAGCATCATCCGGATGTACCCGATCCAGCCAGCCGAGATCTCCCAGCTCGCCCCCCTCCAGACCCAGCAGTTGCAGACAGGAAGGGTCCCGCCTCAGACCCTGCCCGGCCGACCAGGTCCAGATCCCGGCCTCCAACATCGCCATGGCCTGTGCCATCAGCGTCACCTCAAGGGGAGTGGTGACCTCAACCCCGGGAGTCTCATACCTTTCCATCACGCGCCTCGAAACCGGATCTGAATATCTGTCCAAGCAATCACACTCAATAAGTAACATTGGTGCTGGCGCCGAGCAACCGCGCCAGCATCGCTGGCCTCGCACCTCTCACCCCCGGTGGTCCGCCATCAGGGCCTGCCAGCCTCCAGCTACGAAGTGGAACCCGACGTCACGCCACCTTGCCCTGATAGCCTGCCATCAGGGCCTGCCAGTTTTCCGGCACGAAGTGGAAGCTGGTGTGCAGTTGCGACTCCTTGTTGAAGGAGCGCAGCAACCGCTCCAGGTTGGCCTGCTGCCAGTTGCCGGGGGAGCGGATGGCTCCTTTGTCGAAGTCGATCACCCACACCTTGCCCTCCTTGTCGAGCAGCAGGTTGTGGCTGTTGAGATCCGCATGATAGACCCCTGCATCGTGCAACTGGCGCACCGTTTTGCCTATCTTGTGCCACACCTCACCGGCGATCGGCCCCTGCTTGAGCAGGGCCACCAGATCCTTGGCGCCGCGAATACGCTCGATCAGGATGTCGGCCCGATAGAAGGGCCCCTGCTTGACCATGCGGGCCGCAAAGGGGCGCGGCACCGGCAGCCCCTGTTCACTCAGGGTCGCCAGCAGACGATATTCAGCCATGGCCCGGCTGCTCTCCACCCCTTCAAACCAGAACCGGTCACGCACCAGCTTGCCCACCATGCCGCCACGGTAGTAGTGACGCAGCACCAAGTGACGGGACTCATCCTTCACGAACCAGGTCACCCCGCGGCCGATGGAAGAGCCCACCACCTGGCGATGGGTCTGCCACCAGACAGGATCGAACAAGGCAGGGGAGGGATCGCGGAAGACTCCGTCGGCATACCAGCAGACCTGGTTGTGGGTGGTGTGTGTCAGCATGATGAGAATTCCGGTCGATAGTGGGTGCAGGGCATCCATTCAGAAAGCCGTGCCGGTCGGGCAACCGGCGCAATTTTACAATCCACAGGGGAGTTTGCATAATGCCATCCATCCATTTTGCCATCGTTGCGCCACATCATGCCGCTGTTCCAAACGCCGCCCTCCTCCATCTGCATCCTGCGGCTCTCCGCCATCGGAGATTGCTGCCACGCGCTGGCGCTGGTGCGCGTCATCCAGCGGGAGTGGCCCCAGACCCGCATCACCTGGATCACCGGCAAGATTGAGGCGACCCTGTTCGCCGATCTGCCGGGGGTCGAGGTCATTCCCTTCGACAAGAGCAAGGGGTGGCGCGGCTATCGCGATCTCTGGCAGACCCTCAAGGGGCGCAGGTTCGATGCACTGCTCCACCTGCAGGCCGCCATGCGCGCCAGCATCGCCACCCTCGGCATCAAGGCCAAGGTCAAACTCGGGTTTGATCGGGAGCGCGCCAGCGACGGTCAGTGGTTGTTCACCAACCATCGGGTCCCCTCACCCGCCTCCCCCCACGTGCTGGACGGCTTTCTCGCCTTCGCCAAAGAGCTCGGGATAAAAGATCTGACCCCGGACTGGCAACTGCCCATCAGCGCCGAGCACCAGACCTGGGCCCGGGAGAAGGTGGGTGGTAAGCCGACCCTGCTCATCTGCGCCGCTGCCAGCAAGGCATTCAAGAATTGGACTGCCGCCGGCTACGCCGCGCTGGCGGATCACGCCGCAGACAAGGGCTTTCAGGTCTATCTGTGCGGCGGACCGGCCAGGCTGGAGCGGGATCTCGCCGCCGAGATCCAGCGCCTCAGCCAGAGCAAGCCGGAAGATTTGGTGGGGCAAACCAGCCTCAAGCAATTGCTGGCGCTGATTGGCGAGGCGAGCCTGGTGCTGGCCCCGGATACCGGCCCTGCCCACATGGCTACCCTGGTGGGGACACCCGTGATCGGCCTCTACGCCCACCACAACCCGGAGCGTACCGGCCCCTATCTGTGCCGGGATTATCTGGTCAGCGTCTATCAGGAACTGATTGAGCAGGAGACCGGCAAGCCGCTGGCCGAGCTCGGCTGGCGCACCCGCCTCAAGGATCCTGACGCCATGGCCAAGATAAGCCGCGAGCGGGTCATCGCCGCCTTCGACCGCCTCTGTACCGACAAGCATCTTCTACCGACCCAGGGCAACTCGGAAATTCCGAGCCCTGGCGCAGGGATAATCTGATGGCCCGGCCCCGGCTCCGTGGGCAGAATGGCCCTCTATGTGGGTAACGCCCGCACAGCAAGCTACGGATATTTTGATCGGCTGGAATATGATTCCGGCCGTTTTTTTATCCGCCCCCATCTGCTAACATTCGCCGCCTTTACATCCTCCTGACTCTGATTCCTCCGCGCATTGCGAGCAACCGTCTCCCTTATCGGGCACAAGACGGCGGCCTCTGCTACAACCAAAGCGCGGATCATCGCTTAAAGGTACAGACATGGCGCAACAAGGCACTCTCTATATCATCTCTTCCCCGAGCGGGGCCGGTAAGTCCAGTCTGCTCAATGCCTTGCTGACCCAGCACAACGCCGCCGGCAAGATGCAACTCTCGGTCTCCCACACCACCCGCGCCACCCGTCCCGGTGAAGAGCACGGGGTGCACTACCACTTCGTCAAGGTGGAAGAGTTCAAGGCGCTGATCGAGCGCGGTGACTTTCTGGAGTGGGCAGAAGTCTTCGGCAACTACTACGGCACTTCCCGCGCCGCCATCGAGGCCTGTCTGGCGCAGGGCATCGACGTCTTCCTCGACATCGACTGGCAGGGTGCCCGCCAGATCCGCGAACTGATGCCGACCAAGTCCATCTTCATCCTGCCCCCCAGCCGCGAGGAGCTGGAGCGCCGCCTGATCGGCCGCGGCCAGGACAGCGCCGAGGTGATCAAGGGCCGGATGGAGAAAGCCATTGCCGAAATGGTGCACTACGACGAGTATGACTATGTCATCATCAATGAAGACTTTGATCAGGCACTGTTCCAGCTCAGGGCCATCATAGAGTGCCAGCGCCTGGAAATGCGTCAGCAACAGCAGGCCCAGCAAAACTTGCTGAAACAGCTACTGGCAGAGTAAGCCAAAAACAAGTAAACTTTTGCGTCATTTTTAAACACCGCTTTTTCAATCACAGAAAGCCCAAACACTGGAGTCCCGCATGGCCCGCGTTACTGTAGAAGATGCTGTAAAACAGGTAGGTAACCGTTTTGACCTGGTGCTGGTCGCCGCGCGCCGCGCTCGTCAAATCGCGGTACAAGGCAAGGATCCCCTGGTCGACGAAGAGAACGACAAGCCGACCGTGATCGCCCTGCGCGAGATCGAACTGGGTCTGGTCAACAACCAGGTGATGGATACTCAGGACCGCTACGAGCAGCAAGAGCAGGAAGCCGCCGAGCTGGCTGCCGTTGCTGCCATCGCAGAAGGTCGCGGCTAAGTCAGTCGCTTCCCATAGTCGGCGCCCGCCCGGGTGCCGGCTGTTCTCCCCATTTACAACCGCTCGAAAACCTCGCAAACTCGAGGGCATACCCTCAATTTCACGGATTGCCGTTTAACCGCTGCGGGGACTGTCTTGTATTTATTTGAAAATCTTAAAGAAATAGCCAGTTCCTACCTGCCACCCGAGCAGGTTGAGAAGCTCAGGCAAGCCTATGTGGTAGCCCGTGATGCTCACCAGGGACAGATGCGTTCCAGTGGTGAACCCTACATCACTCATCCCGTTGCCGTGGCCCGCATCCTAGGCGACATGCGCCTCGATCACGAGACCCTGATGGCTGCCGTGCTGCACGACGTCATCGAAGATACCCCTGTCACCAAGGACGATCTTGCCGAGCAGTTTGGCAACGCCGTCGCCGAGCTGGTCTCCGGTGTCTCCAAGCTCGACAAGCTCAAATTCCGCGATCGCAAGGAAGCGCAGGTCGAGAACTTCCGCAAGATGATGATGGCCATGACCCAGGACATCCGGGTCATCCTGATCAAGCTGGCCGACCGCACTCACAACATGCGTACCCTCGGCTCCTTGCGACCGGACAAGCGCCGCCGCATCGCCCGGGAAACCCTCGAGATTTTCGCCCCCATCGCCAACCGCCTCGGTATTCACACCATGAAGAACGAGCTGGAAGAGCTCGGTTTCGAGGCGCTCTACCCCATGCGCTCCCGGGTACTGCGGGAATCGGTGCGCCGCGCCCGTGGCAACCGGCGCGAGATCATCGACTCCATCCAGAGCGAGATTGAGGGGCGTCTGCGGGAAGCCGGTATCGATGCCCAGGTGAGCGGACGCGAGAAGAACCTGTTCTCCATCTACAACAAGATGGAGAAGAAAGAACTGCAATTCCACGAAGTGATGGATATCTATGCTTTCAGAGTGAGAGTGAAAGACATAGACACCTGCTACCGGGTGCTTGGGCAGATGCACAGCCTCTACAAGCCGCGCCCCGGTCGCTTCAAGGATTACATCGCCATCCCCAAGACCAACGGCTACCAGTCCCTGCACACCTCCCTGGTGGGGCCCCACGGGGTACCGGTGGAGGTGCAGATCCGCACCGAGTTCATGGACCAGATGGCTGACAAGGGCGTCGCCGCCCACTGGGCCTACAAGCAGGATGGGGACAGCTCGGGTACCACGGCCCAGATCCGCGCCCAGCGCTGGATGCAGAGCCTGCTGGAGCTGCAACAGAGCGCCGGCAGCTCCTTCGAGTTCATCGAGGGGGTCAAGACCGACCTCTTCCCCGACGAGATCTACGTCTTCACACCGGAGGGCCGCATCATGGAGCTGCCCGCCGGCGCCACCCCGGTGGACTTCGCCTACACGGTGCACACCGACATCGGTCATGCCTGCGTCGGTTCGCGGGTCGACCGCCACCCCTATCCGCTGAGCAGCCCGCTGCACTCCGGTCAGACGGTGGAGATCATCACGGCCCCCGGCGCCCGCCCGAACGCGGCCTGGCTCAACTTCGTGGTGACCACCAAGGCGCGCTCCAAGATCCGTCAGTTCCTGAAGAACCTGCGCACCGAAGAGTCTGTGGTGCTGGGTCGTCGCCTGCTCAACCATGCGCTGGGCGCCAAGAACATCGAAGACATCCCGGAAGCCCGCGTCAAGCAGGTGCTGGCCGACACCAAACACGAGAACCTGCAGGGGCTGCTGGCCGACGTGGGCCTTGGCAACGCCATGAGCGTCATGGTGGCCCGCCGCATGCTGGGGGATGAGCTGCCGCCGGAAGAGCAGCCCAAATCCACCAGCAAGAAGATGCCGATCAAGGGTGCCGACGGCATGCTGGTCACCTTCGCCAACTGCTGCCGCCCCATCCCGGGGGATGCCATCATCGCCCACATCAGCCCGGGCAAGGGACTGGTGATCCACCAGGAGTCCTGCCGCAACATCAAGGGCTACAGCCGCGAACCGGACAAATACCTGCCGGTGCAGTGGGAGGTGGACAAGGAGCAGGAGCAGGAATTCCGCACCGGCATCAGCATCGAGATCGTCAACCACCAGGGCGCCCTGGCGGAGCTGGCCAACGTGATTGCCGCCACCGGCGCCAACATCCACGCCATCAGCACCGAGGAGAAAGATGGCCGGGTCTATGTGGTCACCCTGCTCATCACCACCAAGAGCCGGATCCACCTCGCTAACATCATGCGCAAGATCCGGGTCATGCCCAACGTGCTCAGGGTGAGCCGACAGAAAAACTGAACACAGGCGGCGCAAGCCGCCTGCTGCTTTTCAAGAGATACCCAGGGCCCCATGCCGCAAGCCACCAGCCTTGTTGCATGCACCGGCCTCACGACATAGAAACCGACATGACTCCTGAACGCTTCAAACGCATTTCCGACATGCTGGCCCAGCGCCAGCTCGACCTGACCGTCTGCATGGAAGAGGTTCATAAACCTCACAACCTGGCCGCCATCGTGCGCACTGCCGATGCCATCGGCATCCACCGGGTGCACGCGGTCTGGCCCAAGAGCTGGATCCACAAGCGCAAGGGCACCGCCCGCGGCAGCCAGAACTGGGTGGACGTGAAGCTGCACCCGGACATCGGCAGTGCCGTGACCGAACTCAAGGCCTCCGGCATGCAGATCCTGGCGACCCACCTCTCCGACAGCTCGGTGGACTTTCGTGCCATCGACTACACCAGACCCACCGCCATCCTGGTGGGCCAGGAGAAGCACGGCATCGGCGAAGAGGCGCTGGCCCTGGCCGATCACCATATCGTCATCCCCATGGTGGGCATGGTGCAGTCCCTCAACGTCTCGGTGGCCGCCGCCGCCATTCTCTACGAGGCCCAGCGCCAGCGCGAACTGGCCGGCTGTTATCAGCGCGGCTGCCCACTCACACTCGAAGAACAGAACACCATCTTGTTCGAGGGGGGCTATCCCGTCTATGCCCAGCTCTGCAAGGAGAAAGAGATGCCCTATCCCCAGCTCGGTCCGGCCGGCGAGATCCTGGCGGACGAACGCTGGTGGCAGCAGATGCAGCTGACCCGCAAGGGCTGGGCCGCCCAGCAATCGGATGATCCTTCGGAAGAGTACACTGATGAAGCTTAACCACCTGCCCCTGCTGGCCCTGACCCTGTTTTCTGCCGGAGCCCTTGCCGTGAGCAATCCTTACCAGCTGACCACTGAAGCCGACATCCCCGCCCTCTATCAGCAGACCCTGCCCGACTTCTGGCGCCAGCATGCCGTCGAGGGGGAGTTCAAGGGCAAGGACGGGGTCACCCTCCGCTATGCCGCCCTGCGCCAACCCAAGATCGATCGCGCCATCCTCATCGTCAACGGCCGGGTCGAGAGCTACCTCAAGTATCAGGAGCTGGCCTGGGATCTCTGGCGCCAGGGTTACAGCCTCTACCTCATCGATCATCGCGGCCAGGGAATGTCAGACCGCATGCTGGCCGACAAAGAGAAGGGGTATGTCGACCAGTTCGACGACTATGTCGCCGATCTCAAACAGTTTCATGACGAAGTGATTGTACCGGACAAGCCTGCCAAGCTGTTCCTGCTGGCCCACTCCATGGGGGGGGCCATCTCGGCCCGCTATCTGGAACGCTGGCCGAACGACATCCAGGCGGCGGTGCTCTCCTCCCCCATGATGGGCATCAACCTCGGCGGCCTGCCCAAGTGGCTGGCCAAGGGGTTGGCGGCCACCATCGGCACGGTCGGCGGCTGGGTGGGCGAGCCCCCCTACGGCCCGGGTCAGGGACCCTATGAGGATCACGGCTTTGCCGACAACGAGCTGACCCACAGCACGGTGCGTTATCAGGCCTTCCGCCAGATCTACGAGCAGCATCCCCAGGTCAGGCTGGGGGGCGCCACCGCCCACTGGATCCATCAGGCCATCACAGGATCGGACGCGGCCGTAGCCGACGCCGGCGCCATCAAGACGCCGCTGCTGCTGCTGCAGGCCGGCGAGGACAGCGTGGTGGACAACGCCGCCCAGGAGGCCTTCTGCGCCAAGGCCCAATGTGAAGGGAGCAAGCCGCTGCGCATCGAAGGGGCCTGGCACGAGCTCTTCATCGAGGCGGATCCCCAGCGCCAGGCCGCGCTCAATGCAACCCTGGCCTTCTTCGCACGCTACTGACGCGACCAGAAGGGGCTGGTTATTTTTTGGATCCCTAAATAAATGGGGTGACGGCAGACGCTGGGGTACACTCCCCCGGCGTTCAATTGAAGTCGAGGTAATGATGTTCAAGGTAGTTGTGTCCGATCTCGATGGTACCCTGCTCAACGGGCAGCACCAGATCTCCTCCCGCACCCGGGATACCCTGCACCGTCTGGTCGATCAGGGCGTCAAGTTCGTGGTCGCCACCGGCCGTCACCATGTGGATGTACGCAGCATCCGCGATGCACTGGGGCTGGATATCTACCTCATTACCTCCAACGGCGCCGTGGTACACGACAAGCAGGATCAGCTGGTCTACAACCAGGCGCTGCCGAGCACGGTGGCGGCCGAGCTGATCGCCATGGAACGCGACCCGTCCATCCACATCAACGTCTACTACGGCGACGAGTGGCTGGTGGAAGAGGAGCTACCCTGGTTGCTGAAGTTCCATCACGACTCCGGCTTCAGCTACCGTCTGGCGGATCTCGCCAGCCACCCGATGGACAGGGTCAACAAGGTGTTCTACATCGGCGACCACGACAAGCTGCTGAAGATAGAGGCGCACCTCAACCAGCAATATGGTGATCGACTCAACGTCACCTTCTCCCTGCCTGACTGCCTCGAGGTGATGCATGCCGGTGTGCACAAGGGTAATGCCGTGCGCGCCGTGCTGGAGCAGCACGGCCTGGAGATGTCACAGGCCGTGGCCTTCGGCGATGGCATGAACGACTTCGAGATGCTGAGCATGGTGGGCCGTGGCGTGGTCATGGGCAACGCCCATGATCGCCTCAAACTGGCCCTGCCAGAGCACGAACAGACCCTCACTTCCGATGAAGATGGCGTTGCCGTCTATCTGGAGAAACTGTTCGCCTCCCAGACCCGCTGATAAGGCATCCCCATCGCGGATCGAAAAAGGGTGGCCCATGTGGCCACCCTTTTTTCTTCTCGCTCTCTTGTCACCACACCAGAGCCGGGTGCATCAGACGGTTCAACAGCGTGCCGGAGGGCGTCCACTCAAAGCTCTGGTTGGCGCCGCCATAGCATTCGGCGAGGCGCAGGGGGACGGCCGGCTTGTGACGGCGACCCGCCACATCCAGGCACAACGACACCTGCCGATTGAACAGCCGATCCCCCTGCCACTGCCATTGATGGCTCTCCTCCCGGCACGCCTCCATCCCCAGACCATCTTCCCCTCTGGCGACCAGGCAATCCCCGGCCAGTTGCAGGGCACCGACATCCCAGCTGAATGACTGGTTCGGTTGCTGATCGCAGGGCTGGGTCAGCAGACGGCCCTGCTCGCTCAGGGTCACGCAGAAGCCACCACTGGTTACCAAGGTGGCCTCGAGTTCGGCCTTTGGCTTGGGGGCGGCGCCCATCAGAAGATCTTCCGGTTTCGGCTGCAGGGCGCAACCACCCAGCAGCAGTGCGGCCATGGCCAGCACGGAGAGTTGAAGAGAAGTGATATGGTGATGCATAGGCCTTGTATCTGGTCCGTGCCCGAGCGTCCCCTGTCTCGCGGCTCCGGGCCCCAGCATAGCGAACTCGTGGCGAACAGGCGCCTGAAGAAGTGTAAAAAGACGTGACAGGAAAAAGCGAAAGAGAAACGCCAAAAAGCAAAAACCCCGCCTGAGCGGGGTTTTCAAATGTGGTCGGTGATAAAGGATTCGAACCTTTGACCCTCTGGTCCCAAACCAGATGCGCTACCGGGCTGCGCTAATCACCGAGGGGGTATTCCAAAAACACAAAGATGACCATCTGGTCATCCTCGTCATACAGCAAGTATGGTGCGAAGAGAGGGACTCGAACCCTCACACCCGGGGGGCACTAACACCTGAAGCTAGCGCGTCTACCAATTCCGCCACCTTCGCGTACCTGACAAGCTGTAAAATGGGGTGGCTGATGGGGCTCGAACCCACGACAACCGGAATCACAATCCGGGACTCTACCAACTGAGCTACAGCCACCACAGCTGTTTTCGTTCTTCAACACGCCCGTTTAACCGGCGCACTTTTGATGGTGCGCCCGACAGGATTCGAACCTGTGACCTCTGCCTCCGGAGGGCAGCGCTCTATCCAGCTGAGCTACGGGCGCTACGCTGTCGAACGGGGCGCATTATTGATGATGATGCCGACCTTGTCTACTCTTTTTTTGACACAAAGAATCAAGTGCCTGTTTTTCAATCACTTCCGACCCTTTTCAACTATTTTTGTTTTGTTCAGGCTGGATCCAGCAATTCCCCACTACTTTTTGAATCCCTCACCCCATAGGGTCAGAGATGATGGGCAATGCTTGACTTGCCTTTGCGCCCACCTAGAATGAATGAACGTTCATTCAGTCGTTGACCTCTGATAACCATGGATAAGAAAGAACGCATTTTCGAAGCAGCTCACGAGATCCTCGGCGAGCAGGGCTTCTACGGCCTTTCCATTGCCGTGGTCGCCAAGAAAGCCAAGGTGGCGGCAGGCACCATCTATCGCTATTTCAGCGACAAGGATGACCTGATCCGCCAGCTCTATCAGCACACTATCCTCAAGTGTCATCCCCTGGTCATGGAAGGTGTGCAGATAGAAGAGGTGTCCTATAAGCAGTATCGACGCCTCTGGCTCAACATCGATGCCATCTTCACCAGCTACCCCAATGCACTCAAGTGCAAATTGCAGTACGAAAGTTCTCCATTGGGGGCTGAATTGGAGCGGGATCCGGTCATAATGGCGACGTGGGCGCCACTTGAGCGCTTCTTTGAGCAAGGACGCCAACAGGGACTCTTCATCGATCTCCCCATTCTGGTGTTGCAAGCATTGAGTCTGGATTGCGTGGCCAACCTGGCACAGCAGCGCCGGGTTCACGATTTCGAATTGACGCAGGAACAGCTGGAGACGGTCATCCGGGCCAGCTGGAATGCCATTTTAAACCCTAATGTTTCCATCACAGGAGCCTGTTCATGAAAAAGTGGATGGCCATCATGTTGCTGATAGCACTCGCCCTGTTTGGCAGTGTCATCGGCTTCAATATGTTCAAGCAGAAGAAGATTGCAGAGTTCATGGCCAATCGGCCCGAGCCCGAGTTCCCGGTCACCGCCATGGTCACCAAGGCGCAGGACTGGGTCCCCACCATTGAAGCCATCGGCTTCATCGAGCCGAACCAGGGGGTCACCCTCTCCAGCGAGCTGTCAGGCACCATCGACAGCATCCGGTTCGAATCCGGGGCACATGTCAAAGCGGATCAACTGCTGCTGAGCCTGGACTCCAGTGTGGAAAAAGCCAATCTGAACTCTTCCCAGGCCAGGCTGCCGGCAGCCAGGGCCAAGTTCGAGCGCTACAAGAACCTCTATCAGAAGAACTCCATCTCCCGGGACCAGCTGGATGATGCCGAGGCAAGCTACCGCTCCCTCGAGGCGGACATCGACAGTCTGAAGGCCACCATAGCCCGTCGTGAGGTGAGAGCCCCCTTCAGCGGCGCCGTGGGCCTGCGCAACGTCTTCCTCGGCCAGTATCTGGAGCCCGGTACCGAGATCGTGCGCCTGGAAGACACCAGCGTGATGCGCCTGCGCTTCACTGTGCCCCAGACCGACATCTCCAAAATCACCCTGGGACAGACCATCAAGATCAACGTGGATGCCTATCCCCAGACCCAGTTTGACGGCCAGATCACGGCCATCGAGCCCGCGGTCAACTATCAGAGCGGCCTGATCCAGGTGCAGGCAGACATCCCGAACAACGACGGCCAGCTCCGTTCCGGCATGTTCGCCCGCGCCAGCATCATACTGCCCACGGTGAAGGACCAGATCGTGATCCCGCAGTCCGCCATCTCCTTCACCCTCTATGGCGAGAACGTCTACGTCATTCACGAGGCTGACGGCGTGAAACGCGCCAAGCAGGTGGTGGTCAAGGCAGGTGAGCGTCGCGGCAACGATGTCCATGTGCTGTCCGGCATCAAGGCTGGCGATCAAATCGTGCTGTCGGGTCAGGTTCGCCTGAGCAACGATACCAAGGTGCACGTGGTCGAGAACGATGCCCTTGCCGTTCCGGCACAAACCCCGATGCTGTAAGCGCGGAGAGCTGCGATGCGATTTACTGACATATTTATAAAACGGCCTGTGCTGGCGATCTCGCTCAGCTTCCTGATAGCCCTGCTGGGCTTCCAGGCCATCTTCAAGATGCAGGTGCGTGAATACCCCGAGGTGATCAACACCGTCATCACGGTCAACACCAGCTACTATGGCGCCAGTGCGGACCTGATCCAGGGCTTCATCACCCAGCCCCTGGAGCAGGCGGTCGCCCAGGCCGACAACATCGACTTCATGACCTCCTCGAGCCAGTTGGGCAGTTCCACGGTGACGGCGTACATGAAGCTCAACACCGATCCGAACGCCGCGCTGTCCGACATCCTGGCCAAGGTCAACTCGGTGCGTTCCCAGTTGCCCAAAGAGGCGGAAGACCCTTCGGTCACCTCCTCCACCGGCTCCACCACGGCGGTGCTCTATATGGGCTTCACCAGCCCGGAGCTCAACTCCAGCCAGATCACCGACTACCTGGAGCGGGTCATCAAGCCCCAGCTGTTTACCGTGGGCGGGGTCTCCAAGGTGGATCTGTATGGCGGGGTCGAATTCGCCCTCCGGGTGTGGCTGGATCCGGCCAAGATGGCCGCCTTTGACCTGACCTCAAGCGACGTGATGACGGTGCTCAACAGCAACAACTATCAGTCCGCGACCGGCCAGGCCACCGGCTATTTCACCCTGTTCAACGGCAACGCCGAGACCCAGGTCGGCAACATCGAAGAGCTCAAGCGTCTGGTGGTCGCCACCCGCGACAGCAAGGTGATCCGTCTCTCCGACATCGCCAAGGTCTCCCTGGAGAAGAGCCACGACATCTATCGCGCCAGCGCCAACGGCCGCGAAGCCGTGGTTCTGGCCATCAACGCAGCCCCGACAGCCAACCCCATCAACATCGCCCACGATGTGCTGGAGCTGCTGCCGAGCCTGAAGCGCAACATGCCGAGCACCATGCAGGTGAACATCCTGTATGACTCCACCATCGCCATCAACGAATCCATCCACGAGGTCATCAAGACCATACTGGAGGCGGCCGCCATCGTACTGGTGGTGATCACCCTGTTCCTCGGTTCGTTCCGGGCGGTCATCATCCCCATCATCACCATTCCCCTGAGCCTCATCGGCGTGGTGATGATGATGGACATGTTCGGCTTCTCCATAAACCTCATGACCCTGCTGGCGATGGTGCTGGCCATCGGTCTGGTGGTGGATGACGCCATCGTGGTGCTGGAGAACGTCGACCGTCACATCAAGGAAGGGGAAGAGCCGTTCCGGGCCGCCATCATAGGTACCCGGGAGATCGCCGTGCCCGTCATCGCCATGACGGTCACCCTGGCGGCGGTGTATGCGCCCATCGCCCTGATGGGGGGCATCACCGGCTCCCTGTTCAAGGAGTTCGCGCTGACCCTGGCGGGCGCCGTGTTCGTCTCGGGCATCATCGCCCTGACCCTGTCGCCCATGATGTGCGCCAAGATGCTCAGGGCCAACGAGGAGCCCGGCAAGTTCGAGCGTACCGTGCACGATCTGCTGGACCGGATGACGGCCCGCTACGACGCCATGCTCCATGCCGTGATGCAAAAGCGCATCGTGGTCATCCTGTTTGCCGTCATCGTGTTCGCCAGCCTGCCGCTGCTGTTCAAGTTCATTCCGAGCGAGCTGGCCCCGTCCGAGGACAAAGGCGTCATGGCGGTGCTGGGGACGGCGCCTTCCAACGCCAACCTGGACTACATCGAAAACACCATGGCGGACGTGAACAAAGTCCTGGACGACCAGCCGGAGATTGCTTACTCCCAGGTCTTCTCGGGGGTGTTCAACTCCAATCAGGCGTTCGGTATCGCCTCCATGGTGCCCTGGAGCCAGCGTGAAGCGAGCCAGAAAGAGGTGCTGGACCGGGTCGCCGGTCTGGTGAAGGACATCCCCGGGATGGCCATCACCACCTTCCAGTTCCCGGAACTGCCGGGGGCGTCGAGCGGTTTGCCCATCCAGTTCGTTATCACCACCCCGAACAGCTTCGAGAGCCTGTTCCTGATCGCGGGTGAGATGCTGGCGGCAACCCAGGCCAACGGCCAGTTCGTCTATTCGGATCTCGATCTGAACTACGACTCGGCCACCATGAAGATCAGCATCGACAAGGACAAGGCGGGTGCCTACGGCATCACCATGCAAGACATCGGCATCACCATGGGCACCATGATGGCGGACGGTTACGTCAACCGTATCGACCTGGATGGCCGCTCCTACGAGGTGATCCCGCAGGTGGAGCGCAAGTTCCGTCTCAACCCCGAGTCCATCAAGGGGTACTACGTGCGTGCCGCCGACGGCAAGTCGATCCCGCTGGGCAGCCTGATCAAGATTGAAGTGAAGGGAGAGCCCCGTGCCCTGCCCCACTTCAACCAGCTGAACTCCGCCACCATCGGCGCCGTGCCGGCACCGGGCGTGGCCATGGGGGATGCAATCAACTGGTTCAAGACGACCGCGGAAGAGAAGCTGCCCCAAGGCTATCGTTACGACTTCATGGGTGAAGCCCGCCAGTTCGTGACCGAAGGGAATGCGCTCTACGCCACCTTCGCCCTGGCCCTGGCCATCATCTTCCTGGTGCTGGCGATCCAGTTCGAATCCGTGCGTGACCCGCTGGTCATCATGGTGTCGGTGCCGCTGGCCATCAGTGGCGCGCTGATCGCCCTGGCGTGGGGCATGGCCACAATGAACATCTACTCCCAGGTCGGTCTCATCACCCTCGTCGGTCTGATTACCAAGCACGGTATTCTGATCTGCGAGGTGGCGAAGGAGGAGCAGCTGCTCCATGGTCTGAACCGGATGCAAGCCGTAATGCAGGCTGCCAAGGTCCGTCTGCGCCCCATCCTGATGACCACGGCGGCGATGATCGCAGGCCTTATCCCGCTGCTCTATGCCTCGGGTGCGGGGGCAGCACAGCGCTTCAGCATCGGCATCGTCATCGTGGCGGGTCTGGCCATCGGCACCCTGTTCACCCTGTTCGTGCTGCCGGTCATCTACACCTTCCTGGCATCCGAACACAAGCCGCTGCCGGAATTCGACGAATCCATCCCGGCAAAAGCCAAGGGCGGTCACTGATCCCAGCCCACACAAAAAAGGCCCCGAAAGGGGCCTTATTTTTATCCATTGGATGACACACGACATAAGTCCATGAAGCAGTTAAACTAAACCGCACTCAATCCAGACCGCAAGGACGCCATGTCAGGAATCTTCTCCAAGGCCGTCGGCCTTAACGGACTCTCTTATCGTCTGCTTTCCTACATTCTGATCTGCAGTACGGTGCTGGCACTGCTCATCACCGTGCTTCAGCTCGCCTGGGACTACAACAAGGATGTGACCGTCATCGAGGCCAGCATCGGCCAGATCGAGGCCTCCTTCCTGCAACCCATCTCGGCCAGTCTCTGGAATCTGGATGAAGAGCAGGTGAAGGTGCAGATCGAGGGCATCATGAACCTGCCCAACATGCAGTTCGTCATGGTCAAGGAGATGCTGGGCAATTCGGAAGTGCCCCTGCTCACCCAGGGGGTGGAGCAGCCCCAATACGACATCTCCCGCGAGTTCACCCTGAGCTATCAGGGGGAAGTGGTCGGCAAGCTGTTCGTCGCCGCCTCCCTGGAGCAGGTCTACCAGCGCCTCATCGAGAAATCCGTGCTGATCCTGGTCAGCCAGACCATCAAGACCCTGGTCGTCTCGTTCTGCATCCTAGTCATCATCTACTATCTGGTGATCCGTCATATCAACCGCATCGTCAGCTATGCCCAGAAACTGAGCCTGGATCGCCTCGCGGTGGAGCTGACCCTGGAGGGTCGCCCCCTGCCCCGCAAGTCCCCTGACGAATTCGATACCCTGGCCGCCACCCTCAACCAGATGCGCACCCGGCTGAACGACGAGTTCACGGCCCGCCATCAGGCCGCCGATCAGCTCCAGCAGGAGCGGGACTTCTCCGCCACCCTGATCAACTCCGCCAACATGGTCATCTGCTGCATGGAGCCGGATCTCAACATCGCCAGCATCAACCCGGCGGCCATCCTGCTGACCGGCTATCACCACCAGGAGCTGTTGCAGCACAACTGGCTGGATCTCTTCGTCAGCAAGGAGCAGCGTGACGAGCTGGCCGCCACCCTGGCCGAGCAGGGCGCTCTGGAGGACAGGGAGATCACCATGCACGATCAGCAGGGCAACGAGCTGGTACTGCAGTGGACCTTCGCTCCCTTCTACGAGGGGCCCAACCTCAAGTACCTGATTGGCTTTGGTTATGACATCACCCCCCTCAAAAAGGTGGAGCGGGAGATCACCCTGTTCAACGAGCAGCTGGAAGGCAAGGTGGCGGAACGCACCCGCAGCCTGAGCGATGCCAACGACCAGCTGGGCAAGGCCTATGACGATCTCAAGCAGGCCCAGCAGACCCTGGTGGAGTCGGAGAAAATGGCCTCCCTCGGTTCCCTGGTTGCCGGCGTGGCCCACGAGATCAACACCCCCATCGGCATCAGCGTCACCGCCTCCTCCTACCTGCAGGAGCGGGTGGCCGACTTCAAGCAGCATATCGAGGCCAAGCAGCTCTCCCGCACCTACCTCAACGAATTCACCCAGAATCTCGACGAGTCGATGCAACTGCTGCAAGGCAACCTGCGCCGCGCCTCCGAGCTCATCGCCAGCTTCAAGCAGGTGGCAGTGGATCAGTCCTCCGAGGCCCGATACAACTTCAGCCTCGCCGACAACCTGCATCAGGTGGTGGTCTCCCTCGGCTACAAGCTCAAGAAGGCCCAGTGCGAGGTGGACATCCAGTGCGATCCCAAGCTGAGCATCTACTCCTTCCCGGGCAGCTTCACCCAGATCTATTCCAACCTGATCCTCAACTCCATCCATCACGGTTTCGATGGCTGGGACAGGCCCAGAAAGATCACCATCCAGGTGGCGCAGCAGGGAGACGAGCTGGTCATCGACTACAGTGACAACGGCCGCGGCATCCCCCCGGAGATACTGCCGCGCATCTTCGATCCCTTCGTCACCTCCAAGCGGGGCCAGGGTGGCAGCGGGCTCGGCACTCACATCATCTACAACCTGGTGGTCCAGCTGCTGCGCGGCCGCATCCACTGCGCCAGCGAACCGGGCCAGGGCGCCCAGTTCCACATTCGCCTGCCCATCCAGCAGAACTGAGCACCGGCTCTTGTGGGCCGGCCGCTTTGTCCCCATCATGCTGTGACTGCATTCTTAACGAGCGGAGAACCTCGCAATGGCACAGCATTTTGACTACATCGCCATCGGTGGCGGCAGCGGCGGCATCGCCTCGGCCAACCGGGCAGCCATGTACGGCAAGAAAGTCGCCCTGATCGAAGCCAAAGAGCTGGGTGGCACCTGCGTCAACGTCGGCTGCGTACCGAAGAAGGCCATGTGGTATGCAGGCCAGATCGCCGATGCCCTGAAATATGGCGCCGACTACGGCTTCGACACCACGCTCAACCACTTCAGCTGGGTCAAGCTGGTCGAATCCCGTCAGGCCTATATCGGGCGCATTCACCAGTCCTACCAGAACGTGCTGGGCAAGAACCAGATCACCGTCATCAAGGGCTTCGCCCGCTTCGTCGACAGCCATACCGTCGAGGTGAACGGCGAGCACTACAGCGCCGATCACATCCTGATTGCCACCGGCGGCCGCCCCGAGGTCCCGACCATTCCGGGCGCCGAACTGGGTATCGACTCCGACGGTTTCTTCGACCTGCAAAGCCAGCCCAAACGGGTTGCCGTGGTGGGTGCCGGCTATATCGCCGTGGAGATCGCAGGCGTGATGCAGGCCCTTGGCTCCGAGACCCATCTGGTGGTGCGCAAGCATGCGCCGCTGCGCAACTTCGACCCCATGATCCACGAGACCCTGGTGGAGATCATGGCGCAGGAAGGGCCCAAGCTGCACACCCACGCAATTCCCAAGGCCGTCATCAAGAACGCAGACGACAGCCTGACCCTGCAACTGGAAGATGGTCGCCACCTCACCGTGGACTGCCTCATCTGGGCCATCGGTCGCGTGCCCGCCACCGACAACCTCAATCTGGCTGCCACCGGCATCACCCTGGACGAGAAGGGCTTCATCCCCACCGACAAGTTCCAGAACACCGCCGTCGCCAACCTCTATGCCGTCGGTGACAACACCGGCCGCATCCAGCTCACCCCAGTGGCTGTCGCGGCAGGCCGCCGCCTCTCGGAGCGGCTGTTCAACAACAAGCCGGGCGAGCACCTCAACTACGATCTGGTGCCGACCGTGGTGTTCAGCCACCCGCCCATCGGCACCATCGGCCTGACCGAGCCGGAAGCCGTCGCCGAATACGGTGAAGATCAGGTGAAGGTCTACCGTAGCCAGTTCACCGCCATGTATTCGGCACTGACCCAGCATCGCCAGCCCACCCGGATGAAACTGGTCTGCGTCGGGCCGGAAGAGAAGGTGGTCGGCCTGCACGGCATCGGCTTCGCCATGGACGAGATCCTGCAAGGCTTCGGCGTCGCCATGAAGATGGGCGCCACCAAGGCGGACTTCGACAACTGTGTCGCCATCCATCCCACCAGCGCGGAAGAGTTTGTGACCATGCGCTAACCGCATATCAGAGTCTCAGCGACTTGCATCCAAACCCGGCCCAGGCCGGGTTTTTTGTGCCTTGCCCGTCCACCAGCCGGCAAAACCCGCCTTCTTTACGCCGATTTTACGCCAGCCAAATTGGGCTTTATGGCGCCTTTACGCCCGTTTTACATACCCTTTGAGCGTCAATGAGACCCATGGGATCGACACGGATATGCATCGATCCCTGACGCTAATTACCTCAACGGAGTCGTTATGAATTGGCTATATCTGCTGCTGGTCCTCGCCCTCGCGGGCTATCTGCTGCGCGCCCTCGCGCGCACTCATGAGTGAGGAACCGGATATGTGGCAAGAGATCATCTATCCCGTCGCGTTCGTGCTGCTGGTGCTGCTGCCGGCGCCTCTGCTTGGCAACTACCTCTATCGGGTGTTTGAAGGCAAGAGTCGCTGGCTGGCCCCGCTTGAGCGCGCCACCCTGGCCTGCTGCGGCACGGACGGGCGCGAGCAGGACTGGAAGTCCTACGCCCTCAGCCTGCTGGCTTTCAACGGCGCCGGCTTCGGCCTGCTGTTCCTGATCCTGATGGCGCAGGGGCTGCTGCCCCTCAACCCGCAACAGCTGTCCGGGCTGAACTGGCAACTCGCCTTCAACACCGCGGTCAGCTTCATGACCAACACCAACTGGCAGGCCTACTCCGGCGAAGCCAGCCTCTCCTACTTCAGCCAGATGGTGGGGCTCACCACCCAGAACTTCGTCTCCGCCGCCACCGGCGGCGCCGTCGCCATCGCCCTGTTTCGCGGCATCGCCCGCCAGCAGACCACCCACCTCGGCAACTTCTGGCAGGATCTGGTGCGCTTCTGTCTCTACGTGCTGCTGCCGATGGCGCTGATCCTGGCGCTGCTGCTGGTCTGGCAGGGGGTGCCCCAGAGCCTGTCTGCCTACCTGCCGTTCCACGCCCTGGAAGGCCAGGAGCAGCTGCTGCCGCTCGGCCCGGCAGCCTCCCAGATCGCCATCAAGCAGCTCGGCTCCAACGGCGGCGGCTTCTTCGGCATCAACTCGGCCCATCCGTTCGAGAACCCGACCGCCCTCTCCAACTGGCTGGAGATGGTCGCCCTGCTGACGCTGGCCGCCGCCATGGTCTGCACCCTGGGTCGTTACGTGAAGGATCTGGCCCACAGCCGCGCCATCCTCATCGCCATGACCATCATGCTGGTGCTGGGGCTCTGCCTCGCCATCGGCCAGGAGCTGAAACCGGATCCGGCCCTCGCCCACCTCACCAGCGAAGCCGGCAACTGGGAAGGCAAGGAGAGCCGCTTCGGCCCCGTGCTGTCCAGCATCTGGGAAGTGGCCACCACCGCCGCCTCCAACGGCTCAGTCAACGCCATGCACGACAGCTTCGCCCCGCTCGCCGGCATGGTTGCCATGATCAACATGCTGCTGGGTGAAGTGGTGTTCGGCGGCGTCGGTGCCGGTATCTACGGCATGATGCTGTTCGTGCTGCTGACCGTGTTCCTGTGCGGCCTGATGGTGGGGCACACTCCGACCTATCTGGGCAAACGGCTCGGCATCACCGAGATGAAATGGGTGGTCGCCAGCATGCTGGTGATGCCGGTCGGGGTATTGGTGATCGGCGGCATTACCCTGCTGATGCCGAACTCCGCCACCGTCATCGGTCACGACGGCCCCCACGGCCTGTCACGACTGATCTATGCCTACGCTTCGGCCGCCGGCAACAACGGCTCCGCCTTCGCCGGCTTTGCCGCCGCCGACAGCTGGCAGTGCATCGCCATCGGGCTGGCCATGCTGCTCGGCCGCTTCGGCTACATCATTCCGGTACTGGCCATCGCCGGCCAGCTGGCCCGTGCCCCGCGCCAGGAGCGAAGCGAGGGGGACTTCCCCGTCAGCGGCCCGCTCTTCATCACCCTGCTGATCGTCACCGTGCTGCTGATGGGGGGTCTCTCCTTCCTGCCGGTGCTGGCGTTGGGCCCGGTGGCGGAACACCTGAGCCTGCTGGGAGGTGCCTTCTGATGCTGCACACCCGATTGATCTGCGTGACCAACTATTCGATGCAGGGAGCTTTCCAATGAGCAAGTCCGCTTCAATGAGCACCGACACCATTCCGGTGAAGGGCAAGAAACAGAAATCACAGATCCTGCAGGCCATGGTGGAAGCCCTCTATCGCTTCAACCCCAGGGCGCTGTTCGGCAGCCCCATCCTGTTCACCCTCTGGCTGGCGGCCGTGATGGCGACCCTGGAGTCGCTGCTGGGGCAACCGCTCTCCGGCGTCGCTCCTTCGCTGGCCTGGCAGCTGACCGCCTGGCTCTGGCTCACCCTCTGGTTTGCCAACTTCGCCGAGACCCTGGCCGAGGGGCGCGGCAAGGCGCGGGCCGACAGTCTGAAGGCCGGCATGAGCCAGCTCAAGGCACGTCGAGTCACCAGCCCGCAGGATGACAAGGGCGAGTGGGTACCGGCCACCAGCCTGCTCAAGGGCGATCTGGTGCTGGTGCGCAGCGGCGAGATGATCCCGGCCGACGGCGAAGTGGTCGCCGGCATCGCCTCGGTCAACGAGGCTGCCATCACCGGCGAATCCGCCCCCGTCATCCGCGAGTCGGGCACCGACCGCAGCGGCGTGACCGGCAACACCACCGTCGTCTCCGACGAGATCTGGGTGCGCATCACCAACAACCCGGGCGAAAGTACGCTGGATCGCATGATTGCCCTGGTGGAAGGGGCCAAGCGGCAGAAGACCCCCAACGAGATGGCGCTGGACGCCCTGCTGGTGGGGCTGACCCTGATCTTCCTGCTGGTGGTGGCCACCCTGCCCTGGTTCCTCGACTACAACGGCACCCAGGTGCCCCGGCTCTATCTGCTGGCGCTGTTCATCACCCTGATCCCGACCACCATCGGCGGCCTGCTCTCCGCCATCGGCATCGCCGGCATGGACCGGCTGGTGAAGCTCAACGTGATCGCCAAGTCGGGCCGGGCGGTGGAAGCCGCCGGCGACGTGCGCACCCTGCTGCTGGACAAGACCGGCACCATCACCTTCGGCAACCGGATGGCGGACGAGCTGATCCCGGCCCCCGGCGTGGATCCCTCCCTGCTGGCCCAGGCCGCCATGCTGGCCTCGCTCGGTGACAATACGCCGGAGGGCAAATCCATCCTGACCCTGGCGGGCAAGAGCCACACCAGACCGAGCCAGCTGGAGAGCGACATCATCATCCCTTTCAGCGCCGAGACCCGGCTGAGCGGGCTGGATCGCAACGGCCATCACTATCGCAAGGGGGCGGTGGACGCGGTGCTACGCTACCTCTCCCTCGATCGCAAGGCGGTGCCGGAGCTCATCCTCAAATCGGTGGACAACATCGCCCGCCAAGGGGGTACCCCGCTGCTGGTCTGCACCCACGAGAAGTTGCTGGGAGTGGTGTACCTCAAGGACATCATCAAGCCGGGCATCAAGGCCCGCTTCCAGACCCTACGCCACATGGGGATCCGCACCGTGATGATCACCGGTGACAACCCGCTGACCGCCGCCGCCATCGCCGCCGAAGCCGGGGTAGATGACTTCATCGCCGAGGCGACGCCGGAGAAGAAGCTGGCCTACATCCGTCAGGAGCAGGCCGACGGCCGGCTGGTCGCCATGTGCGGGGACGGCGCCAACGACGCCCCGGCGCTGGCCCAGGCCGACGTAGGGCTGGCCATGAACGAGGGGACTCAGGCAGCCAAGGAGGCGGGCAACCTGGTGGATCTCGACTCCAACCCCACCAAGCTGCTGGACGTGGTGCTGGTGGGCAAGCAGCTGCTGGTGACCCGCGGCGCCCTGACCACCTTCTCCATCGCCAACGACGTGGCCAAGTACTTCGCCATCCTGCCGGCCCTGTTCATCGCCGCCTATCCGCAGCTGGGGGCGCTGAACCTGATGCAGCTGGGCAGCCCGGAGAGCGCCATCCTGTCGGCCATCATCTTCAACGCCCTGATCATCGTCGCGCTGGTGCCGCTGGCCCTGCGCGGGGTCAGCCTGAAGGGAACGGCGGCCAGCCTGCTGCGCCGCAACCTGCTGATCTACGGCGTCGGCGGCCTGATAGTGCCTTTCATAGGTATCAAGCTGATCGACCTGGTCATCACCGGCCTGGGGCTGGTGTAACGGCATTACCGGATGCGGGGCAGGCCCGCATCCACCCAACGCATTTGGAGCAAGAAAATCATGATAGCAATCAGAACCCTGCTGACCCTGACCCTGCTGCTGGGGGTGGCATATCCGCTGGCCGTCACCGGGCTGGCCCAGCTGCTCTTCCCCTGGCAGGCCAACGGCAGCCTGCTCACCAACGCCAAACAGCAGGTGGTCGGCAGCGCCCTGCTAGCCCAGAAATTCGAGCGGGCCGACTACTTCCACTCCCGCCCCTCCGCCAGCGATTTCGCCACCATAGGTGGCGGCGGAAGCAACCTGGGGATGAGCTCGCCGCTACGGGCCGAGTTTGCCGCAGCGGCGGCCAGGGCGCAGCCGGAAGCCAGGGTCCCCGCCCTGCTGACCCGCTCCGCCTCCGGCCTCGATCCCCATCTGCCCCTCGATGCAGCGCTGGCCCAGGTGGATAGGGTCGCCGGGCAACGGGGGCTGGATCCCGTTCAGCTGACGGAGCAGGTCAAGTCGGCGGCACAAGCTGGTATCCTTGGCCCGCAGGTGGTCAACATTCTCCAGTTGAACCTGCAACTCGATCATCAAAAGGGCGCCTGAGGGCGCTCCTTGCCGTTCGGGAAGGCTCCCTTTCGACAATGGGGACAAGCATGAGCAATGAGGTCACGGCCGCAGTTCGGCCGATGCAACGGGAGCACGGGGATGCGTGATGAAGTGAGGGCAGACGCCCTGCTGGCGAGCCTGGAGCAGGAGCACAGGGGCAAGCTGAAGGTGTTTCTCGGCGCGGCCCCCGGCGTCGGCAAGACCTACGCCATGCTGCAGGCGGTGCGGGAGCAGGCCAGGGAGGGAGTCGACATCCTGATCGGGGTGGTGGAGACCCACGGCCGCCAGGAGACCCTGGCCCTGCTCGACAAGCTCGCCATCCTGCCGCGCACACTGCACCTGCACCGCCAGCAGCGGCTGGAGGAGATGGATCTGGACGGTCTGCTGGCGCGCAAGCCCGCCATCGCCGTGGTGGACGAGCTGGCCCACAGCAACGCCCCCGGCAGCCGCCACGAGAAGCGCTGGCAGGATGTGGAGGAGTTGCTGGGCGCCGGCATCGACGTCTACACCACCCTCAACGTGCAGCACCTGGAGAGCCTCAACGATCTGGTGTGGCAGCTGACCGGGGTCAGGGTCAAGGAGACCCTGCCGGATCAGGTGCTGCTGGAGGCCGACAGCCTGGTGCTGATCGACCTCCCCCCCAAGGAGCTGCTCGGCCGCCTCAAGGAGGGCAAGGTCTATGTGCCCCACCAGGCCAAGGCCGCCCTGCAATCCTTCTTCTCCCTCAACAACCTGACCGCCCTGCGGGAGCTGGCGATGCAGACCGCCGCCAGCCACGTGGAGGGGGATCTGCAGTTGCAGTGGCAGGCCGCCGGCAAGACCACACTGCCGCTGCGGGGCAAGCTGATGGTCTGCATCGGGGATGAGCACGGCGCCGCCCTGGTGCGTTACGGCCACCGCTTCGCCCAGCGCAGGCAACTGCCCTGGCTGGTGGTGCACATCGACAGCAAGGGGCAACGCTCCCCCGAGCTGGAGCAGGCGCTGGCCCTCGCCTCCCAGTTGGGGGCCAGGGTGCTGACCCTCTCCAGCCCGGCCGTGGCCGATGCCCTGCTGGAGACCGCCGAACAGCAGCAGGTCTCCCAATTGCTGCTCGGCAAATCCCGCAACCCGCCCTGGCGTCGATCCCTAGTACAGCATCTGCTCAAACAAGCGCAGGGATTCGAGATCACGCTGGTGGATACCGAGAAGCGCAAGCCCGGTCTGACCCTGCCAACGGCAGGCCCGGGTGAGCTTCGCCAGAGCCTGCTGGCGGTGGCCATCATGGGGGGGACCTCGGCCGCGGTCTGGGCCCTCTCCCACTGGCTGCCCCCCGCCTCCCTGCCCATGCTGTTCGTGCTGGGGGTACTGGCCACCGCGCTCACCACCAGCCTGGTCCCCGCCATCCTGGCCGCCGTGCTGGGATTCGTCGGCCACAATCTGCTGTTCACCTTCCCTTACTTCTCCCTGAGCGTGGCCAGCCACAGCGACCTGCTCACCCTGTTCGTGCTGCTCATCGTCGGCATCGCGGCCGGGCGCCTCGCCTCCCGCCAGCGTCAGCAACTGGTCAGCCTGCGCGAGACCCAGCAACTGGGCAACGCCCTGCTCTCCCTGAGCCAGGGACTGGCCACCGCCAGCAGCCCGGTGGACGTGCTGAGACAGGGAACCCAGGCCATCGCCCTCGCCCTTGGGCAGCCCGTGTTCGCGCTCGATGGGGATTACCAGTACCGGGCCGGTGACACCCAGACCGGGCCGGGCCAGACCGACAAGGCCGCCATTGACTGGTGCCTGGCCCAGAAGCAGAGCGCCGGTGCCCATACCGCCACCCTCAACGCCGCCGAGGCCCAGTATCATCACCTCGGCGATGACCTGGTGCTGGGCATCCGGCTGGCCAGCCCGCTCACCTCCGCCGCCGAGCACCAGCTGCAGGCCCTGCTCACCGATATCCGCGCCGCCCTGGCCCGAATCGATCTCAACGAGCGGCTGGCGGACAGCCAGTTGCAGGCGGAGACCGACCGGATGCGCGCCGCCCTGCTCTCCTCGGTCTCCCACGACCTGAAGACGCCGCTGGCCACCATCATGGGGGCCGGCAGCACCCTGCTGGAATACGGGGACCGGATAAGTGCGGAGGACCGCATCGAACTGCTGCACTCGGTGCAGGACGAGGCGCGCCGCCTGCACGGCTATGTCCAGAACCTGCTGGACATGACTCGCATCGGCTCACCGGACTTCCAGCTGAAACGGGACTGGGTTGACCTGGCTGACCTGGTGGAGAGCGCCCGCCGCAGACTCGACTCCTCCTGGCGCCAGCACAAGCTGCAGGTGCACTTCGATCAGCAGATCCCCCGGCTCTATGTGCACGGCGCCCTGATCGAGCAGGTGCTGGTCAACATCCTCGACAACGCCTCCCGCTACTCACCGGCCGGCACCCCCATCGAGTTCAAGGTGATGCTGGCGGATCCCGACCTCATCATCGACATCATCGATATCGGGGTCGGCATCGCCGAGTCGGATAGGGACAAGATCTTCAATCTGTTCTACACCCAGCCGGTCGGCGACTGCGGCAGCCGCGGCACCGGGCTTGGCCTCGCCATTTCCCGCGCTATGATAGAGGTCCACGGCGGCCGCATCTGGGCATTCGCCGGCCCCAACGGCAACGGCACCTGCATGCGCATCTCCCTGCCGCTGGCCCTCAACGCACCGGCGGCCTGATGGTCGCCGCCCTTTTCAATCAGCAAACGGGAGACTGAATGGCTCACATACTGGTCATCGACGATGAGGCGGCCATCCGCCGTTTTTTGCGGATCAGCCTGATCGCCGAAGGACATCAGGTGAGCGAGGCGGTCGGCGTCACCGAGGGGATGGCGCAGTATCGCCACCTCAACCCCGACCTGGTGATCCTGGATCTGGGCCTGCCGGATGGCGATGGCATCCAAATCCTGCACGCCATCCGCGAGCACCACGCCAATCCCGTGCTGGTGCTCTCGGCGCGGGACTCCGAGCAGGAGAAGGTGCGGCTGCTGGATGCGGGGGCCAACGACTACATGAGCAAGCCGTTCGGCGTCGGGGAGATGATGGCCCGTATCCGGGTGCTGCTGCGCCAGCGCGTCGGTGCCACCAGCGGCGAGTGTCGACACTTCCCCCACTGTGGCCTGACCCTGGACAGCAGCAGCCACAAGGTGACCTTGCAGGGCGAGGAGATCCCCCTCTCCCGCAAGGAGTTCGCCCTGTTGCAGGCGCTGGTGTGCCACCCCGGCAAGCTGGTGCAACAGACCCAGCTGCTCATCGACATCTGGGGGCCAAGCCACAAGGAGGACACTCACTACCTGCGCATCGTCATCGCCAGTCTGCGCAAGAAGCTGGGAGATAACCCCCAGCAACCCACGCTGATCGAAACTGAAGCCGGCATCGGCTACCGCTTTATCGGCAGCTGATGTTTCACGTGGAACGACGCCAACCGCAGCACAGGGCCAGCAGACCGCATCCCCCGAGCAGCAGCCCGAGATCCTGCAAGCTGGCTGCAACCGCCAACCCCAGGCTGAGCAGCAGGTAGTAACCGAGCCCGAACAGGGCCCCGGCACTGCCCGCCACCTCCCGATAGGCCAGCAGTGCCTGGCTCAGCACATTGGGGATAGCCAGCCCGAACGCGATCACCACTCCCGTCATGGGCAGCAGAAACCAGAGCGATGCCTGACTGGCCCACACCAGCCAGCCGGACCCCAGCGCCAGAACGGCGGCGAGCCGGATCAGCGAGGCAGGCGACCAGCCACGGCCCAGCAGACGCTTGTTGAGCAGGCTGCCCACCAGGGTCGCCAGCGCCAGCACGATGCCGGAGTAACCGAACTCGCCCGCACTCAACCCCAGCCCGGCAAACAGAAACGGCGCCAGGCTGTAGTAGCCAAACAGCATGGTGTTGAACAGCGCTACCAGTGCGGCGCTGCGCCACAAGGCTGCATCACGCGCCATCCGTTGTGCCAGCGGCCAGAGTGCCACCCGCTGGGTGATGGCCGGCCGGGTTTCCGGCAGTTGCCAGCAAGTGACCAGCAGCAATCCGACTGCCAACACCAGCAGGGCGCCGAATACCCCCAGATAGCCGAACCCGCTCGCCAGCTGGCCGCCGCTCACCAGCCCCAGCACAGGACTCAGGGAGAGCGCGATGCCCATCACCGAAAAGACCCGCGCCAGATCGCTGCCCTGATAGCTGTCGCGCAGCATGGTCTGGGTCACCACGGAACCCACGGCGGCGCCGAAGGCCGCGATGACCCGGGCCAGCAGCAGGGTTTCAAATTGAGTGGCCAGCAACGCCAGCAGGGTGCCGGCGCCATAGGTCAGCAGCCCCGCCAGCATGGCGGGACGCCGCCCGATGAGATCGCACAACCTGCCCCAGCAGACCACGCCCGCCGCAAACGCCAGAAAATAGACCGACAGGGTCTGGGACGCCTGCCCCTCGCTCACCCGAAACTCCGTGGCGATATGGGTCAGCACCGGGCTGTAGATGGTCTCCACTATCTGGGGAAACATCATCAATCCGACCACCAGCCAGCGCGGTGGCAACCTGTTGTTCATGACATACCTCCTTCACAAGAGGCGTCATTCTAGAGAGTCACCGATTGTCCGATTACAATAAGCAGGACTATAAACATCAATAATCGGACACATGGCCTTTATTCTTCCCGATCACCCCTTCGACCCCGACCAGCACTATGGCCCCGTGGTTGGCATCGCCGCCGCCCTCGGCTGGCACGACTCCGGCCGCCATCAACACCGGCGTCATCAGCTGCTGTTCGCCCAGGCCGGCTGCATGACCATAGAGCTGGACAATCGGGTCTGCCTGCTCCCGCCGACGCGGGCAGCCTGGTTGCCAGCAGGCCTGCCCCACCGGGTGTTGATGCGCGGAGTTGTGGCCTATCGCTCCCTCTACTTCCAGCCGGAGCCCGAGTTGCCAAACGAGATGGCGGTGCTGGCGGTCAACCCGCTGCTGCGGGAGATCATCGAGCGGATGGCGCTCTGGCCCTGGGACAAGCCGGAAGCAGAGCAAACCTGCACACTGGCATTATTGAAAGAAGAGCTGGCGCAAGCGCCGCGGGAATCCTGGCAGTTGCCGCTGCCGTCAGACGGGCGTCTGACCGGCTGGCTGCAGGAGATAAAGCGGGGTGACACCCTGCCCGATCGGCTCAACCGGCTGGCCGAACGGGTGGGTGCCAGCGACAAGACCATAGGCCGCATCTTCATGCGGGAGACCGGTATGAGCTACCAGGCCTGGCGCCAGCAGTGGCGACTGCTTCGGGCCATGGAACTGCTGGCCGAAGCCGAGCCCATCAGCCGGGTGGCCGCTGCCCTGGAGTTCGCCAGCGACAGCGCCTTCATCGCCTTCTTCAGGCAGCACACGGGGCAGACCCCCTTGCGCTACCTCAACTCTCGGGATGAGTCGCATCGGCAGAGCTCGCCTCCACCACCAGGGTCTCCAGGGCCAGCGGCTTGAGGTTGTGGATGGCCTCTGCCACCACGTCATGGGAGGCCTGCTGCTGCAAGGCCAGCATCTCCTGCTGCAGGGCGGCGCTATCCAGCTCGGGTCTGGGGTTCTCGGCGGCCATGGCATTCAGGCTCAGGCTGCTGGCAATCAGGGTAGCGATCAGGATCTTCATCTGGCGTGCTCCGGTGTGGTTGAGATGACCAGATAGCTATTCCAATAGTTGTGCCAGATTTATAACAGCATGATTTTATTGATATAAATAATTTTTTGATGCTGCCACCCCCCTTCCTGAATCGAATGTTGGTTATTTTAAAACCTATAAATGGTTTTTTTTACCACCTCCATCATGGCAACCCTGTTCCACGTGAAACGCCCCGTTTTTTTGATCGACACCCGCTTTTGAAGTGAGCTATGGTGCTAGCTCCCCCCTTAACTGACTCTGGATTTGCCACCGAATGGAATTCTCCTTGTTCGGCGAGAAGTTCACTCGCCACGCCGGTATTACCCAACTCATGGACGACCTCAATCAAGGGCTGCTGAATCCCGACGCCATCATGCTGGGAGGCGGCAATCCGGCCCCCATCCCCGCCATGCTGGAACGCTTTCAGGCCGAGGCCAATACCCTGCTCGACAACGGCGAACTGATCAAGGCCATGGCCAACTACGATGGCCCCCAGGGCAAGGACAGGTTCACCAGGGCGCTGGCCGCCCTGCTCAGCAAGGAGCTGGGCTGGGAGATCTCCGCCCGCAACATCGCCCTGACCAACGGCAGCCAGAACGCCTTCTTCTATCTGTTCAACCTGCTGGCCGGCGAATTCGCCGACGGTCGCAAGAAGAAGGTGCTGTTCCCCCTGGCCCCCGAATACATCGGCTATGCCGACTCGGCCCTCTCGGACGATCATTTCGTCGCCTACAAGCCCACCATCGAGAAGCTGCCCGACGGCCAGTTCAAATACCACGTGGATTTCGAGAGCTTGCAGGTGGGCGACGACATCGGGGTGATCTGTGTCTCCCGGCCGACCAACCCCACCGGCAACGTGCTCACCGACGAGGAGATCGAACACCTCGATCAGATCGCCCGTGACAAGGGGATCCCGCTCCTCATCGACAATGCCTACGGCGTGCCCTTCCCCGGCATCATCTTCAGCGACGCCAAGCCGTTCTGGAACGCCAACACCATCCTCTGCATGAGCCTCTCCAAGCTCGGCCTGCCGGGCACCCGTTGCGGCATCGTCATCGCCGACGAGAAGATCATCCGGGCCATCACCAACCTGAGCGGCATCATCAATCTGGCACCGGGCAGCCTGGGTCCGGCCATCACCATTCCGATGATCGAGAGCGGAGACATCATCACCCTGAGCGAACAGGTGGTGAAACCCTTCTACCAGCACAAAGCCACCTTCGCGGTCCAGCTGCTGCGCGAGGCCATTCCGGACCCGCGCTTCCACATCCACAAGCCGGAGGGTGCCCTCTTCCTCTGGCTCTGGTTCGAAGACCTGCCGATCCACTGCCAGGAGCTGTATGAGCGACTGAAGGCGAAGAACCTGCTGATCGTGCCCGGCCACTACTTCTTCCCCGGCATCGACGACCCCGAGTGGCGCCACAGCCAGGAGTGCATCCGCCTCAACTATGCCCAGAGCGAAGATCTGGTGCGTCGCGGCATCGCCATCCTGGCCGACGAGATCAACGCCCTCTACGCCGGTTGATTCCCCCTTCGGCATGAAAAAAAGAGGCCTGCAGATGCAGGCCTCTTTTCTATCAGGTGGTCAGCGATGTTGTTTAACCGGGCAGTGCCAGCTGATCGGGTTTGCCGATGGGGATGGCGCGAGGCTTGAGCGCTTCCGGCAGCTCCCGGGCCAGCTCTATGGTCAGCAGACCGTGCTCCAGCCTGGCCCCCTGCACTTCCACGTGCTGGCTCAGCTTGAAGGCGAGCTCGAAGTCCCGCTCGGCGATCCCCTGATGGAGGAATTGGCGCTCGCCCATGGTGGCGACCTTGCGCCCCTTCACCTTGAGGGTACCGTTTTCGGTCTCCAGCTCCAGCTCATTGCGATCGAAACCGGCCACGGCAACCGTGATGAGGTAGCTGTCGTGATCCCGCTTTTCGATGTTGTACGGGGGGTAGGCCGAGGTCTTCTGATCGAACAGGCCTTCCAGCTCGCGGGCCATCCGCTCGAAGCCGACGGCATTGGAATAGAGATGAGAAAAATCGAGGTTACGCATGATCCTATCCTTCTATAAAGCAACAGGGTTTACTCTCCACGGGCCCGCCATCGGCACCCGGGAAACATCAGCAATGCGACGAGGTCAGGCTGTCAGCCGTTGATCTCGATCTTGCGGGGCTTCATCGCCTCGGGCACTTCGCGCACTAGGTCGATGTGCAGCAGACCGTTCTTGAGGTCGGCCCCCTTCACCCGCACGTAGTCGGCCAGCTGGAAGCGGCGCTCGAAACCGCGTTCGGCGATCCCCTGATAGAGGTAGTTGCGCTCGGTGTCGGCCTGCTTGCTGCCCTTCACCGTCAGCAGATTTTCCTGGAAGCTCAGCTCCAGCTCTTCCTGGGTAAAGCCCGCCACCGCCATGCTGATGCGGTAGTCGCTGTCACCCAGCTGCTCGATGTTGTAGGGGGGATAGCCGGCATTGCCATTGCTGGCGGCAGATTCGATGAGAGTGGCCAGACGATCGAAACCGATGGCAGAACGATAGAGCGGAGAAAAGTCGATAGAACGCATAGTATTACCCTCTTGTGAGCGATAACGGATTGTTTGCCCTCCTGATGGACGGGCGCCTGGTCGAAACCTCTGTCGAGCGTTCCGGCCTTGTTATCTATATAGGGGCCAGCATTTGGCTTTCAAGGGGTAAAAACAAAAGAAATGCAGGCCATCAAGAATGGCCCGATTAGATCGATAATAGGCCTGAGGGCCACTCATGATCCGTCCCTCACCCCTCCATACTGGCCGTGTCCCCAACGAGAAACCGGAGCACGCCATGAAGATTACCCAGGTTCGCAACGCCACCCTGCTCATCCACTACGCAGGAACCCGCTTCCTCATCGACCCCATGCTGGCCCCCAAGGGGAGCTACCCCGGCTTCGAAGGCATGGCCAACAGCCATCTTCGCAACCCCCTGGTCGAGCTGCCGCTGCCCATGGCGACCCTGCTGGAGGTGGATGCGGTGATTGTCACCCATGACCATCTGGATCACTGGGACGATGTCGCGAAAACGAAGATCCCCAGGCACCTTCCCCTGTTCGTGCAGCATCAGAAAGATGCCGACACCATGAGGGGATGCGGCTTCGAGGATGTGCGCCTGCTGGGTGAGGTCGGCGAGTTCGCTGGCATTCGCCTGCAACAGACGGAAGGCCGGCACGGCAGCGATACCATCATGGCCCTGCTGGGGGATCGCCTTGGCGAGGTCAGCGGAGTGGTCTTCTCCCATCCCGCCGAAAAGACCCTCTATCTGGCCGGCGACACCGTCTGGAATGCCCAGGTTGAACAAGCGCTGCACCGGCACCAACCCGAGGTCGTCGTCCTCAACTGCGGTGATGCCCAGGTGACGGGTCTGGGCGCCATCATCATGGGCAAGGAGGATGTGGCCGCCGTCTATCAGGCCGCCCCGCAGGCCACCCTGATCGCCAGCCACATGGAGGCGGTCAATCATGCCCTGCTGTCCCGGCGGGAACTGCGCGACTACCTGGACAGCCAGGGGATGGCCGCCCGGGTACGGGTGCCCGAGGATGGCGACACCATGGTGCTCTGAGCGAGAGGCCGGGCACCACATGGCTCTTCGGCTTTCTGTTGCTGCCCCGTATGATGGGGATCCGAGTGCAAAGGAGTCTGCCACCATGCCCCGTCCCCTCATCGTCGCCGTCATCACCTTCGATCGCTTCAGCCCCTTTCACTGCTCGGTGCCCTGCCTCATCTTTGGCGACAAGATGATGCCGGGCCAGTCATTGTTCGAGCTGAGACTCTGCGCCGGGGATGACACGCGGCAACCCGCCTCCTCCCAGGGCTTTCGCATGGAGGCCGACTATGGCCTGGAGGGTCTGCTGGAGGCGGATATCATCATTATCCCCTTCTGGCGCGATCCGGCCGAGCGCCCCGCCCAACCCCTGCTCGATGCCCTGGTTGCCGCCCGGATCAGGGGAGCCCAGATCGTGGGGCTCTGTCTCGGTACCTATGTGCTGGCCTATGCCGGCCTGCTGGACGGGCGCGGTGCCGCCACCCACTGGGAATTTGAACAGGAGTTCGTCCAGCGCTTCCCCCGGGTGCGGCTCGATACCAATGCCCTCTACGTCGACGACGACGGGCTCATCACCTCGGCTGGCACCGCCGCCAGCCTCGACTGCTGCCTCTATCTGGTTCGCCAGCATCACGGCAGCCAGATTGCCAACAAGCTGGCCAGGCGGCTGGTGGTGCCTCCCCACCGGGAGGGTGGCCAGGCCCAGTTCATCGAGCAGCCGGTACCCGCCTCCACCCGGGATGCCAGGATCAACCAGTTGTTCGATCATCTGCGTCTGCACCTGGCCGCGCCCCACACCCTGGACAGCCTGGCGGAACATTGCATGATGAGCCGACGCACCTTTAGCCGCCGCTTCCAGCTTGCCACCGGTCTCTCCCTCGGGGAGTGGCTGATGGCGGAGCGCCTGCGCCGCAGCCAGACGCTGCTGGAGTCCAGCTCCCACACCGTGGAACGCATCGCCGAACTGGTGGGGCTCGGGTCTGCCACCATATTGCGCAAGCACTTTCGCGCCCGCTTCGGGGTGTCGCCGCGGGAGTGGCGCCGCACCTTCCGCGGTGACAGAGTCTAGGTCCCTCATGTTTCACGTGGAACGCACCCTCTCCCTTCCATCCAGAAAACAAAAAGCCGCTCACGCGGAGCGGCTTTTGATGGTTGTCGGACCGTCTGATTAGACGTCGAGGTTGGCAACCCGCAGGGCGTTGGTCTCGATGAAGTCGCGACGGGGCTCTACGGCGTCACCCATCAGGGTGGAGAAGAGCTGGTCGGCGCCGACCGCATCGTCGATGGTGACACGCAGCATGCGACGGGCTTCCGGATCCATGGTGGTTTCCCACAGCTGCTCCGGGTTCATCTCGCCCAGCCCTTTATAGCGCTGGATGTAGATGCCACGCTTGCCTTCGCCCATCAGCCACTCGACCGCTTCAACGAAGCTGGCGACCGGCTTCACCTTCTCGCCACGCTTGATGTAACCGCCTTCCTCGATCAGGTTGGCGATCTCCTTGCCCAGGGAGACCAGCTGACGGTACTCGGAGGATTGCAGGAAGTCGTAGCTGAGCGGGTATTCGCGATCAACCCCGTGCTGGCGTACCACGGCGTGGGGCACGAACAGGCTGCGCTCCTCGTCGCGGCGTACCTGCATCTGGTACTGGATGCCATGGTTGCTCTCGTTGAGCACGGCCTCCATGCTCTGGCACCAGGCCTGCAGATCGCTCTCGCTGGCCAGCAGGGTTTCGTTCAACTCAGGCTGATAGATCAGCTGGGTCAGCACGGCTTCCGGGGCGCGACGGGACATGCGGGTGATCAGGTGAGTCACGGCGCGATGCTGGTTGACCAGACGCTCCAGCGCCTCGCCACCGATGGCCGGGGCAGATTCGTTGACGTGCAGGGTCGCACCGTCCAGCGCCATGGCGGTCTGGTACTGCAACAATGCGTCTTCGTCTTTCAGGTACTGCTCCTGTTTGCCCTTCTTCACCTTGTAGAGCGGCGGCTGGGCGATGAAGACATAGCCACGCTCGATGATTTCCGGCATCTGACGATAGAAGAAGGTCAGCAGCAGGGTACGGATGTGCGCACCATCGACGTCCGCATCGGTCATGATGATGATGTTGTGATAGCGCAGCTTGTCCGGGTTGTACTCGTCGCGACCGATGCCACAGCCCAGGGCGGTGATCAGGGTGCCCACCTCCTGGGAGGAGATCATCTTGTCGAAACGGGCCTTCTCCACGTTCAGGATCTTGCCCTTGAGGGGCAGGATGGCCTGGTTCTTCCGGTTGCGACCCTGCTTGGCGGAGCCGCCAGCAGAGTCCCCTTCCACGATGTAGAGTTCGGAGAGCGCCGGGTCTTTCTCCTGACAGTCCGCCAGCTTGCCGGGCAGACCGGCGATATCCAGCGCGCCCTTGCGGCGGGTCAGTTCGCGGGCCTTGCGGGCCGCTTCACGGGCACGGGCCGCATCGATGATCTTGTTGACCACGATTTTGGCGTCGCCCGGGTTTTCCAGCAGGAAGTCCGCCAGCTTCTCACCCATCGCCTGTTCCACGGCGGTCTTCACTTCGGACGAGACCAGCTTGTCCTTGGTCTGGGAGGAGAACTTGGGATCCGGTACCTTGACGGAGATAACGGCAATCAGACCTTCACGGACGTCGTCACCACTGGCGGCGGACTTGGCCTTCTTGCTGTAGTCCTCCTTGTCCATGTAGTTGTTCAGCGTCCGGGTCAGCGCGGTACGGAAGCCCACCAGGTGGGTACCGCCATCCCGCTGCGGAATGTTGTTGGTGAAGCAGTAGACCCCTTCCTGATAGGCGTCATTCCACTGCATGGCGACTTCGACACCGATACCGTCCTGCTCTGTGGTGAAGTGGAACACCTTGGGGTGGATCGGGGTCTTGTTCTGGTTCAGGTACTCGACGAAGGCCTTGATGCCCCCTTCGTAGCAGAAGTGCGCCTCGCGGCCGTCACGCTCGTCCATCAGACGGATGGAGACGCCGGAGTTGAGGAAGGAGAGCTCGCGCAGACGCTTGGCCAGGATCTCGTAGTGGAACAGGGTGTCGCTGAAGATGGTCGGGCTCGGCCAGAAGCGAACTTCGGTCCCGGTGCCGGTGCTGTCACCAATCTGCTTGAGGGGTGCCTGCGGCTCGCCCAGGTGATAGGTCTGCTCGTAGACATGACCGTTGCGGCGGATGGTCAGCAGCAGCTTGTCGGAAAGCGCGTTCACCACGGAGACGCCCACACCGTGCAGACCGCCGGACACCTTGTAGGAGTTGTCATCGAATTTGCCGCCGGCGTGCAGCACGGTCATGATGACTTCGGCGGCGGAGCGGCCCTCTTCCGGGTGGATGTCCACCGGAATGCCGCGACCGTTGTCGCGCACGGAGACGGAGCCGTCGGAATGGATCTTGACCTGGATATCGGAGCAGTAGCCAGCCAGAGCCTCGTCGATGGAGTTGTCGACGACCTCGAACACCATGTGGTGCAGGCCCGATCCATCGTCCGTATCGCCGATATACATCCCCGGGCGCTTGCGGACCGCATCCAGGCCCTTGAGCACCTTGATATTCGAGGAGTCGTAAGTATTTTCACTCATAGCTTACTCTCTGCCTTCTCTAACGTTTCGGAGATCTTGCCTTGTTCCACGTGGAACAGCTTGCAATCACTCGCATCCATCATGTCTGCGAGCTGACCGGTATCGATGGCGGTGATGAACACCTGGGACGCGCACTGCTTCAGCCTTGCGGCCAGCAGACGACGTTTGTCGACATCCAGTTCAGAGGCAAAATCATCAATTAAAAAAATACAGCCGCGGCTGCTATGTTGATTCAAATAGAGCCCTTGGGCCAGCCGCATGGCACAGACCAGCAACTTCAGCTGACCCCTGGACAAAATATCCTGCGCGGGCACGCCGTTCGCCTTGAGCCGCACGTCCGCCTTCTGCGGACCGACCCCAGTGTACCCCAGCGAACGATCCCGTTCGAACCCCGCCTCCAGCAATGCATCGAGGGGAGTGTCTTTTTCCCAGCCTCGATAGAATCCAAGACTGATATCGAACTCCGGCAGAAAATCTGCCGTCATCTCCTTGATCAGGGGTGTAATGGCCTGACAATAACTGGCGCGAAACCCCGCCAGCTCGCCACCCAGTCGCACCAGCTCCTGATCCCAGAATGCCAGTTGACGATACTGGGTGCTCTGGCGCAGCAAGGCATTGCGCTGCTTCAACAGCCGACGCACCCGCCCCCAGAGGGAGAAGAAGGTCGGCTCCTGATGGAAAACACCCCAGTCGAGCCAGGCCCGGCGAGCCTGGGGCCCACCGGTCAGCAGGCTGAAACCATCGGGGTGGATCAACTGTACCGGCAACAGCTCCGCCAGATCGGCCAGGCGCTGGGCCTGGGCACCGGCGATCTTGAGCTGGGTTTCGCCCCCCTTGTCCTTGGCAAGCCCGATGGGCACCTGACGCCCCTCCAGCTCGCACTGGGCAAACAGGGTAAAGGCCCGCTCGCCCTGGCGGATGACCCGCCCGGTCAAATGGGTACGAAACGAGCGGCCGAGACCAAGGTAATGAATGGCTTCCAGCACGCTGGTCTTGCCGCTGCCGTTACTCCCGACCAGGATATTGAGGCCGGGAGACAGCGCGAGACTGGCGTGCTGAATATTGCGAAAGTCGCTGAGCTGGAGTTTGACCAGGGACACGACTAGATCCGCATCGGCATCACCACGTACTGGGCATCTTGGTTCTCAAAATCCTCAATAATGGCGCTGCTGATGGAATCGCTCAGGCTGATCCGGATTTGGTCACATTTTAACGTATTCAACACGTCCAGCACATAGGAGACGTTGAAGCCGATCTCCATCTCGCCAGCGGCGTATTGTACGTCAAGCAGCTCTTCGGCTTCTTCCTGTTCCGGGTTGTTGGCGGTGATGCGCAGCAGGTTTTCCTGCAGATTGAGACGCACCCCACGGAATTTCTCGTTGGAGAGGATGGCGGCACGAGCAAAGGCCTGGCGCAGATCCTCGCGACCGGCGATCAGGGCCTTGTCGCTCCCTCTCGGGATGACGCGGCGCCAGTCCGGGAAACGGCCATCCACCAGCTTGGAGGTGAAGATGAAGCCATCCAGGGCGGCGCGCAGGTTGCTACGGCCCACTTGCAGCCGTACCGGCTTGTCTTCCGCTTCCAGCAGGCGCACCAGCTCCAGCACCCCTTTGCGCGGCAGGATGACCTGATGATCGGGCAACGATTCCCCCACCACCTCGCGGCGGCAGGTGGCCAGCCGGTGACCGTCCGTCGCCACGGTACGCAGGCCGTGTCCTTCGCTCTCGAACAGCATGCCGTTCAGGTAGTAGCGCACGTCCTGGCTCGCCATGGAGAACTGGGTCGCGTCGATGAGTTTTTTCAGCTCCAGCTGGCTGATGTCGAACTCGAGCACGGATTCCCAATCCTCGATGTTCGGGTATTCGGTCGCCGGCAGGGTCGACAGGTTGAAGCGGGAGCGACCGGAACGGATGATGAGGCGCTCTCCCTCGGTGCTGAAGCGGATCTCCGCCCCCTCCGGCAGACCGCGACAGATGTCCAGCAGCTTGCGCGCCGGCACAGTGGTGCGGCCATCCTGGCTGTCGCTGTTGAGATAGACCTGTCCGATCATCTCCACCTCGAGATCGGTCCCGGTCAGCGACAGCAGGCCATTGCTGACATCGAGCAGGACGTTGCCGAGGATGGGCAGGGTCGGCCGGCCACCCAGGGCACCGGACACCAGTTGCAGGGGACGTAACAGGGCCTCACGGCTAATTTCGAGCTGCATCTGTGCTCTCCGTTGTTATTGGGAGGAAAGGAATCGGATCAGGCTGGAACATGCAATCTGCATCTGTGCACTCCGTTCCGTTATCAGGAAGAAAGGGTACGGATCAGGTTGGAATAGTCTTCCTTGATGTCGTGACTCTCTTCCTTCAGCTGCTCGATCTTGCGGCAGGCATGAAGAACCGTGGTGTGGTCACGGCCACCAAAGGCATCCCCTATCTCAGGCAAGCTGTGGTTGGTCAGCTCCTTGGCCAGCGCCATCGCCAGCTGGCGCGGGCGGGCAACGGAACGGGAGCGACGCTTGGAGAGCAGGTCCGCCAGCTTGATCTTGTAGTACTCCGCCACCGTCTTCTGGATGTTGTCGATGGTAACCAGCTTCTCCTGCAAGGCCAGGAGATCGCGCAGCGCCTCGCGCACGAAGTCGATGTTGATGGCGCGGCCGGTGAAGTTGGCGTTGGCGATCACCCGGTTGAGGGCGCCTTCCAGTTCACGGACGTTGGAGCGAAGCCGCTTGGCGATGAAGAAGGCCACTTCGTCCGGCAGATGGATCTGGTTCTCGTCCGCCTTGCGCATCAGGATCGCGACACGGGTCTCCAGCTCCGGCGGCTCGATCGCCACCGTGAGTCCCCAGCCGAAGCGGGACTTGAGACGATCCTCCACCCCGTTGATCTCTTTCGGATAACGGTCCGAGGTCAGGATGATCTGCTGGTTGCCTTCAAGCAGGGCGTTGAAGGTGTGGAAGAACTCCTCCTGGGAGCGCTCCTTGTTGGCGAAGAACTGGATGTCATCGATGAGCAGGGCATCGACGCTACGGTAATAACGCTTGAACTCTTCAATGGCGTTATTCTGCAGCGCCTTCACCATGTCCTGCACGAACCGTTCGGAGTGCATGTAGATGACTTTGGCGTCTTTCTTGCGATCCTTGATGGCATTGCCAACGGCGTGCAGCAGGTGGGTCTTGCCCAGGCCGGTGCCGCCATAGAGGAACAGCGGGTTGTAGGCACCACCCGGATTGTCGGCCACCTGACGGGCGGCCGCACGGGCCAGCTGGTTGGACTTACCCTCAACGAAATTCTCGAAGGTATAGTTCACGTTGGTGTTGCTCTTGTGGTTTGGCTCGGGCTTGTTTTCGGCCTTGTTTTCCCAGCTCTTGGGAGAGTTATTCACAGGATCGACACCACGGGCCGGCGCCCTGGCGACCGCGACGGGATGAGGGCGATTGCCGATATCAAAACGCAGGGTGGGAGCGTCGGCTCCGCACAGCTCGTTGATGATGCCGTTGACCCGGAGCAGGTACTTGTCGCGTACCCAGTCCAGAACAAAGCGGTTCGGTGCATACAGGGTCAGAGTATTGTCACTCAACTCCGCTTGAAGCGGCCGGATCCACATGCTGAATTCTGCCGAGGGCAACTCATCTTGCAGCCGGTTAAGGCACTGCTGCCATAGCGAAGCAGTCACTCTAGACTCCCGTCAATTGATTAAGTAAAGACCGGCTATTCTACGTTTTTAGTGGCCGGATCTCCAGTTGCTGCCGCACGGATCCAGCAAATAAGATCCTTGACTTTCAAGGATCCAACGCCCCAGGATCCCATTTCATCCCCAAAGTTACCCACAGCTGGATATCGGCAATGTGGACAGAATGGCGCGCAGCAACCATAGTTATTTTATATAACCAAATATCATTTATTTTTTATATTTTATTCCAATAACATCAGCGCCAACCCGTGATTACAACTAAAAATACAGCACTACAGAGAGAGGAATCCCCATGAAATCCACCATCAAACTGATTTCCGGCGCCGCCATTCTGCTGGCCAGCCTGTCCGGCCAGGCCATCGCCCAGGAAACCATCAAGGTCGGCATGTCCGGCAAATATTTCCCGTTCACCTTCGTCAAGCAGGACAAGCTGCAGGGCTTCGAGGTGGACATGTGGAACCAGATCGGTGAGCGCACCGGCTACAAGGTCGAGTTCGTGACCGCCAGCTTCTCCGGCCTGTTCGGCATGCTGGAAACCGGCCGCGTCGACACCATCTCCAACCAGATCACCATCACCGACGAGCGCAAGGCCAAGTACGCCTTCTCCCAGCCTTATGTCTATGACGGTGCCCAGATCGTGGTCCGCAAGGGCAACAACACCATCCACGGCATCAAAGACCTGGAAGGCAAGAAAGTCGCCGTCAACCTGGGCTCCAACTTCGAAGAGCTGCTGCGCAAGAACGACCCCAACAAGAAGATCGATATCCGTACCTATGACTCCGCCTTCGAGCAGGATGTCGCCCTGGGCCGCATCGACGCCTTCGTGATGGACCGCGTCTCCACCGCCCAGCTGATCAAGGAATCCAAGCTGCCGCTGCAACAGGCAGGTGCACCGTTCGAAACCATCGAGAACGCCCTGCCCTTCCTGAAGACCCCGGAAAAGCAGGCCGTGCTGAAGAAGGTTGACGATGCCCTCACCGCCATGCGCAAAGACGGCACCCTGACCAAAATCTCCGAAAAATGGTTCGCAGCGGACATCACCAGCAAATAAATGATGGAATTTGACCTCGAGTACACGCTAGGGCTGTTTCCCATCCTGCTCAAATACCTGGGCACCACGATGGAAATGGCCCTGTGGGGATTCGTATTGGCACTCGTACTGTCGCTGATCCTGGCGATAGTACGGGTGTTTCGCGTTCCCGCACTTCACTGGCTGGCGATGCTGTATATCTCGTTCTTCCGGGGTACACCGCTGCTCGTCCAGCTGTTCCTGCTCTATTACGGGCTGCCGCAGCTCTTCCCCATCTTCGTGGGGATGGATGCCTTTACCGCCGCCATCATCGGCCTGACCCTGCACTTTGCCGCCTACATGGCCGAGTCGATCCGGGCAGCCATTCTCGGCATCCACAAGAGCCAGATGGAAGCCGCCCTCAGCATCGGCATGAGCCGGCTGCAGGCGATGCAGCGGATCATCCTGCCCCAGGCTGCCCGCATCGCGACACCATCGCTGATGAACTACTTCATCGACATGATCAAGAGCACCTCCCTGGCGTTTACCCTGGGAGTGGCGGAGATCATGGGCAAGGCCCAGATGGAAGCGGCCTCCTCCTTCAAGTTCTTCGAGAGCTTCATGGCGGTGGCGCTGATCTACTGGGTGGTGGTCATCTTCTTCACCCGCTTGCAGCATCTGCTGGAAGTGCGGCTGAACCGTGCTTATTAAAGGAGGCCTGTCATGATCAACCTAACGGGTCTCTCCAAGGCCTATGACGGAAATCAGGTGCTCAACGGCATCGATCTTGAGGTAAAGAAGGGGGAGATTGTCGTCATCATCGGCCCCTCCGGTACCGGCAAGTCGACTCTGCTGCGCTGCCTCAACCTGCTGGAAACCCCGGATGCAGGGCGGCTCGTCATCGATGACCTCGCCGTGGATCTGGCCAAGGCCAGCGACCAGCAAGCCATCGAACTGCGCAAACGCGCCTCTTTCGTGTTCCAGAACTACGCCCTGTTCGCCAACAAGACGGCGCTGGACAACATCGCCGAGGGGCTGATCACCGTCTGGAAGCAGCCGAAGGCGGAAGCTCGTGCCACTGCCCTGGGCATCCTCAAGGACATCGGCCTCGCCGAGAAACAGGATGCCTACCCGGCCTCCCTCTCCGGCGGCCAGCAACAGCGCGTCGGCATCGGCCGGGCCATGGCGGCCCACTCCAAGGTGATCCTGTTTGACGAGCCCACCTCCGCCCTCGATCCCGAGTGGGTCGACGAGGTGCTGGGCCTGATGAAGCAGCTCGCCCGCCAGCACCAGACCATGGTGGTGGTGACCCACGAGATCGAGTTTGCCCGTGATGTCGCCGATCGGGTGATCTTCATGGAAGGAGGCCGGATCGTGGAGCAGGGCCCGCCGGATCAGATATTGGTCGATCCGCAGGATCCCCGTACCCGGGAGTTCCTGCGCAAAGTACTTAAATAGCTCTCTCTTTGGCGGCCTGGCCGCCTTTTTTCTTGAGGGATCCTTGTTTAACCCCGGGTTGCCAGTATAATTCGGGGCCCTTGATCCTCCGGATCCTGCCAGATTATCCCGCTCGGTCGACGAACGGGGCGAGATGGAAAGGAACGGCGGATTGACGAGAAGCTGAACTCTGTTTAGAATTCGGCCTCTTTTGCTAGTCGTCACACGCTATAGCTGGCGCGTCGGCTAAGTGTGACAATCAAAACTGTACAGAAATACGGAATCGAATCATGAAACGTACTTTTCAACCGTCCAACCTGAAGCGCAAGCGCTCTCACGGTTTCCGCGCTCGCATGGCTACTGCCAACGGCCGCAAAGTTCTGGCCGCTCGTCGTGCCAAGGGTCGTGCCCGCCTGGTAGTCTAATGCCTACCCAGCACACCTTCTCTCGGGAGTTACGTCTGTTAACTCCCGAACACTTCAAACGCGTTTTCGCCGAGCCTGTCCGGGCCGCTTCTCCGCAAATTACGCTTCTTGCTTGCCCCAACTCCCTCGAACACCCCCGTCTTGGCCTCGCCGTGCCCAAAAAGGCGCTCAAGCGTGCCGTCTGGCGCAACCGTGTAAAACGAGTGGTTCGGGAAAGTTTTCGCCTCAATCAAGCCAATCTGCCCGCTATCGACATCGTCGTGATCGCCAAGGGTGGCGTGAAGGAGATGGACAACGAAGCGCTGTTCAAGTTACTGGAAAAGCTATGGCGCACTCTGTCACGCCGTTGCAATGGGTAGCAATCAAACTGATACGCCTGTATCAGCTAATCATTAGTCCCCTGCTCGGGCCACGCTGCCGTTTCACCCCGACTTGTTCCCAATTTGCGATAGAAGCAATCCGACTTCACGGTTTCATAAAAGGCGTTTGGTTAGCCAGCAAACGTCTATTAAAATGCCATCCCTTATCCGAGGGTGGTTATGACCCGGTTCCGCAACCAAAGCGAAGAAACTGAAGACTATGGAATCACAACGCAATTTACTCCTGATCGGTTTGCTGTTCGTGAGCTTCTTGCTCTGGCAACAGTGGGAGTCCGACAAGGCTCCGAAGCCGGCCCCGACTACCGTGGCCCAAACCGAACATTTCGTACCTGAAGCCGGTCAGACCGGTGATATTCCTCAGGTTTCCGAGCAAGCAAATGGTAACGCCGCGCGCAAGCTGATCACCGTCTCCTCCGACGTGCTCAAATTGACCCTGGACACCCAGGGCGGTGACATCGTCTCTGCCGAACTGCTGGCCCACAAGCTGGAAGAAGGCAAGGAACAGCCGTTCACCCTGCTGACCAGCCAGCCTGCCCACATCTATGTGGCCCAGAGCGGTCTGGTCGGTCGCAATGGTCCGGACAGCCAGGCCCAGGGTCGTCCCACCTATGAAGCCGCCCAGACCAGCTATCAGCTGGCCGATGGTCAGGATCAAGTCGTCGTTCCGATGACCTGGACCGACAGCAAGGGTGTGGTCTTCACCAAGGAGTTCGTGCTCAAGCGCGGTGATTACGCCGTGGGCGTCGACTACAAGATCGACAACAAGTCTGCCGAGCCGGTCCAGGTACAGTTCTACGGTCAGCTGAAGCAGACCATGACCACGCCGAAGGATCAGGAAGGTCATGCCATGGTGGCCAGTGCCTACCGTGGTGGTGCCTTCTCCAGCGAAGACTCCCGCTACAAGAAGTACACCTTTGACGAGATGAAGGATGCCGACCTGAACAAGACCACCCAGGGTGGTTGGGTCGCCATGCTGCAGCACTACTTCGTCTCTGCCTGGGCCCCGAATGCCAACGACACCAACAGCTTCTACAGCCGCGTGATCCCGGGCAAGGACCAGGCCATCATCGGCTACAAGGCGCCGCTGGTTGACGTCGCTGCCGGCCAGCAGGCCGAAGTGAGCGGCAAGCTGTGGATCGGTCCCAAGCTGCAGGATCAGATGGCCAAGGTGGCAAACCACCTGGATCTGACTGTCGACTACGGCTGGCTCTGGTTCATCGCCCAACCGCTGCACTGGCTGCTGACCGTGTTCCACGGTTTCGTCCAGAACTGGGGTCTGGCCATCATCATGCTGACCCTGCTGGTGCGCGGCATCATGTTCCCGCTGACCAAGGCCCAGTACACCTCCATGGCCAAGATGCGCATGCTCCAGCCCAAGCTGGCTGCGCTCAAGGAACGCTTCGGTGACGATCGTCAGAAGATGTCCCAGGGCATGATGGAGCTGTACAAGAAGGAGAAGGTCAACCCGCTTGGCGGCTGCCTGCCCATCCTGGTACAGATGCCCATCTTCATCGCCCTCTACTGGGCACTGATGGAGTCTGTCGAGCTGCGCCACGCGCCGTTCGCCCTGTGGATCACCGACCTGTCGGTGAAGGACCCCTTCTTCGTGCTGCCAATCCTCATGGGTGCCTCCATGTGGTATCTGCAGAAGATGAGCCCGACCACCATCACGGACCCGATGCAGCAGAAGGTGATGCAGTTCATGCCGATCATCTTCACCTTCATGTTCCTCTGGTTCCCGGCAGGTCTGACTCTGTACTGGCTGGTAAGCAACGTCATCTCCATCATCCAGCAGACCATCATCTATCGTCAGCTGGAGAAGAAAGGCCTGCACTCACGCAACTGATGCGCAGCCCATCTTTCCTGATGACAAAAGAGGCGGCCTTCGGGCCGCCTTTTTTATTACAATGTCCCCCACCCTCTTACTCATTCAGCCAACCAGCGAGTCAAGCAAGATGACAACAGATACCATCGTGGCCCAGGCCACCGCCCCCGGCCGTGGCGGCGTCGGCATAGTCCGCGTCTCCGGCCCTGCCGCCGAGCGGGTCGCCGAGATAATGCTCGGCAAGCTCCCCAGGGTGCGTTATGCCGAATATCTGCCGTTCAGGGACGAGCAGGGCCAGGCGCTGGATCAGGGCATCGCCCTGCTGTTCAAGGCCCCCAACAGCTTCACTGGCGAAGACGTGCTGGAGCTGCAGGGCCATGGTGGCCCCGTCATTCTCGACATGCTGATCCGCCGCATCCTGCAGATCGACGGCATCCGCCCCGCCCGCCCGGGCGAGTTCAGCGAGCGCGCCTTCCTCAACGACAAGCTGGATCTGGCCCAGGCCGAGGCCATCGCCGATCTCATCGAAGCCTCCAGCGAGCAGGCCGCCCGCAGCGCCATGCACTCCCTCCAGGGGCAGTTCTCCGGCAAGGTGCAACAGCTGGTGGAGAGCCTCACCCGGCTGCGCATCTATGTGGAAGCGGCCATCGACTTCCCGGATGAAGAGATCGACTTTCTCTCCGACGGCAAGGTGGCGGGTGACCTCTACGCCATCATGTCCGAGCTGGATGACGTACGCGGCGAGGCCAAGCAGGGTGCCCTGCTGCGAGAGGGGATGAAGGTGGTGATCGCCGGTCGTCCCAACGCCGGCAAATCGAGCCTGCTCAACGCCCTCGCAGGCCGCGAGTCCGCCATCGTCACCGAGATCGCCGGTACCACCCGCGACGTACTGCGCGAGCACATCCATCTGGATGGCATGCCGCTGCACATCATCGACACCGCGGGCCTGCGCGATACCCAGGACAAGGTGGAACAGATCGGCATCGAGCGCGCCTGGGCCGAGATCGAACAGGCCGACCGGGTGCTGTTTATGGTGGACGGCACCACCACGGACGCCGTCGACCCCCACGATATCTGGCCGGAATTCGTTGATCGGTTGCCAAAAAACATCGGCCTCACCGTGGTGCGCAACAAGGCGGACCTGACCGGCGAGGATCTGGCACCGAGCCAGGAGCAGGGCCACGCCGTCTACCGCATCTCCGCCAAGACCGAACTGGGGCTGCCCGCCCTGCGCGAGCACCTGAAAGCCTGCATGGGCTTCCAGGGCAACACCGAAGGGGGCTTCATGGCCCGCCGCCGCCACCTGGACGCCCTGGAGCGCGCCGCCGAGCGGCTGCTGGTGGCCAGGGAGCAGCTCGAGGTCTATGTGGCTGGCGAACTGGTGGCCGAGGAGCTGCGCCTGGCCCAGGAGTCCCTGTCCGAGATCACCGGCGAGTTCAGCTCCGACGATCTGCTGGGCCGCATCTTCTCCAGCTTCTGCATCGGCAAGTAAAGTGGTGAAAAATCAGCAATAAAAAGCAGCCACAAAGAACATAAAACATTGTAAATAATGGACTTTGTTTTTTACTGGCTGTTCTTGCCTGATCTTGTTTCGTGAGAATTTACCCCGAGAGTACCCCGAAGTAACCTCTCGGGGTACTTTCGGGGGACACTCATGAAGATCAGCATCGAAATCCGCGAACCAGACGCCGAAGGCAAGCGCGCTCTGCGCTTAACCTACTACGCTGGCTCCTACCTTGACCCAACCACGGGCATCCGCAAGCACAAGCGCAGCAGAGAGACCCTGGATCTCTTCCTGTACGACAAGCCGCGTACCCCGGCACAACGGCTCCACAACAAAGAAACCCAGCGAGCAGCCGAAGCCATCCGCGCCAAGCGGCTCTTCGAGCATGAGACAGGTAAACACCATCTGGATTTCTCGAACGCCCACAAGGCCAGCTTCTTTGAGTACTTTCAGGAAGTGACCGACCAAAAGGCGGCAGGCAGCAAGAGCAACCATTCCATCTGGATATCAACCCTCAAGCATTTGCGCCAGTTCCATAAACTGCCGGAGCTGACGTTCGATGAAGTCGATCAGCTGTTCCTGGAAGGGTTTCGGCACTACCTGATGCACAAGGCCCGCACCAAAAGCGGCGCGCCACTGAGCCGCAACACCCAAAGTGCCTACTTCAACAAGTTAAGGGCAGCCCTGAACCAAGCAGAGCAGGAGCGGCTACTGATGGATAATCCGGTACGACGCGTCAAAGCCATCCAGGGAGAGAAGAACAAGCGCGTTTACCTGACCGAAGACGAGGTACGAGCCCTGGCACAGGCCGAGTGCCGGTACGACGTTCTTAAGCGCGCCTTTCTGTTCTCCTGCTGCACTGGCTTGCGCTGGTCCGACATTCACAAGCTGACCTGGGCTGAACTGGAGCCCTTCTATGGCCACTACCGCATCGTCTTCACTCAGAAGAAGACCAGCGGCCTGCAATACCTGGATCTGAATGACATGGCGATGCAACTGATGGGTCGCCCAGGCAAGACATCAGAGCGGATCTTCAAGGGGCTGAAATACTCAGCCTGGCACAACATGGAGCTCACCCGCTGGGCATTGCAGGCGGGTATAACCAAGAAGGTAACCTTCCACAGCGCACGTCATACCTTCGCCGTCATCCAGCTTAACCGCGGCGTCGATATCTATGCCCTCTCCCGCTTGCTGGGGCACAGTGAGCTGAGAACCACCGAGATCTACGCCGACATTCTTGAATCGCGGCGCCGAGATGCCATGCTCGATTTCCCCAATGTCTTGGGGTGATAGAAGATGGGACGCCCCCTCGACGAGATCATGGCCAGGAAGAGTCAACAAATAGGCCAGCGCGGCCATGCGCTGGCCTAGATTATCTTAGATAATATAGATCGGATTTCAGTATCGCCCTGCAGCCTAAGTAGCACTTGGGTTTAGCTGATTAGGCCTGTGACCAATATCGTGAACTTTGTGACCACTTTCGTGATAGTCCGTGACCATTATCGTGATAGCAAAGGCCGACCTATGGTGAACCGCCCCTTGGCATGTTCACTGATTGACCAACCCAGTTCAGCCAGTTCATACAGTGCCTTGCGAACTCGCGATTGCCGCTTTCGGTTGGTGGCCGCGCTGGACTTATCAGGAAAAGCGTAAGAGACCAGTTTATCTAAACCTACTGGCTTGCTGCGGCCACAATCAATCCAGGCACAAATCCGCTGATGCAATATCCGGGCAGTGCTACTACGCAGTTGCCGTACCTCAGCCAGATCGATATAGGTATATCGGCCATTACCCAATATGGCATTGGTCAGCAATGGATTAAGCGCCACAACGAGCCTATCGGTCAGGGGATCACTGGCATAGTTCGCCAGCAGACGAAAACCACTTCGCAAGCCTGCTACCTGTGCTATTACCGACACCTTCCACAACCGCTCGACACTGCGACGCACCGTGTTGGTGTCACGAGGGTTGGCGTAACCAATCTCCTTGGCCAGTTTGCGCAGGCTGCTTCTGACCACCAATACCCTTTGCTGGTTGGCAGCCCAACGAAGATCCAGAAGATCTCGCAATATCGCCCCAGTTTCGCTCACCGCAACTGGCTCAATCTCGTTACTTTGTGACTCAAGTCCAGCCAGGGCAACCAACCCCTGAAGCACACGGAGGTCATCTGCACCCAGCGGCTCAGGCCCGAAGAACTCGATCTGATTGCCACCACCGAAACGGTAAATCACCTCCAGCTTGTCACGGCGGCGCTGGCCAGGAGAGATGGCTCTGAACAATCCAGGAGCCAGACAGTGCATATGGTCGTGCCGGGCATGAGTCAATTCAAAGCAAGGCACGTTTGCCTCCAGCCCGGCGTATTACGTCCAAACCAGCGGGGTACAGCACGCCACCTTCCCTCCGCACCAGCCAGCGCTCCGGTAGTGGCGGCCCATAATTGCTTTTGCTTACCCCAAACCGCACGTAAAGCTGGCTCTTCTCTACCGATACGCCCAGCTGCTGCGCCTCTTTCTTGGTCATAGTGGCGAGATAGGCCTGCCAGCGAACGTTGTCCACCAGTACCGACGAACCACGGCTTGCCTGCTGCAGATCGCCAGCTTCTTGGAATGCCGCAGATTTACTGGTGTGGTGTACAAACAGCACAGCGCATCCCAGCCCCATGGCCAGCCGTTCCAACTGACCCAGTACCTGTGTCATGGCACAGGCTGCGTTCTCGTCAGCATCGTGGAAGCGCCTCAAAGTATCGATGACAATCAACCTCACCCCTTTAGCCCAAATAGCAATCGCTTCCCACCAGTGGCTATCCAACACATTCGGACTGGCACCCTGAAGCGATATCAAACGAAGGTCTCGTTCAACGTTGGCACGAAGTTCGGCGTCAAGATCTCCGCCCAAGGAAAACAAGCGCTGGTGCAGTACAGGCCAAGGATCCTCGGCAGGCAGGTAGAGCACAGCCCCCCTGCCCAGCTTGCCAAGTTCAATCCAATCCGGCCCACCGGATATCTGCATTGCCAGTTGCAATGCCAACATCGACTTGCCCACTCCTCCCGGTGACACCAAAGCACCAACGCAGCCCACCGGCAGCCCCGGGAGGACAAAATCGAGGGGTTTCGGAGGTTCAACAAAAGCCGACCGGAGGTCCTGAGGCCAGTGAGATGCTATGAGATCTCGTTCCATAACAGCCTCACAACCGCCCATGACTAACTTGCCGCATACGCTTGGTCACATGCTCAGTGAGCTCGGCGTCCGGTGAAATGCGGTGGGAGAGCAGCCAATCGAGCAGCTCATCGCGCTTGAAGTAGATTTTTTTGCCGTTGGGTTTGTAGAAAGGCAGGCGTTTTTCACTGGTCTGCCGGTACACATAACCAACGGAGACCCCCAGTAACTCGGCGCACTCCTCGGCAGAAAGCACCTCTTTTTGCGCCTGTCCTTGCTGGATTACCAGCTGCTTAAGCTCATAAAGCTCTTTCAGGATTGTCCCATTCGGATCGCTGAAAACTGACGAATTTTGTTCGCGCATGCAGATTGTCTCCTAGTTACAAACATCAGCATGCAAGAGCGTACCGGGGGCTTGGCGAAATCCAGACCGCTGTAAGTGCCCATTTTGGGCACTTACAGCGTTTTCTGAGAAAAATTTCACATGTGAAATTTTGGCAAGAGATAGTTAGAGCTCTCAAAAAGGTATTGTTATTTTCCACTCTAATCTTCTTAGCTTACCTCCCGGCGTAAGATCTTCAGCTTCGATGTTCACCATTGGGAACAAAATACTGTGTATTTATACATAAATTCAGTAGTCACATTCCGACTGGAGGACTTCACCAGTTCCGTGTAAGCTGTCGAACATGAAAAATACAACCTCAAAACTCAACCGTGAGAAGTTAGTCCACTTCTCTGGACACGAAACCTTTCCACTACGTCAAATGTGGCTTAAGAAAGCTTTCGACCAAGCAGCCAATGGGCAGATCCCCAAAACTGTCTTCACCGATGATTCCGCTATCGCAACCTTCGGTGTAGGCAAGAACATGGTTGCATCGATTCGACATTGGGCTTTGGCATGTGGAATCATGACCGATGAAGGGGACGCATTCCGCGTAACAGAGTTCGCCATGAACAGTCTGTCAAAGGACGGCCTAGATCCGTATGCAGAAAACCCCTCCACCGCATGGTTCGTGCATTGGCAGCTAGCAGGCAAATGTATTCGCTCCACCACGTGGTATTGGCTATTCAACCATGTAACCACTCCTACGTTCACACGCCAAGAGCTCGAAGATCCTTTGGCGCTCTACGCCCGCAGTCTTGACCCTAAGCATCGACTATCTATAGCCACAGTTTCTCGTGACTTGGAAACCTGCATACGTAGCTACGCTCCACGAGCAGCAAGTGGTTCTCCTGAAGATTTTGCCGAGCCTCTACTTGGTGAATTGGGACTGCTCCATGAGGTCCATAAAGGGCAATACGCGTTCCGGCGAGGCCCCAAAGCCTCACTCCATGACGGCATCTTTACCTATGCCCTTATCGATTTTTGGAATAAGACAGCAGCTAATCAAAGCTCGCTAGCCTTCGAAGCGATCACCTATGCCGAAGGATCGCCAGGACGCGTTTTCAAGCTCGATGAGGAGTCGATTGCCCAAAGGCTAATTTCTTTGGCCGACTTCACCGAGGGCAAGCTTGCGTGGACTGATTCAGCGGGACTTCGCCAAGTCCATAGAAAAAATCTTGCCGATAGCTACAAAAATGAAATGGTTAGACGAGCCTATGATTGAGACAAAAGAGCCGGTGCTATCGGACATCGTTCAGATATCGCGCCAATACCAACGCTCAATCCGGATCGATGCAGACATTGGTCGTTCCGATGCATTGGACGGCTATATCTTCCATGCCACCGCATCTACAGTGGTGGATGGAATGTGTCGACAGCTTGCGGCAACCAACCAACGTAGTTTTACATGGACAGGCCCATTCGGCGGAGGCAAGTCTTCTTTAGCTGTTGCCTTAGCTAGCGCCCTACACCCTGACAAAAGCCTCCGAGAGAAAGCTCGCTCCGTCTTAAGCCTAAGTTCGAAGCCGGAATTCGACAAAGCATTCCCTGTTCAAACCGGCTGGCTTGTAATCCCGGTGGTTGGTCGACGAGGCAGCGTACTCAAGGAACTTGACGCATCCTTACGCAAAGCGCAAGGCAAGGGCATCGGTGGTCAAAACAAACCCAATGCCCAAAGTGTCATTGCCGACCTTCTTGCCGAAGCCAAAAATCGCCCGAATGATGGTGTCCTGGTTTTCATCGATGAGATGGGGAAATTCCTTGAAGCCTCAGCCTTAGGTTCGGGCGACGATGTCTATTTCTTCCAAGAGCTCGCAGAGGCATCTGCACGCTCCGAAGGCCGGCTGGTTGTGATTGGAGTGCTGCATCAAGCATTTGCACAGTACGCCAACCGTCTTGGCATTGGTGCTCGTGACGACTGGGCCAAGGTTCAAGGCCGTTACTTGGACCTTCCATTCGTTGCTGCAAGCGATGAGGTTGTCGAACTTATAGGCAGTGCTATAGAAACCAAGCAGTGTCCGGTATGGGTTCGCTCTGCTTCAAAATCTGTCGCCGATGCTATCAGATCGCGCCGCCCCGCAGTCGGCAGTGATTTTGCTACCTCCTTAGAGCGCTGCTGGCCGCTTCACCCGACGATGGCCTCATTATTGGGGCCGATCTCCAAACGACAATTCGGTCAAAACGAACGCAGTACATTCGGTTTCCTCTCCTCAGTTGAACCCCACGGCTTCCGATCCTACCTTCAATCGACGCCGCAGGACCAATCGGCGTGGTATCGCCCTAGCGATTATTGGGATTATCTGCGTGCGAATTTAGAACCGGCAATTCTGGCTTCTTCCGATGGACACCGCTGGTCCCAAGCGGTCGAAGCTGTTGAGCGCGCCGAGGCCAAGTCGAACGACCCTCTTCTGGTGGCAATGATAAAAAACATTGCCATCATTGATCTGTTCCGTAATGGCTCGGGGTTGTCAGCTGACCTACCAGTCCTTTCAAGCCTCTTCCACGATGTACCACAAGAACAGATCGAGAATGTTCTTAAGAAGCTCACATCGCTAAAAGTGGCTTTGTATAAGACTTATACAGGAGCTTGGTCCGTCTTTGAGGGCAGCGATTTCGACATTGATGCGGCTATTAAGCAAGCGCTGGCCGCATCCCCAGGAATCGACTTTACCAAGTTATCCCAACTCATGGGCATGCGTCCCGTTGTAGCCAAGCGGCATTACCATGCTACGGGCTCAATGCGCTGGATGGAACTATCACTACATAGTATCGAGCAAGCGGAAAAGATCGCCAAAGCCTACTCTCCCCAACGGGGCGAGTTCGGCCAATTCATCCTGGCGCTTCCGAACCTTGACATGTCCATTCGTGAAGCTCGGGAGCGGGCTCAGGGCTGTGCTTACAAAAAACCTTGGCCTGTGCTGGTAGGCATCCCGGACAACCACACACTGATCGCCGAGCTGTCGGCTGAATTGGTGGCATTAGAACAGGTAAAAGAGCGCCACGAGCTTAGCGGTGACCCAGTCGCCCGCCGAGAAGTTTTAGCTCGCTTGGCTGCCACCAGATCCAATCTCGAAGACCAACTCCAAGCAGCGGTTTCACTGTGTAAATGGCACGATGGTAGCGACAAGATCATCGAACCAGGAGCGAAGCTTTCGCCTATCGCATCAGACCTCGCCGACAATCTCTATGAACATTGCCCTCGAGTGTGGAGCGAGCTAGTCAACCGCGACAACGTGTCGAGCAACAGCGTCAAGGCCCGACGCGATTTACTTCATGCCATGATCAACGCCGAAGGTCAGGAGCGGTTAGGTATGGAGGGCTTCCCTGCCGAGCGTGGGCTTTTCGAAACTCTGCTTGTTGCCTCAGATCTTTACCGATTCGAAGGAGGTGTTTGGCGTTTTTGCGAGCCATCGAAAGATTCGCCTAATGGCTTTATGCATCTCTGGGAAGCTACACGACAACTATTCTCGGATGCGAGCGCCCATATCAGCGTAAATACGATATACAACTGTTGGTGCAGTATAGGTATGAAGCGGGGCATCTTACCCGTTTATTTAACAGCGTTCTTGCTGGCGCACAAAGCCAACATCGCTGTGTATAAGGACGGTATATTCATACCACGACTCAGCGATGCGGATATCGATGAGTACCTGCAAGATTCTTCCCGCTTTACGCTCCGTTGGATTGCTATTGATGAGGACAAGAGCCGAATTCTAGAAGGCATCTCCAGTCTCTTGGTGGAAGTTGGGGAAAAAGGTGGGGCTGCAGACCCATTAGAGGCAGCACGAGGCCTTGTGGCGATGATTTTCAACCTGCCAGAATGGTCTCGACGTACGCAACGCTTAGGTGAAACCGCCAAAGCAATCAGAGATATGCTGTTAAAGGCTAGCGATCCACACAAAGTCCTGTTTGTCGACTTACCCTCGCAGCTAGAGACAACCGATGGCAACGCCTACGTGATAGCTCTACGCGCTCCACTGCAAGAAATCGCAACCGCCTACTCAAAGATGCTTGCCGAAGTCGAAGGCAAAATGCTCGAAGCACTGGATGCTACACCCGATGACTTATCCTCTCTGCGCGAAAGAGCGAAAACTGTGGCAGGCGTTTCAGGTGACTTTAGACTCAATGCGTTCTCGACACGGTTAGCCTCATACGATGGTAGCCGACAGTTATTGGAGGGTATTTTGAGCCTGGCGGCAGATAAACCCCCGCGAGACTGGGTTGACCGTCATATAGATACTGCTGTGTTAGAACTTGTCCAGTTTGCAAGGCGCTTCCGCGAGACCGAGGCATTCGTCGCAGTCAAAGGCCGTGAGGCAAAGAGCGAGGCCATCGCCTTGGTCATTGGCGCTGGAGCAGATACTACGACGCTCTCTCGCTCCTTCGCTATTTCGGAGCGTCATCGTGAAACAGTAGAAGAAAAGGCCGCTGAACTGGCATCGATGCTGCAAGCTCAAGGGTTTGATACTGATGTATTGCTGGCAATCCTGGCCAAAACCGGGATGAAACTGGCAAAGAAAAAGGAGTTTGCGGATGACTGAGCGACACGTCTTGGGCCTCTCCGGTGGAAAGGACAGCGCAGCTTTGGCTGTGTGGATGCGTGACCACCACCCCGAACTAGACATTGAGTATTTCTTTACTGACACCGGTGAAGAGCTTCCAGAAGTCTATGAGTTTTTGGGGAAACTCGAAGGTTATTTGGGTAAGCCCATCGCACGACTCAACCCTCGCCGAGATTTCCGCTTCTGGCTTCGCGAGTACAACCATTTCCTGCCCAGCCCACAGACGCGCTGGTGCACTCGACAGCTAAAGCTAGCTCCATTTGAGCAATGGGTGAAACCAATGCTAGCTGCCGGAGATACAGTATTTTCCTACGTGGCAATTCGTGCTGATGAAGAATACCGTGAAGGGTACGCAGCAAAATCAGAAAATCTGATAGTGAGCTTTCCCTTTCGTGAAGCTGGGATAGACAAAGCAGGCGTGGTCGACATCCTAGAGTCTTCCGGTGTGGGCTATCCGAAGTATTATGAATGGCGCTCGCGCAGTGGCTGCACCTTTTGTTTCTTCCAACAGAAGATCGAGTGGGTGCGCCTTAAAGAGCAACACCCCGAGGATTTCGAAAAAGCCAAGGAGCTAGAGAAGGACGCCTTAGAGCATGGGTCGCCTTTCACTTGGTCTAAGGGCGAATCTCTCGGGGATTTAGAAAAGCCAGAACGTATTGCCCAGATCAAGGCTGAGTACGAGACCCGCCGCGCTCGTCTTCGCCTATCTATCCCTGTCAATCCTCTGCGGCCGATGAAGGACAACCCCGAAGACATCGACGATGTGTACGGGGTAGACGAAGGCAATGGTTCCTGCAACATTTGCCATAAATGAGAGAAGGTCAAACCTACAGCGCAGAATTACAATATATGATATTAGCCTTGGCTGGCGGACTCCAACAGGCGATCCAGTCTTTTCGCGCTTGTGCAATTGCGCAAGTTCTGGCCAGATAGGCGAAGAAGTTGCGCTTCTGCAACGATCATTGTTCCGGTGACCATAGTTTCGGTCACCGGATTCCAAAGCACGTGATGCCAATCCTCTTTTAAAATATTCATCTCTGCAGTCAATAGCACTTTCACAGCATCAGAAAGTGGCATCTTGCGTGCAACGAGAAGTTGAACTGCCCGAGCAAACGCTCTTTGGCCTGCAGGCCTGAAGAGAAGATGATTGTTTTCTCTGGTTCTATAGTCTCCAGGTTGCCCATTTAATTTCTTAAAAACCTCTACATATTCAGGTACCCACTCTAGTAGTGCGTCGAAGTATGAGACGCAGAACTGAAGGTGCTCATCGATAGCATCATCACTTGGGCGCTTTTGGTCGAAGCTGCTATTCCCCCCCCCATACAAGTCTTTTACCAGCTCAAACAACCCAACTACGCTTGTAATAGCTCGGAATTCACTCGCTGGAAGGGAACCTGTGCTGGCATAAAGAACTCGCTTACCCTCATCTGAAAAGAGTGGATACGTGTCAATGAGCCGTCGAGTCACGATAGCAAAGCCGTTATCCTCGTCCAATGCGATTGTCTGCGTACGTGCAATCGGTTTTGCTTTCTTGTTAACAGTAGTGAAGAGCCTCCGAGTTCGTGCTTTTCCTGCATCTGTAGTGGGGTCGTGGGCAACAAAAATTGCACTCACGCAGTCGGTTCTCAATTGGGAGTCTGCTGGTTCATCCAACAGCGCACGAGTAATACCCGCGACTCGATGTTGTCCATCGATGGCGAATAACTTCTCGTCACCGAAAAGATGCAGTAACCCTAGTGCGCCTTCAATGCGCGAAAGTTGTTCCTCCGACACTAACTCATGCTCAGTGATTTTCACTTTGAGGGGGCTCCAGTCTGGGCTTCCACCGTATACACCGATAATAAGGGAGCCAAGAAAACGTTGGGGCGAGGCCTTTATATACGTTTTGATAGCATCTGCATGTGTTTCGATCGCCTCACGCTGGATCCAGTCAGCCAACTGCTTTCGCTCGTGGATCTCATCAGGCGCTTTCACTAGTGTGGCCACTTCCGCGAATGTGAGAGTGGTGACGTAAAAGCTCCAATCACCAACACGTGACCGGATTGCAGGGAGTAAGGTAGTTGTTTTCATGGGAAGGCTCTCTGTCTTCTGCTCGTTTCTGCTGGAAACTCTTTGTTGAAGTATGGCAAGAGCGCCTCCAACATCCGCTCCTCTAGATTTTCTGCATCAGCAACAGTTGGGGTTGTTGTGTATATGTAATGGAGATGACCGTTCCAGACATTCAACATACGCCAGATGTGAGGACGGTTGCTCATTGAGTGTCGTTTGTTAACTTCTGAAATGTACGCACCGACGCGCTCATACAAGTTCGTAGCTTTGCCGACATACAAAAGACCACTTGTCTGAAAAAGGCCAAATAACTTTGGCCGCACTATAAAAACGTAAACACCGGGCTGTTTTGGCACAGAACTTCTCGGGTTTGGAGGAAACGCGAGTTCAGTCCACAGATGGCGTGATAATGCAGCTGCGTTCCATGCCTTAGTCGAATATTGCATCCGAACTTCGAAGATTGAGCCATGGAAAGCTAGGTCTACAATATCTGACACAACATCTTGACTAAGCCCTGAAATAGGAAAAGCAGTAGTAACCGGAGTTAACACAGCAGCGGCTGGAGAAAACGCTGTACTCGGAAAGCTCATAGCTTGGTCTCGTCTCCTGCATCTTGAATGATTGCATTCACAGCGGCACCGATTTCGTCATCGTCAAGAAAAGGTGCTTGCGCAAAAACCAACCCTTGCTCACCATTAAGCTTCGCTGCTAGATGCCCACGCCCCAGCAACAACTCAGCTCCAGGCCTGTCGAGCGCAATTTTAGAAGTCGCCTCGCTGGATACTTTTAAGATCAAGCGATTGCCTAAGTTCTCACGAAGTTGCATCGGCATTACATCCTTGTCAGGGCGTTGAGCAGCGAAGATCAAGTGAATGCCCGCAGCTCGGGCTTTGACGCCCAATCGCTGGACCGCAGCGCCAACTGACGCTTTGTAAGCGTCGTCGAGCATCCAATCGGCAAACTCGTCGTGAACCAAGAAGACCATAGGCAACCTCTCTTCAGTCGAAACCTTCGAGTTGTAGGTCGGCAAATCACGGGACCTAGCTCTGGCGAAGGCGCGGTAGCGCTCCTCCATCTCTTGCACCAAAGCCTCGAGTACTTCGGCGGCTTTTTCCTTGGTAGTGACAATCTCATCGCGCATATGAGGTAAGTCGGCCAGAGGCGCGTAATCCACGCCCATCTTCGGGTCAATCAAGATAATTTGGGCGAGTTCCTTAGGGTTAGTCGCAGCAATATCTAATAGAAGCGCCTGTATGAGTACTGATTTTCCACTACCTGTAGCCCCAGCCACCAATGAGTGGGGCTCATGAGACGATAGCCCGCCGAACTCAGAGCCCAAATTCAGATACAGGAGCGCACCGTTGATTTCTTGGAGCCCTAGCAAGAATGAGGTGTTGATACCCGCAACATTTCTGTTTAGCTCTCGACGCGACCAAAGCTCCCAAAGAGAGACAGCCTGCCTTTTTGCGCCCGCGACCGTCACCACAATCTCTCCCGGTTTGGGTTGAACTGTGACAAGGCTGATCGCATGGGTGGTCAAAAGCTGAGTACGCTTGTTCTCGATATCTTCGACACGAAGTTTATCTGAGCCCGCCAAACGGACCAGGCAACCGTTAGGAGTCAAGCGTGTGCCCAAGATAGCAGCCTGATGGCCGTAACTATTAAGCGCGGCTTTTAGCTTCTTGGTTACATTTTCGGCCCATTCTTCCCTCTCGGCATCAGCTTGTGCACTACCAGCAAACTTCGATGTGACCAGCTTGGAAAGCGTCTCCCCCAACCCGGTGACAGTGGCAGTAACCTGGCTCTTAACAGAAGCAGTATCCGATGGGGAGACTGGGGCCAACTCATCTTTGATAGCCGAAGACTTTTGCGCGAGGCTGCTCGGCTCAGTCGTCGAAACGACACAACCAGAAACAGGCTCATAAGAGGAGTCAGCTTGACTACTGCTTAATTGATCAATTGTGGCCAACCATTGCACTCTTGGTGCGGGCTTTTTGAAAGAGTGCCCACACCAAGGCTGTTGAGCACCAAGACCTGCCCGGGCCTCGTGAGCACCTAAGCCTTTGGCATAAGTTTCGACGAGTTTTCGGACATCCGGCCTGTCGAAGACTTCTTGCCAAGCCTTGACGCCCTCGGTGTCATCCAACAGCTCTTGATCGGATGCAGAAATCGAACCTGCATCCGAATTGTGGATATAGACGTGCGAGTAACCTCGTAGAGAGATCTCCACATTGCCCTCTCGCAACTTAACGCGGGCACGCTCCATCAAGCCAGTCATACCGGGAGGAATGTCCGCATCGATAAGCATATCTGCCAAACGTGCCAACCAGACATCCCTATCAAGGCGGCCTGGATCACCAAAAAGCGCCTCTCGAAACATACTTAAGGTTGCTAGGAGTTGGTCTTTGGAACCACGACGCGCATTGGCTAGTCCATCAACCCCGACATATTTTGACTCAACAATAGCAATGGCGACTCGGACGTCATCATCGTGTTCTTCTACGTTGAGCGCCAAAATATCCGCTATGCGGCTCTCTGGCTGTGATAGCCAGCTTGCATAATCGTCAAGTAAGAAATAGGCGGTAAGGCTGTGCTTTCCTGCCGCTTTGAACTCCTCAGTAAGTAGGTAGCGACTAAGCACAAGTCCGATCATCTCTCCAGCGGAAACTCCTCGTTTAGCCGCACGAAGCACAATATCGCCGGAGATTGAAAGCGCATCACGCTTCGCTTTGTCCGCAGCAGCCTGGACTTCATCAGGCTGAAGTTGGAGGTTCAACTCTTGCAGGCGCCTGCGTACGAGCACATCCAGCAGCCGGAGTTCCGAGGTGGAACTGACAATCATATTACGGCCATTGGTAGAGCCCCGGCGGTAACGCACCACAGTGATGTCGTTGTGTTGGAGCTGACGCTTGTCGAGAAGCTCATCGTAGGTAGCCACCCATTCAGCCAGCTCATGTGCATCCTTGACCATTGAGGCTAGCTCTGGGCTTTGCAAAGAAATACGACGAGCAGGCAGGAATCGCTCTCCTTGCAATACGTCCGTCTGGCGACAAACAGCAGCCACAGCCGACACATATGCCCAGCCAGATGCTGTTTGCCATGGGCAGGTCAGGAATGTAGTTGACTTCAGCTCGTTCTCACCAGACACGCTTCGATAAGACCAGCGCGAAGGGGCATGCTCCACGTTGGACCGATCGTTAGACCAGGCCACAGGGAGCCACTCGGTCTGTGCAGCTCGCGCAACTACGTCATGCAGGAAGGCTACATCAAAGGCCTTGAAACCTTGCGCACTCTCACGTGGGGTAGCCGAAAGGGGCGTCACTGAAATCCGCAGCTTCGATATGAAATTATCGCTAGTTTCACTCACCACTGGTAGATCGGGATCGTCTCCTGCCTTATTGACGAGTTCACCATAAATCCTTCGTAGCTTACTTGGATCTGAGTGGCGCACTGAAACGCTGCACTGAAGCTTGCCATCTTCTTGGATAGATGAAAGTTCTCGGACAGTGGCGAGAGGTAGCTCGGCTGCATCTGCATTATAGAGTACAACGCTAAGGTTGTTTGCCTCATGGGGCTGCAGTCCAACATAACGTTCCAAAAGCTCGCGCGCTTGTTTGGCCGCGGCTGTCGGATCGACATCGGTCATGGCTTCCTTCGCACCATGAGTGGGCGACTCCAGTAAGCTATAGCCGTTGACAGTGCTGCTCACGGAGACCAGCGCCATAGCACCATCCAGATTGAGCACCGCGATCTCCGGATAGAACGGATGGGCTATTTCGTCAGAAAGCTCTCGCATAAAGATCTCGCGGTCGCCGTAAAGTATGCGACTGCTCGATAGCAAATGGCCGGCGAAACCGGCAATACGCCGCGTCTTCACAGCCAAGGCTTTCATGCGCTCTGGATGCCACGGAGGAATGATGATTGTTGGATTGTCACCAACAACGCGGGCGGTTCCCACAGAGAGTATTTCGGAGACTAGCCGTGAACGGCAAACGTCACCACGAGCATGCGCCATCAGGGTGTTCAATAGAGTGGCAAAAGATTCGGCCTGACGCATAATCACATCGCCCTGCAACCCTGTATTGATGAAGCACTCCATCGCACTGATGTAATCTTGCTCAAACGTATCCCACGCAGTTTTTACTTCTTTATACTGGTCTTGAGTCAGCCGACCTTCATGGGCAAGATCTTTGATCCGATTTTTTATCTCTTGGCGAAAGCTCCGAAGCCTGTTAGTCGCCGGAACCAACGAGCCTGCATCAGTCGAATATGTTGCTTCCAAAGTGCCAGTATCGAGTAACGAGACGCTTTGTACCCCCCCCTTCTTGCTGACAAGGCGGCGGGGAACCTCCGTACAACCTACTGCGCCCTTATTCAAGAGACGTTTCATGTCAGCAACCATCGACAAACCAATAGAAGTGGGTTTGTAACTCCAAAGAAGCTGGGTCTTCGCTAGTTTCGTCTCAATGCCGCCAGTAACGCCTAGCAGCTCTACATCGAATTTTATTTGCATTGCAGCTCGGGAAAGCGAACTTTGAACCTTGAGTTTTTTGTTGCGGCTGGTTGCGAGTTCTTTTTCTTTCGAGATGTATCGCTCAAAGTCAAACAAGGGGTCTGGTAGGTCTGCCGTAGTCATGCGAGTGACCTTCCAGTCAACCTTTGCACCCATAAGCTCTTTCAAACCGCGATACATTGCAGAAAAGAAGCAACCAGCGTCGTAATTGAATCGCTCTCGCCACTCCGTTCGCCCCTTGTTCACAGTGAAGCGAAGGATTCGTTCTCCTTGCGTATCACGAAGGCCGGCATGCAGGCTGTTGACAACCCGAGCAAAACCTTCGAAGAAATCATTGCAGTCAATAGGCTTACCGTAGAGGGCTTTCTCCCAGCGCGAAAAAAGTTTGGCGTCCTGTTCCAAAAGCCTTCTCTGCTTGACGAAAAAAGCTTCATCTTCTTCAGTAAACTCGGATCGTCGCTCACGGCTTTCTAGGTCTTCCAGAAGTTTGCGCCCCTCATCATCAAGCGAGTTCTCTTGGTCGCAATCATGGTCGAAGAAGTGAATCGTCGACTTCGCTAAACCCAACTGCTTTTCCTTGGGTTTGTCAAAGGCTAGATATACACCGTCACTCTCCCACTCAAATTGGGCGAGAGCATCGGATGCCTCTTGATCTCCGGCTGGAGCGGCGATGAAGGCTTCGAGCGCTTGGCGGGCTGCGTCCGTAATTTCTGCTGCATGAGCCTCTATACGCTCGGAGATCTCTTCCGGGTCGAGAGGTTGGCCGTTTTGGCGAAGCTTTTTGAGCAGCGGCGCGCGCTGAGCAAAGAGATTGGTGAAAGCCTTGTGCCATGGCTTACGTGACGCAATGAAAGTCTTGGCATTCGAGAAATAGGAGCTGTCCCTGGGTAATCCCGCGCAAGGCAAAGCAAAACCAATCGCATCTCGGATAGGCAGCCCGCGCAAAGTAGATGCCTCGACAATGGCTGCACAAAACTCACCAAGTTGCACTAGCGAGAGTTCAGAGGTGGCGAGCAATCCGCCAAGAGCCGTCTGAAATACAGCTCTGTCATCAGGCACCGGCGCAATGCCACCCGAGTGGAGTGTTGCTTCAACCCACGATTCAGGGTCAGCACGCATCTCTTTGGCTCCCAGGGCCATGACGTGACCCAAGGTATCGGCCAAGTTGTGTTCGTTGCCATTCGCAGTAAGGATCGCAGCCTTCGTGGTCGAAGCGTTGTTGCGGACGTAGCCTGCGTTGTGCGCAATTAGAATTTCTGGGGGGAGACCTTGGCCTTGCACCAAGACCTCTGGGATCATCAGATCAACTTTGGCGCACAGATCTGGGTTGGCAAGGATAGCTTGCGCCACCGCCGCAATTTGGTTGGCTGAAAGCTTGTCGAGCCTGAATAAAGCTGCCAATTCGCTAGGCTGACCTGGATTAGATATGCGTTGAGCGAGGATGTTCGCGCCGACGCGACCAATAATGCGATCCGTCAGCATGCAGCCTCTCCTTGAAACGCAAACGGGTTTTCTACAAACGAGCAAGAATCGGAGAGCCTGCGAACCAGGCCTAAACCGACCAGTCGGGCTTCTAAATTGTATTGGTTATTACTGAGCTCTTCTTGATCTACTAACTTTGCTTCGACCAAGTGCGCGCCTTCAGCATCGCCAATCACTAGGCCATACCTGCGCTTGGCTTCAGCGAGGAATTCGTCGAACTGCATCGGGTCATTCACGATGGAAACTACTAGCGACTTAAGCAGCCTATCGTTGGGCGCGTAGCGGGTGCGCCTCGAAAGCCTACGGGAACTGAGCCCGATCGCACGTGACCATGACGCATGAATCTTTCCGACATGCTGTTCATGGCGAGCCAAGGCTTTGTCGGTCAAGATTGTGATCAATTCATCAGGGTTGCTGTCTATATAGTCTTCGTCATTCGCACCATCCGTTGGTGGCCATTGGAAACGTTCGCGCATGAGCTTTACACGCTCGGACTCCGGGAACTCCGCGTCATCAGCGGCAATCCATCCAGCTTCCGTCCGGATCGATTCAACATGAGCTCTCACAGCCTTTGCCGGCAACCCTTGATTGGACTGATAACTATCGCCAGAAAGTGCTCGAATCTTGGTGCGCTCCTTGGACACAATTTCACAGACAAACTCCACCGGTTCGTCATCGCCAGCGACACACTTAGCTCGCTCCAGGAAGTAGAGCAGCATGTTCAGGCCTGTGATCGCTATTAGGTGCTCCAATGCATCATAGATCGGCATATCTTTAGCCAGGATGGACAGCCAATCCTCACATATTTGGTCGAAACGAGCATTTTCGATCTCTGGAAGATAGCCCGATTGCCGAGGCTCATCGACGTGCTGCGGTGCGCCTTGCAAAACCCTAGCTAACCGATTCATCGGCGCCTCATGATCGAATAGCCCCTTAACCAGGATGTCGCCTAGTTCAGCTCCTCGCTTGGCTCGCGTGAGCATGAGATAGAGCAATTCACCGGTGCGGGCAAAGAAACCGCGATCATTGCTCATTCCACGAGCACTGATATTTAGATCTTCGTATAGGGCATCTGGGCCGAAAGGGAAGACGAATTTCGAACTCCAGCGTTTGTTACTACGTGACTCAAACGACGAGGAACGCAGAAGTTCGATAGCCTTGGCGAAGTCATCAAAACTGCTGAACGACCGACGCAAGTAGGTCATGTCCTCATCGCCATAGCCCGTTGCGCCTAGTTGAAACCGCTCAAGCCATTGTTTCCACTTCTCCTCATCCGACACAGCGCTTCCCGCAATTGATGCGATGTAGGGATTGTTGAACAACAACCCGCGCAAACGAATTTGCCGCTGAGGCTTGAACATGACTGAGCCAACCTGCTCCTTATGCGGCCTGAGCGGCCGATCCAAGTTAGAGCCGAGTACACCCAGGAACTCCAGAACGGTCAAGTGAGGCAGCTGCGTATCATAAAGACGATGCCCCCAAATGTTTTCGTCGACACAAAAATCAACATTTTTGATTTCTGGCCGCTTAATTATTGCGCTCATTCCGGAGCCCTCACCGTTACAGTGCGAGAAAATCCGCTACCGCCGTGCTCAATCTCGATAAAGTTAAGAGTCAGCGCAGAGGACTCATCGACGATCTCGTCATCATCGCCGACCATACCAGTCTTCCTGACGATTTCTGCCTTGCGTAAAAGCTTCGCTTTGAAGGCCAACAGGTCTTCAAGGCATTCGTTAGAAAAGCTCGCGGGTAAAGCGCCTTCGGCGACACGTGAGAGGAACTCATGGCGGATGGGGGTCAAGTCAAAGACAACTGAATTGCCGGCGCCCAGAGCGAGCGCAACGTCGAGTCGAGGGCAACCCGTTTCTTCAGCAAGCCTGATGGCCATACCGATACCGCCTTGCCTGCGGGAGAGCGTCTCATGGTCACAAAGCACACTCACCCGACTTTGAGTGAAACCACCCGAGCTGGCGATGAAAATACGGTCCGTACTTTCAAGAAGAAGACCCGTCAACACCCTATTGAGACCCTTTGCGATACGTCCACGAACTGTCTCGCTGACAGGTCTCTTCACCTTCAGTGCTTCAATGATATCTAAGTAGTCGCCAGCAAAACGGAAGACGCTCATCGACCAATTTGGATAGCCAGCCTCCCCATCCGGAAGTGTAAAGAAGAGCCTGCGCCGCTGATCTTCGAGCATCGCGAGGAACTCTGCTGCTCCCCCTTCTAAACGGCTGCCCTCATCCCCCTCTAAATAGACGTCTTGGGCCGCCTTAAAGGAGGGCGTAGCCCCGTAAATAGGATCGCTTGCGACAAGGCGATCGAAGTCGTCTTTCAGACGCAAATCGTCTTTACCATAAACCAGCAGTCCATCAGTGGCATTGGTTGATTCACCGCCTACACCAAAGCTGGACATAGCCTTGAAAATAGGGCGGTAAGAAGCCCTGCGCTTGGGCAAGTTGGCGCCGAACGCATTGACATAGATGCTAGTTTTAGCAAAATCGCCGTTCTCCTGGATCTTCGCAACATCTTCGCAGGTCATAAGGTTTTCCTTTGCCAGCTTGGCATCGGAGCAGCCTAGAACCATGTTCGAGCAAAGTGCTAGCAAGTCGCGCATAGGTAGATGCAGCCCGTTAAGCCTAGCGATTTCAACCAAGTCTCCCAAGCGACGAGAAAGCTGGCTACCGTCCGACTCACCCAAAAGCCTGCGGCGGTTCTCGTCGATTGGACAGACTTTTCCCTCTACCTTGAGCGCACAGCGCTGGCACTTGTCCCACGCGGAATGCCCTGCTACTACCCTGGCTACCTCATCTAGCGTCTGGCGGCTGGTCGAGCGACTGAGGTCGAATACCGCCAAGCGAGCAGGCGCCGGTCCGGCCTGTAAAAAGCGCTCTTGCAGCGGCTTTCGAAGTGGGTGGAAACGGTCTTGGCGCTTACCTAAATCGCGGAGGCGATCGAGAATCTGACCATGGTTTGCAGCAAGGATAACGACTTCTGAGTCATCGCCTTCAAGTACCGATCTTTCGAGCCGCTGCAAAGGCCAATCGCTCTCCTCGCCATTAAACTCGGAAAGGTCCTTGATGAAGACCACCAAACGCCCATCAGCTAGACGAAGTTCTTTAACATTGCCCTTGGCAGCCCAAGTATTTGGATCACCACCGATGCGTTCCCACAAAGCACGGCAGTGATACGTCTTGCCATCGCCAGCAGTTCCGGCGATCAGAATAGACCCCGGTGTTTGGGATTCTATGTGCCGTACCATCTCCTCTAACAGCGGTGTGGACAAACGAATAGGCTTCACTTTTGCTCGCCCCAGAGCTCGCGAAACATACTCGTCGAACATCGTCAGGTTGTTCGATGTCGGACCATAGCTGCGCAAAAAACGAACCCAAGCACTAGCAGGTAAAGTCCCGTCGCTTTCATCTGAATGTCGTACGGTGGCCATATTTATCCCTAATAACAATCATCTACTACATCCGCTTTCTTGTTTGCGGGTTGTAAAAGCATCTGATCAACAAAAAATTTATTATTAATGAGTACTTATTCACTTATGTGCTTTTGATCGGACAGAACTAACTCTGTAGATGCTACTGGATAGAACACCACAATATGCTGATGGTACAGGTATTTTCTAGCGCAATGAAAGCCCATGCACTGCTAAAGTGGACTCAGGTCACTCCATACTTAAATTCCAGATAGATAGGAGGACATCTACCAATATTCCAAGAAGCATGCCCTGAAGCGACATTCCACTATCTGGAATATCCGCACCAAGATTCCAGATAGATAGTTATGTGGAAAGGAATTGGACAGGGATTGGCCGGGGATAAGGGCGCTGATTCCACTGGTCAATAAGCCACTGGATTCCAGTACTCCAACTTTGTCACGAACGAACAAAGCCAACGTTTTCAATAAGTTGATTGAATACCAAGGCCTTCAGTGCCATGCTGAAATTATGTTCAGTGGTGGAGTAACACGATGGATGCGTTCAGTTGGGGAATGGTAGGCTTGCTGGCCTTCTTCACGCTTGTCTTCGTGTGGAGTCTGTATAGCTACAAGGCGCATGCAAAAGAGAGACACCATGAAACCGATCGCTGATATCGCCCTCATGGCGGTGGTTGCGCTGGGCTTGATGGCACTTGGCGACACGCTGTTTGCATGGCTGCTGATCTGCCTGCCACCGGTTTACTGGTGCTGGCCAATACTGGCCTGGGCCACCAGGCGCCCCATCACGGCCAGGTTGCAGTTAATGGCTCTTGCCGCACTCACCTGCTGGCACTGGCCCGCCGGGCTGTTCACTGCGCTGAGCATCGCACTTATCTGGACAGCGAAAAACCTCAAGACAACCCCACGCCCAAAGCGCAAGGGTGGGCCGGTCATCAAAAATTACTACTTCTGGAGCTAACTGCGCGCCTCCTTGGCCACACTGGCGATAAGGTACCTTGAGCAACCAAGCATCTCCTGAATCACGGAATAACTGTGGCCTGTCACCAACAGCCTGGTGATGTGCTGACGCTTCTTCTCATCCTTCTGCCTACCACGGTATTTCCCTTCATCCCTGGCCTTGGCAATACCCTGCTGCTGCCTGCGACGGCGATCTTCATAGTCTTTACGAGCGACGGCTGCGAGCATATCCAACAGCATGCCATTTACAGCCTGCAAGATGGCGCTGGTGAACTCGGTGCGGCTGTCCCCCTGTAATGCCACCCAGGAAGTCGGAAGCTCAGGAGAAACGATGGAGAGCTGTTTCTGTGCCAAAAGCTGCTTCAGTGTTTGCCAATCTGTCTGATTGAGGCGAGCCAGACGATCAATCTGCTCTACCAGCACAATGTCACGATCTGCAGCATCACGGATCAGCCGCATAAGCTCAGGCCTGTCCAGCGTCGCCCCCGACTCATTCTCTACATAGAAACTGGCAATCTGATGGCCATGCTCAGCAGCAAAACCAATCAGCAGCTCTCGTGCCCGCTCAGCATCCTGTTCCATAGTCGATGCACGTAAATACGCCCGTATGAACATTGAAACCCCCATCAGTCTGTTTAAAGTGGTTCCAAATTATTGGTTCAATATAAGTGGTTTCAATATGATTTTCGAGAGGGTATTAAGTGGTTTTTATGGGGTATACCTTTTTAGAACCACCACATGACGATCGAAACACAACCTTTCGATAGCCTTTTGATCTGACAGCACAAACTTTAAGTGTGATCCGTCATCACAAAGTCGCTTTTGAGTTGTATTTGAGTATTTAAGCGACGTTGCTCACCATTCCTGATCTGCTGAATGGGATGCCAAAGGAGGAAATCTACAGAAGCTGGGCTTTGAGGTGAGTCATCTTTTCGACTCACCGAACAAGCCAGCAGCCAAGCGTAGCGCGGCAGTTCTTTACCCCATGGCTTGGTAATCTCCCCGTCTGCTGTTCTCTTACCCGCTATAGGGGATAAATGTTAGATACCGCCTACAGCGTGTGAGTTACATTTACCTCCTATAACAGGTAAATATTGATATACCTGCCATAGCGTGTAAATTGGAAGAAGGCACGCTACCAGGTTGTCGAATCATGAAAGTAACCAGCGCCAAGCAGCTGAGCGCCTGTATCAAGGATGCCAGGCTTTCTCAAAAGCTCTCTCAAGGCAAAGTGGCCGAGAAAGTGGGGATTAGGCAAGACACAGTCTCCAGCTTCGAGCTCAATCCTGAGTCCACCAAGCTGGAAACCCTGTTCAAGATCCTCGCAGCGCTCGAATTGTCAGTGGATATCAAACCCCGCAATGAGTCATCCGAGAGTCCGGCATCGGGCTGGAAGGAGGAGTGGTAATGGCCAATCTGGCTGTCTACATGAACGGCTATCGGGTAGGCACATTCACCAAAACTACCAGCGGCGCCCATCAGTTTCAGTACCATGAGTCATGGCTAGCACAACCGGGCAGCCGTCCGATCTCACTCTCCATGCCATTGCGCCATCAGGCCTACCGGGGCGATGAAACCTATAACTTCTTCGACAACCTGCTGCCAGATAATACGGAGGTGAGAAACAGGGTTGTAGCACGCTATCAAGCGGCATCAACCCAGCCCTTCGATCTGCTCAGTTGCATTGGCCAGGATAGCGTAGGGGCATTACAGCTGGTTACCGAAGGGCACGACGTTCCAGATGTCAGGCGAATCGACTACAAAGCACTTTCCGATGACGAGCTCGAGCAGATCCTGACCAGCTACAAATCAGGAATCCCTTTGGGGATGGTCAGAGAGCAAGAGGAGTTCCGGATCTCTATCGCCGGGGCGCAAGAAAAGACTGCGCTGCTCTATCTCGATGACCGTTGGTACTTGCCACTCAACGCAACGCCGACAACCCACATTATCAAACTCCCTATCGGCAAGATTGAAAGCCACTCCTACTCGATAGACCTCTCCCAGAGCGTAGAAAACGAATATCTCTGCACTCTGATTGCCAAGGAGTTTGGTCTACCCGTACCTAACTGCTTCATGATGCAGGTTGGCCAGGTCAAAGCACTGGCTGTGGAACGCTTCGACAGACGTTACGCTGCCGATCGCAGTTGGATCATGCGCCTTCCCCAAGAAGATTTCTGTCAGGTATTGAATGTTCCGTCAGCACGGAAATACGAGAACCATGGAGGACCGGGGATCACTGACATCATGAAAACCTTGCTGGGCTCTGCGACACCAGAACAGGATCGCTACCTGTTCATGAAATCTCAGGTCCTGTTCTGGCTGCTGGCGGCCACCGATGGCCATGCAAAGAACTTCTCGGTCTTTATTGAACCGGAAGGGCGTTTTCGCCTGACCCCTTTTTACGACATCCTATCTGTCTATCCAGTGTTTGGCGGCCGAGGCCTCAACCGAAGGGACGCCAAGCTCGCTATGGGCCTAGCAAGCAGCAAGGGAAAGAAATACGCCATTGAGCAGATATTCCCGCGTCATTTCTTCCAAACGGCGAAAGCTGTGGGATTTGAGCGTTCTGCTATGGAAGAGATCCTGACAGAACTGGCCAACTCCGTTGATGATGTTATTAAGCGTGTTACCCAGCAATTGCCAGCGGGCTTCCCCGATGCCATCAGCAGCACCATTCTAGAGGGCCTAAAAGCCCGCTCAGCCAGGCTGATAAAGGGCTGGGATTAAATTGACGGTATGTGGGATGATTGCACGGTTAGCCAAACCACCTCTGGGAAGTTTGCACGGTTCGAAGAGTAAAAGCGGCTTTCCAGACACCGGACGGTGCTATGGTCGGTTCAAAATATGTTCAAAACTCACCTAAAAAGCGGTTTTGAATGCGTGTAGTAGCATCGCGTTGATTCATATGGGAAGGCTGCACGATCGAGAATGGACTATGTGGGAACGCTACACGATAGCAGAAACCCGTGAGCGGCCTCTCAATATGCTGTTTTAGTTACTTTTACCCCAAGCGGCCCCCGAAAAGCCACTAACATATTGAAGATAATAGATTATTTACATTCTGCATCGGCAAGTAAGTCCGCAGAGCAGGCAATGAAAAGCCCGGGTTCATCCCGGGCTTTTTTGTGCGCTTTTCATCCACCAACCTAGAGACGGCGCAGGCACCACATGAAGTAAGTGCCCCCTAACAGGGTGGAGACCAGACCGACGGGCACCTCCTGGGGAAAGAGGATCTGCTGGCCGATCCAGTCCGCCGACACCATCAGCAAAGCGCCACAGCCTGCGGCACCGAGCAGGTGCCAGCGCGCCCTCACCAGCCCCATCAATCTGGCCAGGTGCGGCGCCAGCAGACCGGCAAAGGAGAGCGGGCCTATCACCATGGTGGCACTGGCGGTGAGCACGGCCACCAGCAGCAGGATGGTGAGCTGGGCGCGGCCGAGATGGATCCCCAGAGCCGTCGCTACCGCCGGCCCCATGGGCATGAGATCGAGCCAGCGGCTCACCAGCAGGCAGGCTGCCAGCATCAGCAGCGCCAACACCACCAGGGCAAGGGCCACCGGCTGGGTGACGTAATAGGTGGAGCCGGACATCCAGGAGAGCAGTTGCTGCACCCGCAGGTCGCCGTTGGCCAGGGCGATGGCCTGCAACGGCTCGAACAGCGCCGTGATGGCGATGCCAGACAGCAGTATCCGCTCCGGCTGGAAGCCGTTGCGCCGGTTGATAAGCACCAGCAGCAACAGGCAGGCGAAGGCGCCCATCAGCCCCCCCAGCAGCATCATGGGCAGCGGCAAGGCGGGCAGCAACAGGGCCGCCGCAATCACCCCCATGAAGGTGCCACCGCTCACCCCCAGCAGCTCGGGGCTCGCCATGGGGTTGTTGCTGACTCGCTGCAACAAGGTGCCAGCCAGCGCCAGCAACACGCCTGCGGCACCCGCTGCCAGCGTGCGCGGCAAGCGCCACTCCAGTTGGGCCTGCCACCGCAGCCAGCTCGGCCAACCCCAGCCGCCTATCCCCTGTCCAAACAACAGGGAGGCGATCACCACCGCAGCCAGCCCCAACACCATCAGGCCGACAAGGCGGGTCGGCGCCGGATGGCGGGCCAACAACAGAGAGGAGTTCGCCTTAGGCGCACTCTGCTTGATGCCAAGACGCGGGATCAGCCAAAGCAGCAGCGGCGCCCCCAACAGGGCTGTCATGGCGCCGGTCGGGATCAGCACAGGCCAGAACCGGCTCAGGGTCTGCAGCAGCAGATCGGTGGCCGCCAGCAACAGGGCGCCGAGGATGGGTGCCCACAGCAGCCGCTGGGCCAGTTTTCTGACCCCCAGCAGCCGCACCATGGCGGGCGCCGCCAGCCCGATAAAACCGATCAGCCCCACCACGCTCACCACGCAGGCGGTGATGAAGACCGCGAGGCCGAGACCGGCGAATCTCAGGTGCTTGAGAGAGACCCCCAGGCTGCGAGCGCTGGCATCGTCCAGCTCCAGCACTGCCAGCGGGCGCACCAGCACCGCCGCCAGCATCGCGGCCAGCAGCAACCGTGGCAGCAGATAGCCGACGCCGCTCCAGCTGTTCTGGGCCAGAGATCCGCTCCCCCACACCAGCAACCCTTTGAGCTCCTCCTGGAAGAACAGCAGCAATCCCATGCTGATGGCGGCCAGATAGAGGTTGATCACCAGCCCTGCAAAGACGATGACCACGGGATTGAGCTGACGGCGCCAAGCCAGGGCGAAGACCAGCCCCATGGCCAGGCTTCCCCCGGCCATGGCGATCCACTCCCGCCCGATCAGCAGCCAGGAGGGGGCGAGCAGGGTCACCATCATCAGCGCCAGCTGGGCGCCGGAGGCCACCCCCAGGGTGGTGGGCGAGGCCAGGGGATTGCGCAGCACCTGCTGCATCAGGGTACCGGCGAGCCCGAGGGCGGCACCGGCCAGCAGGCAGATGGCAAGGCGCGGCAGCCAGCTGAAATGGACCACCGCCTGGCGGGCATCGTCCAGCTCGGGGGAGAACAGGGCCTGCCACCAGAGCGCCCCCGGCAGTTGACGCGCCAGCTCGGCGCAAGCCAGCCCCAGTGTCAGCACCAACAGGCAGAGACCCGGGCGTAGCAGGGGCGAAGAAAGAGAAGAGCTCATTGATTTGATCCCCCGGTTGCTCTGTGGACAGCCTGCTCCCGCAAGGCACCGTCCAGCAGGGTGGCGAAGCGGCGGGCCGCCAATATGCCACCAAAACTCCATGTCGCAGGCAGATAGATCACCGGATTGTTCTGTACCAGCGGGAGATGCTGCCACAATCCAGGCTCCTGAAGTTTTTCACCAACTCCTACGGGCACGGGGTCCACCACCACCAGCCTGGCCTCCGACATCCCGAGAAACTGCTCCAGGCTCGCGACCGAGAATCCCCAGGCATTGGTCTCTCCCTGCCAGGCGTTGCGAAGGCCGAGGCGCTGCATCACTGCCTCGAACAGGCTGCCATGGCCAAACACCCGCACATGGCGCTCATCGATGAATTGCACCACCAGCAAGGGGGGCAGATCGGCGGGCTGCGCCGCCTGCATCTGTGCCAGATCCAGCTCCAGCGCGGCGAGCTGGCGTTCGGCCTCGGTCTCTTTGTTGACCAGGGCGGCTATGGTCAGGGTCGCTTCCCGCAGTCGCAGCCACAGATCGGTGCCCGGTTCATACAGGGCGATGGAGTGCACCGGCGCGATGCGGGAGAGAGTCGGCGCCAGGGGGGCCGCCAGCGGCGAGATGAGAATAAGATCCGGTTTGAGCTCCGCCAGCAGTTCCCGGTTGGGCTGGGCACGCAGCCCGATATCGATCACCCCGGCAGGAAGCTGGGGTTCACCGACCCAGGCGCGATAGGGGGCCACATCCCCCACCGCCATCGGGGTGACCCCCAGAGCCAGGAGGGTCTCGGCTATGGTCCAGTCCACTGTGGCGATGCGAGGCGTGGCGCTGGTGGCGTCGGTGGCGGTGACAAGCTGCCCGGCCTCCCCTGCCAGGGGCAGCAGCAGACTGAGCAGACAGGGCGCCATCTTCAATAAACGGTTCAAGAGCGGCCCCCGGTCAGACGATGGCGATGGCGTGGTCATGGGCCGGATGGCGAATGACCTCCATGGGGATGCCATAGATGGCGTTCAGGGTCTCCCCTGTCATAATCTGTTCGGGCTCGCCGTGGGTCAGCAGACGGCCGGAGTGCAGCGCCACCAGCCGATCGCAGAAGCGGGAGGCCATGTTGATGTCGTGAATGACGATGATGACCCCGAGGTTGAGCTGGCGGCTGAGCTGCTTGACGAGCGTGAGCACCTCCACCTGATGGGCCACGTCCAGGGCGGCCAGTGGCTCGTCCAGCAGGATGAAACGGCTCTCCTGAGCCAGCAGCATGGCGAGCCAGACTCGTCCCCGCTCACCGCCGGAGAGGGTATCCACCAGCCGATCGGCAAAGCGTTCGGTGTGGGTCAGGGCGATGGCCCGCTCCACCTGACGGTGATCTTCCGCTCCCATCCGGCCCAGCAGGCCGCGCCAGGGGTAGCGCCCCATCTCCACCAGCTCGCGGCCGAGCAGGTTTTCGGCACTCGGCAGGTGCTGGGGCAGATAGGCCACCTGACGGGCAAACTCCCGGTTGCCCCAGGCAGACAACGGCTGGTCATCGAACAGGATCTCCCCGCCGCTGTGGGGTTGCTGGCGCGCCAGCAGCTTGATCAGGGTCGATTTTCCCGACCCGTTGTGGCCGATGAGGCCATAGACCCGACCTTGCTCGAAGCGAAGGCTGGTGGGGTGCAGCAGCGTGCGGTCATTGACCGCGAAGCTGGCGGATTTCATCTCGAACATAAGCAATTCCTGTGCTGGCTTGCTGCCAGTCTCATCGGTGCCAGCATCAGGTCGGCACCTTGCCATCCAGATGGGCGACCGCATCCCGGCTCACCTGCTCGCGCTGCTCGCCGGTCAGTTCGGTGAGGCGGCCCTGGCGCATCTCCAGCAGGCGATCGGCCAGAGAGAAGTAGTGATCGTCGTGGCTGATGGCGATCACCGTCTTGCCCATCTCCTTGAGACGCGGCAACAGCACCTGATAGAAGATGCGGCGGAACTGGGGATCCTGATCCGCGGCCCACTCGTCGAACAGCATCACCTCCCGCTGCTCTGCCAGGGCCAGCAGCAGGGCGACCCGCTTGCGCTGGCCCTGGGAGAGGTCGATATCGGCGATGAAGCCATCCTCGATGGCAAGCTTGCTGCCCATCTGCAACCGCTCAAGCCACTCGGCGACCAGCGCCTCTTTCGGCTCGGGCCCCAGCAAATGCTGGAACAGGTGGTAGTCGGTGAAGATGGCGGAGAAGAGCCCCAGATAGCCGTTGCGATCGGTGACCGGCTCCCCATCCAGCAGGATCCGGCCAGAGACCGGTTGATAGAGCCCGGTCAGCAGCATGGCCACGGTCGACTTGCCGGAGCCATTGCCACCGATGAGGAATATCTGCTCCCCCCGCTCGATCACCAGATTGATGGGGCCCACGGAGAAACCGCCCTCCCCCTGGTAGTGAAAGCTCACCTGATCCAGCTCGATGCGCTGCCAGGGGCGAGGCGCAGGCGGCAACGGGAACGCTTCGTCCGACTCTGCCAGATTGAGGGCAGCTATCTTGTCGAACGCCACCTGGGCGGCGATCAGGGTCGGCAGGGCTCCGATGCCTTGCAGCAAGGGAGTGCGCAGGAACAACAGGGTCAGGGCGAAGGTGGCGGCCACATTGGTGTTGGCCCAGCCCAGCCCGTTGGCCAGGAAGAAGACCAGGCCGATGGCACCCAGCATCATGATGTTCGACCAGTTCACCGCGCTCAGGTGGTAGGTATCGGCGCGGATGATCTGCTCCCGGTAGTCCCGGGCATTCTGCTCATAGAGCTGGTGGTAGACGAAGTGGGCACGCTCGCGGTTGAGCGCCAGCTCCTTGCTCCCGGCGATGATGGACTGGTAGTTCTGGTAGAGCCTGTCTTCGGCCTGGCGCATGTGCGCCAGGTGGCGATAGACCCGGTTCACCAGCAGCCAGCCAACCACCATGGTCACGGTGACCCAGAGGGCGGTAACACCGAGCAAGGCGGGAGAGAGCAGGCCAAGGTAGATGATGGAGCCCAGGGTGAGCACCAGACCCTGTACCAGTTCCGGCAGGCGCACGAAGGCGATGGTGATCTGACCGATGTCGCTGGAAAGGGAGGCCAGGAGCGGCCCCTGCCCTATTTGACGCAGACGGGCGACGTCGGTATCCAGCAGTTGCTTGAGCAGGCGGCCACGCAACCGGTAGACGAAATGGTGACCCAGGGTGGTCAGGGCCAGTTGGGATCCGAGCGTGATCACCAGCAGCAGCAAGACAAGGCCGACAAGCTGACCCAGGATCGGCAGCGGATCCCCGACTGATTCGATAAGTGATTGATTGATGAAGGCAATGACGCCTATCCCGCTGACAGCACTCAGCAGGCTGAGCAGGGTAATGGCGATGAAGGGCCAACGGTATTGGCGATAAACCAGTGACAAGAGTTCCATGACAGGCCTGTAGATGAATGGAAGGAGGGCGGGAGCCTTCGCCCCCGCCCGGCCTGTCGCTTACCAGCGGTAGTTGACGGTGCCGACTATGCTGCGCGGCTCGCCGTAGTAGCAGTAGTAGTCGCAGCTCGCCACATAGGTGTCGTTCAGCAGGTTGTTGACGTTGATCTGGGCACGCCAGTTCTTGGCAAAGTCATACCCGATCATCGCATCCCATACGGTGTGTGCCGGTACCTGGGCGGAACCATAGATGGGGGTGTAGTCCGCATTCACCGCGCCGATGCCGACGCTGGAACCCACATAGCGCACGCCGGAACCCAGCTCAAGACCGGATACCGGGCCCTGCTGCACCTTGTAGTTGCCCCAGAAGGAGGCCTGGTGGCGCGGGATCAGGCTCGCACGACGATCGCCGTTGCCGGTGTCGTTGGTCTTGGCATCGGTATAGGTATATGCAGCGGTCAGGCGCAACGCCTCGGTGGCCTGCACGCTCCCTTCCAGCTCGACCCCCTGAGAGGTCACTTCACCGGCCTGGGTCTGCTGGCCGGAGCCGGTAGAGACCAGGGAGTTGGTCTGCTCCAGATCGAACAGCGCCAGGTTGATGTAGCCATCGAGGAAGCTGGGTGCGTACTTGACCCCGGTCTCGTAGAGCTTGCCTTCCAGCGGCTTGTAGGAGTTGCCGGTGTTGGGGTCTATCCCCGGCAGCACTTCGAAGGATTCCGCATAGGCGAAGTAAGGGGAGAGACCGTTGTCGGCCAGGTACATCAGGCTGCCGGAGAGAGAGAGGTTGTCGTCGTACTGTTTCTCGTTCTTGCTCTTGGCTTCGCTGATGTTGTGGGTTTCCACGTAATCGAAACGACCGCCCGCGGTCAGCAGCCAGCGATCATCCCAGCGGATCTGGTGCTGGGCATAGAGGCCGCTCTGACCCTTGGTGCTCTTCTGATGGGTCGCGGTGGATTCATCAAAACCGGGGAAACCGCTGTAATCCGGGTTCATGGTGTTGATGGCGCCCATGCCATAGTTGTCGGCTTCCTGACCTTCATTCACATGGCGCTGCAGATCCACCCCCAGCAGCAGGGTCTGCTCCGTGCTGTCGGTGTTCCAGTAGCCCACCATCTGGTTGTCCATGGTGGCGCTCTTGGTATCCCCATCCCGGTAGACCAGGCCGCGGTAGGCGGTGGTGCCTTCATAGGTCGGGAAGATATAGGTCTGGCGCAGCAGCAGATCGTTGTAGTTGAAGCGAACGTTCTGCTTGAACTCCCAGGTCTGGTTGAGCTGGTGGGCCAGCTCGTACCCGGCGGAGATCTGGGTATTGCGATTGCGATCGTAATCCGGCTGGCTCAGGTTGGTGGAGGGATCGATCTGGCCGCCGGAGGTATTCAGGGTGCCATAGACCGGGAAGAAGCCGTTGGTCGGCACCCCTTCATCGTGCTTGAAGCTGGAGAGCAGCGTCAGCGTGGTGCGATCCGAAATATCCAGGGTCACGCTCGGCGCCAGATAGGCACGCTCGTTGTAGGTGCCGTCCAGCACGCCGTCCCGCTCGTTGTAGAGGGCCACCAAACGATAACGGCTGTTGTCGGTAAGGGTGTCGGAGACATCCACCCCGACCTGGCGCAGATCCCGGTTGCCCAGTTGCAGGTTCACCAGTCCCTGCGGGGTCGCGGTCGGACGCTTGCTGATGGCGTTGATGACGCCTCCGGGAGGGGCTTCGCCATACAGAATGGAGGCCGGGCCTTTGAGCACTTCCACGCTCTCAAGGCCGAAGGGCTCCGGGGTCCAGACATAGTAACCGGTGCTGAAAAGACGGTTGCCATCCAGGTAAGAAGCCGCATCGAAGCCGCGCACCTTGAACCAGTCAGCATCCGTGTCCGAACCATAGGACTGGGACAGGACGCCGGAGCGATAGCGCAGGGACTCGTCTAGCTTGAGTACGGCGTGCTGGTCCAGCTCTTCGCGATTGACCACGGAAACGGCACGGGGGGTCTCTGCCATGGGGACCTCGACCTTCATGGCGGTCCCGGTCACGACCATGGTTTCGCCCGCCTTGGGCAACTCTTTATCCGCCTGTTCCGCCGCCAACACGGGCAGGGACGCCAGCAGACAGGAGAGCGGCAGCAGCTGTGCTCCTCTCTTTCGCATCACGGCATTCGGGGTATTTTTTTGCGCAATCATATAAGTGTCTCAAATATCAATAAGTTATGTTTGATTTCTTATTATGGGTGCCCAATTGGACCGGTCAGCCCGGCGCCTCAGGCGAATAAAGCAGCGCCATGCTACTACAGGTGCCGTGATCGAATCGATTCAATAATTGCTAATCATTTGCATCTGCATTGTTAATTGATGTTTTGAAGTGTCGTTTGACAACGAAATGTGCGATGAGGTCGCAACAGGCGGAAAGAAGGCGCCACGACGGCCACGAGACCGGTTTTGGCTGCAAAAAAGTGGACAGGATCCTTATCCCCAAGCTTTATCCATATTTATCCACATGCTTTGGCGGTAAGATCCCCCCTCTTCACTTTTTCGATGACATCAGGATCCATTCCATGGCCAAACTCAACCTCGTCGTCGGCTCCATGCTGGGGGCCTCCGAATATGTCGCAGATCATGTGGTCGGCCTCCTTGAACAGGCGGGCCACCAGGCGGAGATCCACAACCCCGCCAGCCTGGCCAGGATCCTGACCGAGCCAGAAGCCATCGTGCTGGTGGTCACTTCCACCCATGGAGCGGGGGACGTACCCGACAATCTGCAGCCCTTTGCCCGGGATCTTGCCGAACAGCAGCCGGATCTCGCCGCCTTCAAGTACGGAGTGATCGCCCTGGGGGATCGCAGCTATGACACCTTCTGCCAGGGCGGCAAGACGCTGGATCGGCTGCTGGCCGGGTGCGGTGCCAGCCGACTGGGGGATCTCCTGGAAATAGACGTGACCCAGCACGAGATCCCCGAAGATGCCGCAGAAACCTGGATCCACGACTGGATGACCTTGATCGGCTGATCAGGGCCAGGGAGATCCGGTCACGACCCCCGATCTCCCTGGTTATCCCCAGATCCCTATCCACCAGGTTATTAACAGGTGGATCCGGATAAGTTTTTCCCGAGAGCTCCCCACATGAGCTCGGATAATTGTGTATAACTTAGGTGCTAAGCTCTGTAAAACCTATAGTTATTCATGTATTAGATCTTGCCGACCATGTATCTGTGTATAAAAACCCATGTTATCCCCCCGTTCGCCCCCTCTGGATCCAAGCTTTTCCACAAGCAGCGATCGACCTTAACCGAATGATCTTTATGATCAAAAATGCCTTATCAACAGAAGTCGCGGATCCTAATAAAAGATCCAATAAAAGATCGATCTAAAGATCCTTAAGATCTATTTAACCGATCCCTGATCCATACTGATCCTGAAGTAGACGTTCCCCTCCGGATGCTAAACAGATAGAATGATCCGCCCTTCAGACCAGGCAAACAAAGATCTTCAGGCGTGCAGATCAAGGTGATCCCCAATGCAATACCATGAACAATTTGATGTGATCGTCGTCGGTGGCGGTCATGCAGGAACCGAAGCAGCAACAGCGGCAGCCCGTATGGGTCTCAATACCCTGTTGCTCACCCACAACATAGATACGCTGGGGCATATGTCCTGCAATCCGGCGATCGGCGGGATCGGCAAGGGACATCTGGTCAAGGAAGTCGATGCCCTGGGCGGGATCATGGCGCAGGCCATCGATCTCGGCGGGATCCAGTTCCGCACGCTCAACTCTTCCAAAGGCCCTGCGGTGCGGGCTACTCGTGCCCAGGCGGATCGCCTGCTGTACAAGGCTGTGGTGCGTCAGACCCTGGAGAACTACCCGAACCTGAAGATCTTCCAGCAGGCCTGCGACGATCTGGTCATGGACGGGGATCGCGTCGCCGGGGTCGTTACCCAGAGCGGGATCCGCATCAGCGGCAAGACGGTCGTACTGACCGTTGGCACTTTCCTCAATGGTCTGATCCACATCGGCATGGAGAACTACAAAGGGGGCCGCGCCGGGGATCCTCCCTCAATTGCCCTCGCCCAGCGCCTGCGTGAAATGCCGCTGCGCATCGATCGCCTCAAAACGGGCACGCCACCACGCATCGATGCACGCACCGTCGATTTTTCCGTGATGCAGCAGCAACATGGTGACGATCCTCGCCCGGTCTTCTCCTTCATCGGCAACGCCAGCCAGCATCCGCGCCAGATGCCTTGCTACGTGACCCATACCAATGAGCAGACCCACGAGGTGATCCGCAACAACCTGGATCGCAGCCCCATGTACGCCGGGGTGATCGAGGGGATAGGCCCGCGCTACTGTCCGTCGATCGAGGACAAGATCACCCGCTTTGCCGACAAGACGGCGCACCAGATCTTTGTGGAACCGGAAGGCCTGACCACCCACGAGCTCTACCCGAACGGGATCTCCACCAGCCTGCCGTTCGACGTGCAGGTGCAGATCGTCCGCTCGATCCGTGGCTTCGAGAATGCCCATATCACTCGCCCTGGCTACGCCATCGAGTACGATTTCTTCGATCCGCGGGATCTCAAGGCCAACATGGAGAGCAAGTGCATCGAGAACCTCTTCTTCGCCGGCCAGATCAACGGCACCACCGGCTATGAAGAGGCCGCTGCCCAGGGCCTGATGGCCGGTCTGAACGCGGGCTTGCGCGCCCAGGGCAAGGAAGCCTGGCACCCACGCCGGGATCAGGCCTACATGGGCGTGATGATGGACGATCTCTCCACACTGGGGACCCGCGAACCCTATCGCATGTTCACCAGCCGTGCCGAATATCGCCTGCTGCTGCGGGAAGACAACGCGGATCTGCGCCTGACCGCCATCGGCCGCGAGCTGGGTCTGGTGGATGATCATCGCTGGAGCCTGTTCAATGCCAAGGTGGAACAGGTGGAGCAGGAACGTCAGCGCATGCGCTCGACCTGGATCCACCCGCAGCATCCGTCTCTGGAGGCCGTCAACGCCCTGGTCAACACTCCCCTGACCCGGGAGCAGAGCCTGGAAGAGCTGCTGCGTCGCCCCGAGGTGACCTACGATGCCCTGATGGCCATCGAGGGTGTGGGGCCTGCATTGACCGATGCGGCTGCCGCGGATCAGGTGGAGATCCAGATCAAGTACGCCGGTTACATCGAGCGTCAGCACGACGAGGTGGAGAAACAGCTGCGCAACGAAAACACCCTGCTGCCGCTGGATATGAACTACCGCGACGTGAACGGTCTCTCCAACGAGGTGATCGCCAAGCTCAACGATGCCAAGCCAGAGACCATTGGTCAGGCGTCCCGCATCTCCGGCATCACTCCTGCCGCCATCTCCATCTTGCTGGTGCACCTGAAGAAACACGGCCTGCTGCGTAAAACCGCCTGAGGAATTCCCCGTTGGACAACATGCTGCAAAGATTGAACGGCCTGCTCATGCAGGCCGGAATTGTTATCACCGAAACCCAGAAGACCCAGTTGGTGCAGTTGGTCGAGTTGCTGCACAAGTGGAACAAGGCTTACAATCTCACCTCGGTGCGAGATCCGGACGCCATGCTGGTCAAGCATATCCTCGACAGCCTGGTGGTGAGTCCTCACCTGCACGGTGAACGCTTCATCGATGTGGGAACGGGTCCGGGTCTGCCCGGACTGCCGCTGGCCATCATCAATCCGGACAAACAGTTCGTGCTGCTCGACAGCCTGGGCAAGCGGATCAACTTCATCCGCCAGGTGATCCTGGAGCTGGGGTTGACCAATGTGACCCCCGTCAAATCCCGGGTGGAGGAGTATCAACCCGAGACCGGATTTGATGGTGTACTGAGCCGGGCTTTCGCCTCCCTGGAGGACATGCTGAGCTGGTGTCATCATCTGCCGTCACCCGAGGGCAGCTTCCTGGCGCTCAAGGGACAATACCCCGAGCAGGAGCTGGCACAGTTGCCTGACAGCATTCGTCTGGTTGCCACCCACAAGCTGGTGGTGCCGGAACTGGAAGGCGAACGCCATCTGCTGGAGTTTAAAGCCATCCAGCCCGAATAGGGCCGCCGCATTCATTTAGGGGACAGTGTGGGAAAAGTCATTGCCATAGCCAACCAGAAGGGTGGAGTGGGTAAAACCACCACCTGTGTGAATCTGGCCGCCTCCATGGCCGCTACCCGGCGCAAGGTGCTGGTGATCGATCTGGATCCGCAGGGCAATGCCACCATGGGCAGTGGCGTCGACAAGTACGATGTCGAGCGCACCGCCTATGAACTGCTGATCGAAGATGCCCCCATCGGCGAGGTGATCATCCCCGAAACCTCGGGAGGCTATCACCTGATTGCCGCCAATGCCGACGTGACCGCGGCAGAAATCCGCCTGATGGAGTTTTTTGCCCGCGAGATTCGCCTGCGCAACGCCCTGGCCTCGGTCAGGGACAAGTACGACTACGTCTTCATCGACTGCCCGCCTTCTCTCAACATGCTGACGGTGAACGCCATGGCCGCCGCCGACTCCGTGCTGGTGCCCATGCAGTGCGAATACTATGCGCTGGAAGGGCTGACCGCCCTGGTGGACACCATCAGCAAGCTGGCAGCCGTGGTCAATCCGGAGCTGAAGATTGAAGGGGTGCTGCGCACCATGTTCGATCATCGCAACCGGCTGGCCAATGATGTGTCCGATCAGCTGAAACAGCATTTCGGGGACAAGGTCTATCGCACCATCATTCCCCGCAACGTAAGACTGGCGGAGGCGCCGAGCTTTGGCGCGCCAGCCATGCACTATGACAAATCATCGGTGGGGGCCAAGGCCTATCTGGCCCTGGCTGGCGAGATCCTGCGCCGCCAGGAGCAGGAGTCCCAGCCGCTCACCGCAGATCGAGAGAGCATATGACGCCGAAGAAACGTGGGCTGGGCAAGGGGCTGGACGCCCTGCTCAGCACCAGCACGGCCGCCCGCCAGAAACAGGTGATGAGCGACCAGCGCACCGAACAGGCCATGGCCCCGACCAATCAGGGGGAATTGCGCAAGCTGCCGGTGGAGTGGTTGCAGTCCGGCAAATACCAGCCGCGCAAGGATATGTCCCAGGATGCGCTGGAGGAGCTGGCCAACTCCATCCGTGCACAAGGGGTGATCCAGCCCATCGTGGTTCGCTCCATCGGTGAAAACCGTTTCGAAATCATTGCTGGTGAACGCCGCTGGCGCGCCTCCCAGCTGGCCCGTCTCGAAGTGGTGCCCTGCCTGGTCAAGGATGTCGCCGACGAGGCGGCCGTCGCCATCGCACTCATCGAGAACATCCAGCGTGAAGATCTCAACGCCATCGAGGAGGCCGTCGCCCTCCAGCGCCTGCTGACGGAGTTCGAACTGACTCACCAGCAGGTTGCCGAGGCGGTAGGCAAGTCCCGCACCACGGTCACGAACCTGCTGCGTCTCAACCAGCTCAACGAGGACGTGAAGCGCTTCGTGGAACATGGCGACCTCGACATGGGGCATGCCCGTGCCCTGCTGGCCCTGAGCGGTCAGGCCCAGTCAGAGCTGGCCAAACTGGTGGCCCAGAAGGGGCTGACAGTGCGAGATACCGAGAAGCTGGTGCAAAAAGCACTGGAACCGGCAAAAACCAGGGTTGAACCCGTCCGCGATCCGCAGTTTGGTTATCTCGAGCGCCAGATTTCTGAAAAAATTGGCAATCAGGTGCAACTTCAGCCGGGCAAGAAAGATAGCGGCAAGTTAGTAATAAGTTACGATAACTTGGCAGATTTGGACCGGGTATTGGGCTATTTTGGCCTGTCAGAATCGTGATTTTTACGCTTTTTGTAGTAATAAAACATCCATTACTTTCGATATGAACATAACCTTAATTTCGCGCGGAAAGCCGCAAAAATTAAGGATTTTTGCCATGTTGCAATAGCCGTCTTCACGGGTATAATTTGACCGGCTTTTCGAGCTGTGAACCTGGGGTCTTCGGATCCCGATTTTTTACAGTTCTGTAATGTTCAGGGGTAGGTTGGTGAAGCAGAAAATAGCCTTGGAAGGTTTGACGCTGGCCTTGGCTATGCTCGTTTGTCAGCTGGTCCTGATCCTGGCGATCGCCACCGTCTGGTTTTATCAGGCGGGAGAGTTCGCCGGACAATCCTCTCTCTACGGAGGGGGGATGTACTGGGTTCCTCAAGCCCTGTTCACGCTCTGGGTTCTGCGCCGCAAGGTGACGAAAGAGAGCGTAGGCCTGGTTTTGCGGGACTTTTATGGTGGGGCAGGGATTAAGCTCATTACTACAACAGGACTTTTCGCCCTGCTGTTTGGCGCCGGGATTGAGGTCGACACCGCCTCGTTCTTCGCCACTTATATCCTCGCCCTCGTTGTACAGTGGATAGTTTCATTCACGCTTAACAACCACTATTAGGAAAACTCATGTCTGCAACCGGAGAAGTCCTGACTCCTCAGGGATATATCTCCCACCACCTGACCCACCTGCAGGTAGGGTCCGGGTTCTGGACGGTGAATATCGATTCCATGATATTTTCCGTCGTGCTAGGCGCCCTGTTTATCTGGTTGTTCCGCAAGGTTGCCGTCAAGGCCACCAGCGGTGTGCCCGGTAAGCTGCAGTGCTTTGTGGAGATGCTGGTCGAGTTTGTGAATGGTAACGTCAAGGACATCTTTCATGGTCGCAACAAGGTCATCGCACCTTTGGCCCTGACGGTGTTCGTGTGGATCTTCCTGATGAACTTCATGGACCTGATCCCCGTTGACTTTATCCCTCACGCTGCACAGTTGATGGGTGTTCCCTATCTGCGTGTGGTTCCCTCTGCTGACGTTAACATCACCATGTCCATGGCTTTGGGCGTGTTCTTCTTGATCCTGTACTACAGCATCAAGGTCAAGGGTATCAGCGGGTTCGTGAAGGAGCTGACGCTTCAGCCTTTCAATCACCCTGCTGCCATCCCGGTTAACTTCATCCTTGAAACCGTCACGTTGATTTCCAAGCCTGTTTCATTGGGTCTGCGACTGTTCGGCAACATGTATGCTGGCGAACTGATCTTCATCCTGATTGCGGGTTTGTTACCCTGGTGGTCACAGTGGATCCTGTCCGTGCCTTGGGCAATCTTCCACATCCTGATCATCACTTTGCAGGCGTTTATCTTCATGGTTCTGACCATCGTCTATCTGTCGATGGCGCAGGAAGACCATGGTTGATGCAACTCAAATAATCCTTTTTATACAATCAATTACATCTAAATAAATGGAGATCCTCATGGAAAACTTGAACATGGACCTGCTGTACATCGCTGCTGCAATGATGATGGGTCTGGCGGCTATCGGCGCCTCCATCGGTATCGGTATCCTGGGTGGCAAGTTCCTGGAAGGTGCAGCTCGTCAACCTGACCTGATCCCTGTTCTGCGTACCCAGTTCTTCATCGTGATGGGTCTGGTGGATGCGATCCCGATGATCGCCGTTGGTCTGGGTCTGTATGTGATGTTTGCGGTTGCCTAAGTCATTACGACTCACGCAGAACCCATTAACTAACTAAAGAGGACATCGGCTGTGAATATCAACGCCACCCTCCTCGGCCAAGCAGTTGCTTTTTTCATCTTCGTAGTGTTTTGCATGAAGTACGTATGGCCGCCGCTGATGGCTGCCATCGAAGCCCGTCAGAAAGAAATAGCTGACGGCCTCTCTTCTGCAGAGCGTGCCAAGAAAGATCTGGAGCTGGCCAAGGCCAACGCCACCGATCAGCTGAAAGAAGCCAAGCTTCAGGCTGCTGAAATCATCGATCAGGCCAACAAACGCAAGGCCCAGATCATTGATGAGGCTGCTGTCGGAGCCCAAGCTGAGCGGGAGAAAATCCTGGCTCAGGGCCGTGCAGAGATCGAAGCTGAACGTCATCGTGCCAAAGAAGAACTGCGCAAGCAGGTTGCTGCTCTTGCCATCGCGGGTGCAGAGAAGATCCTGGCACGCCAAATCGACCAGGCTGCCAACAGCGACATCGTCGACAAACTGGTAGCAGAACTGTAACGGGAACGGGGCTATGTCTGAACTGACTACAATCGCTCGCCCCTACGCCAAGGCTGCTTTCGAGTTTGCCGTTGAGCACAAGGCGGTTGACCAATGGCTGGAGATGCTCGATTTCGCCGCTCAGGTGGCAGAAAACGAGACCATGCACAGCCTGGTAAACGGCTCCGTTGCTGCCGAAGAACTGGCAAAGCTGTTTGTCGGTGTCTGCGGTGAGCAGCTCAACGAGCACGGTCAGAACCTGATCCGGGTGATGGCCGAGAATGGTCGCTTGGGTGTGCTGCCGGCGGTCGTTACCGAATTCGTCGCACTCAAGGCTGAACTGGACAAAGAAGTTCAGGCTGACGTGATTTCGGCGATCGAACTGACCGACCAGCAGAAAGCCAATATTCAGGCTTCTCTGGAACAACGTCTCGCGCGCAAAGTGAAGCTGAATTGCAGCACAGATGCGTCCTTGATGGCCGGGGTGCTCATCAAGGCCGGTGATCTCGTTATCGACGGCACGGTCCGCGGTAAGCTGGATCGCATGGCCGATGCGCTGCAATCTTGATTGGGGTATTAGAGCATGCAACTGAATTCCACTGAAATCGCCGAGCTGATCAAGCAGCGCATTGCGCAGTTTGATGTCAAAAGCGAAGCGCGTAACGAAGGTACCATCGTTTCTGTAAGCGACGGTATCATTCGTATCCACGGTCTGGCCGATGCCATGCAGGGTGAGATGATCGAGCTGCCGGGCAACCGCTTCGCTCTGGCATTGAACCTGGAGCGTGACTCCGTTGGTGCCGTAGTAATGGGTCCCTATGCCGATCTGGCCGAAGGGATGAAGGTAAAGGGTACCGGCCGCATTCTGGAAGTGCCGGTCGGTCGTGGTCTGTTGGGCCGGGTGGTCAACACCCTGGGTCAGCCGATCGACGGTAAGGGTCCGGTAGACAACGACGGCTTCTCGCCGATCGAAGTGATCGCCCCGGGCGTTATCGAGCGTAAGTCTGTTGACCAGCCAGTCCAGACCGGTCTGAAAGCCATCGATGCCATGATCCCTATCGGTCGTGGCCAGCGTGAGCTGATCATCGGTGACCGCCAGGTTGGTAAGACCGCCATCGCCATCGACACCATCATCAACCAGAAAGATTCCGGCATTAAGTGCGTCTACGTTGCGATCGGCCAGAAGGCCTCCACCATCGCCAACGTGGTGCGCAAGCTGGAAGAGCACGGCGCCCTGGCCAACACCATCGTGGTCGTGGCTTCTGCCTCCGAAGCGGCTGCTCTGCAGTACCTGGCTCCCTACGCCGGTTGCTCCATGGGCGAGTACTTCCGTGACCGCGGCGAAGACGCACTGATCATCTATGATGACCTGTCCAAGCAGGCCGTTGCCTATCGCCAGATCTCCCTGCTGCTGCGCCGTCCGCCTGGACGTGAAGCTTACCCGGGTGACGTCTTCTATCTGCACTCCCGTCTGCTGGAGCGTGCTGCTCGCGTCAACGCCGAGTACGTAGAGAAGTTCACCAACGGTGCCGTGAAAGGCCAGACCGGTTCCCTGACCGCCCTGCCGATCATCGAAACCCAGGCCGGTGACGTCTCCGCGTTCGTTCCGACCAACGTGATCTCCATCACCGATGGCCAGATCTTCCTGACCTCCCAGCTGTTCAACTCCGGTATTCGTCCGGCGGTTGACCCGGGTATCTCCGTATCCCGTGTGGGCGGTGCTGCTCAGACCAAGATCGTCAAGAAGCTGTCCGGTGGTATCCGTACCGCGCTGGCTCAGTACCGCGAACTGGCGGCATTTGCCCAGTTCTCTTCCGACCTGGACGATGCCACTCGCAAGCAGCTGGATCACGGTCAGAAAGTCACCGAGCTGATGAAGCAGAAGCAGTACTCTCCGATGAGCGTGGCCCAGCAATCCCTGGTGCTGTTCGCCGCCGAGAAGGGTTATCTCGCCGATGTCGAACTGAGCAAGATCGTCGACTTCGAAGCCGCTCTGCTCTCTTACGCCAATACCCAGCATGCCGAGCTGATGGCTGAAATCAATGCCAAGGCCGACTACAACGACGCGATCGTTGGCAAGCTGACTGCGTTGCTGGATGACTTCAAGGCAACCCAGACCTGGTAAGCGTGTGTGGCAGCGCAAGCTGCCACCTGATGGAGAGAAGAGATGGCCGGCGCAAAAGAGATACGTAACAAGATCGGGAGTGTGAAGAACACTCAGAAGATCACCAGCGCTATGGAAATGGTGGCAGCGAGCAAGATGCGCCGTGCGCAGGAACGCATGTCTGCCAGCCGTCCGTACGCTGAAACCATGCGCAAGGTGATCGGCCATATCGCTCAGGGGAACTTGGAATACAAGCACCCCTACCTCATCGAACGTGAGGTGAAGCGAGTGGGTTACATCGTCGTCTCCACCGACCGTGGCCTGTGTGGTGGTCTGAACATCAACCTGTTCAAGGCTGCCCTCAATGATATGAAGCAATGGAGCGCGAAAGGTGCCAAGGTTGACCTGGCATTGATCGGTAACAAGGCCTCCAACTTCTTTGAACGGCACGGCGCCAAGGTGAAAGCCCACGTCTCCGGACTGGGTGACAACCCGAGCGTCAATGACCTGATCGGTTCAGTGAAGGTCATGCTGAAGGCTTACGACAACGGTGAGATTGACAGGCTGTATCTGGTGTACAACAAGTTCGTCAACACCATGGTTCAGCAACCAAAAGTCGATCAACTGCTGCCTTTGCCCGTAACAGAAGACAGCAAGCTCGCCAAGAAGCACCACTGGGACTACCTCTATGAGCCGGATCCCAAGCAACTGCTGGATACCCTGCTGATTCGCTACGTCGAATCCCAGGTCTACCAGGGTGTGGTAGAAAACTTGGCAAGTGAACAGGCAGCCCGAATGGTTGCCATGCAAGCCGCGACTGACAACGCCGGCAACCTGATTAACGATCTGCAACTGGTATACAACAAGGCCCGTCAGGCCAGTATTACCCAGGAGCTCACAGAGATCGTTTCCGGTGCTGCTGCGGTGTAAGGCAAGGGTTATCAAAGGTTTAGAGGATTTGACATGAGTAACGGTTTCATCGTCCAAATCATCGGCGCTGTGGTGGACATCGAGTTCCCGCAGAATGCCGTGCCCCAGGTGTACGATGCACTGAAGGTTGTCAGCGAAGGCCAAGGCCAGGGTCTGGTACTGGAAGTTCAGCAACAGATCGGCGGCGGCGTCGTGCGTTGCATCACCATGGGTTCCTCCGACGGTCTGCGTCGTGGGTTGGAAGTAGTTAACAGCGGCAAGGCCATCCAGGTACCGGTCGGTACCTCGACCCTGGGCCGTATCATGAACGTACTGGGCGACCCCATCGACGAGAAGGGTCCGATCGGCGAAGAAGAGCGTTGGTCCATCCACCGCGAAGCCCCCAGCTACGAAGATCAGTCCAACAGCACCGAGCTGCTGGAGACCGGCATCAAGGTTATCGACCTGGTATGTCCGTTCGCCAAGGGTGGTAAGGTTGGTCTGTTCGGCGGCGCCGGTGTAGGCAAGACCGTCAACATGATGGAGCTGATCCGTAACATCGCGATCGAGCACAGCGGTTACTCCGTGTTCGCCGGTGTAGGTGAGCGTACCCGTGAGGGTAACGACTTCTACCACGAGATGATGGAGTCCAACGTACTGGACAAAGTATCTCTGGTTTACGGTCAGATGAACGAGCCGCCCGGAAACCGTCTGCGCGTGGCGCTGACCGGCCTGACCATGGCCGAGAAGTTCCGTGATGAAGGTCGTGACGTGCTGTTCTTCGTGGACAACATCTACCGTTACACCCTGGCCGGTACCGAAGTATCCGCACTGCTGGGCCGTATGCCTTCCGCAGTAGGTTACCAGCCGACCCTGGCCGAGGAGATGGGTGTTCTGCAAGAGCGCATCACCTCCACCAAGACCGGTTCCATCACCTCCGTACAGGCCGTTTACGTGCCTGCGGATGACTTGACCGACCCGTCTCCGGCGACCACCTTCGCCCACCTGGATGCGACCGTCGTACTGTCCCGTCAGATCGCGGCACTGGGTATCTACCCGGCCGTTGACCCGCTGGACTCCACCTCCCGTCAGCTGGATCCGCTGGTGGTTGGCAAGGAGCACTACGAGACCGCTCGTGGCGTTCAGACCGTACTGCAGCGCTACAAGGAGCTGAAGGACATCATCGCCATCCTGGGTATGGATGAACTGTCAGAAGAAGACAAACTGACCGTAGCCCGTGCCCGTAAGATCGAGCGTTTCCTGTCCCAGCCGTTCTTCGTGGCCGAAGTATTTACCGGTTCTCCGGGCAAATACGTGCCGCTGAAGGAAACCATCCGTGGCTTCCAGGGCATCCTGAAGGGCGAGTATGACGATCTGCCGGAGCAGGCGTTCTACATGGTTGGCGGCATCGACGAAGTCGTCGAGAAGTCCAAGAAACTGTAAGCCTCGATAGGAGGGCCCATGGCTGAGATGATCTCCTTTCACCTGGATGTGGTGAGCGCCGAAGGAAAACTGTTTTCCGGTCGCGTGCAATCTGCCCAGGTATCAGGCTCCGAAGGTGAGCTGGGTCTCCGCCACGGTCATGCTCCGTTGCTGACTGCCATCAAGCCGGGCCTGGTCCGCTTGATCAAGCAAAATGGTAGCGAAGAGGTGCTGTACATCTCCGGCGGTATGCTGGAAGTACAACCCGAAGCCGTGACCGTGCTGGCCGATACTGCCATTCGCGCCGACGATCTGGATGAGGCGAAAGCCCAGGAAGCCAAGCGTCGTGCCGAAGAGCGGATCAACAGCTCCCATGGTGATATCGACTATGCTCAGGCGTCTGCCGAGCTGGCCAAAGCGATGGCCCAGTTGCGGGTTATCGATATCGTCAAAAAGAATTACCGTTAATCACGGTGATGCAAAAAGCGACCTTCGGGTCGCTTTTTTTTTGCCCGTTGGATAGACTCCGCCCAGCATTTCCACCTGTTTCAAAGGCTAGCTATGTCTCTCAACGTCGTGATCCTGGCTGCGGGCAAAGGCACCCGCATGCGTTCCTCCCTGCCCAAGGTGCTGCACCCCGTTGCCAGCAAGCCCATGGTCTCCCATGTGATCGAGACCGCCCGCCAGATCGGTGCCGAACAGCTGCACCTGGTCTATGGCCACGGCGCCGAACTGCTGAAGGAGCGGATCCAGGCATCCGACCTGAACTGGGTGCTGCAGGCCCAGCAACTGGGGACCGGCCATGCCGTCGCCCAGGCCATTCCGTTCTGGCATGACGAAGACGACGTGCTGGTGCTCTACGGCGATACCCCGCTGATCCAGCCCGAGACCCTGCAACGGTTGCTGGCCGCCAAGACCGACGATGGCATGGCGCTGCTGACCGTGGTACTGGACAACCCGACCGGCTATGGCCGCATCGTGCGGGAACATGGTCAGGTGGTCGGCATTGTCGAGCAGAAGGATGCCAACGCCGAGCAACTTGCCATCCGTGAAGTGAACACCGGCGTGCTGGTGGCCAACGGTGGTCAGCTGCGCAGCTGGCTCTCCCGCCTGGACAACAAGAATGCCCAGGGCGAGTTCTATCTGACCGACGTCATCGCCATGGCCCATGGGGATGGCTGTGCCATCGCCGCCGTCCACCCTGACAACGCCATGGAAGTGGAAGGGGCCAACAACCGGGTGCAACTGGCGGCGCTTGAGCGCAGCTACCAGCAGATGCAAGCCGAGAAGCTGATGATCGCCGGTGCCACCCTGATCGATCCGGCCCGTTTCGATCTGCGGGGTTCCCTGGAAATCGGGGAGGAGGTGGTGATCGACGTCAACGTCATCATCGAAGGCAAGGTGGTGCTTGGCAATCACGTGCGCATCGGTGCCGGCAGCGTGCTGAAGGATTGCGTGATCGGCGACCACACCGAGGTGAAACCCTACTCCGTCATCGAAGGTGCGCAAATTGCCGACCAGTGCTCGGTCGGGCCCTTTACCCGCCTGCGCCCGGGTGCCGTGCTGGAGCAGGATGCCCATGTCGGCAACTTCGTCGAGATGAAGAAGGCTCGGCTGGGGGTGGGCTCGAAGTGCGGTCATCTGACCTATCTGGGGGATGCGGAGATCGGTGCCAAGGTGAACATCGGTGCTGGAACCATCACCTGCAATTACGACGGGGTGAACAAGTTCCAGACCATCATTGAGGACGATGTGTTTGTCGGCTCCGATACCCAGCTGGTGGCGCCGGTGCGGATCGGCAAGGGGGCGACCCTGGGGGCGGGTTCCACCATCACCAAGGATGTGGCGGAAAACGAGCTGGTGATCACCCGGGTGCCCCAGCGCCACATTCCCAACTGGCCCCGTCCGGTCAAGAAGAAGTGATGCCCGATCAATGAAATGCAAACCGGCGCCCGAGGGTGCCGGTTTTTTTGCTTATGGCTGATGGCTGGCGTCACTGGTCGATGGCTGGGGGGCCGCCCATGCGGTGGCGGAGGGACTGTTCTCCATCACCTGATACCAGTCGAGCTTGCGAGTCAGCCCCATGACCAGCGCCAGGGTGGCGAACAGCAGCAGGGCGCCGAGCAACAGGGCTGTCTCCTCGGCCTGCAGCAGCCCGAACAGGATGGCGTAGACCAGCCCCAGCAGGGCGGCGAATCCCATGCCCTGTTTTAGGCCGCCCAGCACATGGCTCAGGTAGAAGCCGTTGAGGGCCACACTGGCCAGGGCGGCAATGAGATAGGCCCAGGCAAAGCCGAGATGCTCGGTCAGCGCCAGCAGCACCAGATAGAAGATGGCCAGCCCCATGCCCACCAGCGCGTACTGGATGGGGTGTACCCGCAGCCCCTTGAGCAGCTCGAACATGAAGAAGCTGATGAAGGTGAGGCCGATGAACAGCAGGGCATATTTGGCGGCCCGCTCGTTCAGCTGATAGTGATCCACCGGTTGCACCAGGCTGACGCTGAATGACGGCAGTTTGGTGCCCGCTCCCTTCATCATGCGGTTGAAGCGGCTCTCCATGTCGGTGGCGAACCAGCTGGTCTGCCAGCTTGCCTCGAACCCTTGATCCGCAAGGGTGCGTTCACCGGGCAGAAAGTCGCCGAGAAAATTGGGATGGGGCCAGTTGCCGCTCAGGTGAAACCGGCTGTCCTGTCCGAGCGGCACCACTTCCAGCGCGTTCATGCCCTGCAGATCCAGCTCGATGTGAAAGCGGCCATCTTCGTCTGGCAAGGCGTCGAGCGGGGCATGGATCCCCACTCGCCCGTCCCCCAGCTGGGCACCAGGGGCAAACGGGATGCGTTGCTCTCCCCATTGCAGTTCGGGTACGCGGCTGATGCCCCGGGCATCGGAGAGGATCAGGCTGAGATAGGGTTTGCCCGGCACCAGGGCGGGATCCGCCGGGTCGAAGCTCAGGTTCGGGTTGCCGGCCACCAGCCCCTTGTCAGCCAGGCTGGTGGGCATCAGGCCGGAGAGGGAGAGGCGACTGTGATAAATCTGGGCCTGATAGATGCCGAGCTTGCGCGGGGTCACCTCCATGCTGGCCCGCACGTCCAGCCTCTGGGGCAGCAGGTAGCGATAGACCTGCTCCTTGCGCACGAAATGTTTGCCATCCTGCTCGACGGTGACGGCCCGGGTATAGGGCTGCACCAGTACGGGCCCCATCAGGCGCTGAGGCCCGCTGTGGCTGGCCATGATGCTGTGAATGGCCTGATTGCGATAGGCCTGGCGCTCCCGATTCAGCTCCATGATGGCGTGAACCGGGATCATCATCAGCAGGCAGAGCAACAGCAGCAGGGCGATCTTGTGGGTGAAAATCTGTTTGACCATGACACGTCTCCTTGTTGTTGAACGGGAGTGTGCCGGGGTCGCGTGAAGGGAGGATGGGGCAGTGTGAAGTGGTGGTGAAGGGGGATAAAAAAACCGGCGCCAGGCGCCGGTGTTGCTGGCATCAGAGTGTCTTCAACCGGGCCGGCAGGGCGGCGAACACCTCCTCCCTGGCCCTGAGGGAAGCGAACTGCTTGCCCGGCTTCTGGATAACGGTGTGGACGAAGATGAGCGTCTTGTCCTGTTTGCTGGCCCAGCCGACGAACCAGCCGATCTGCTGCTCCCTGTCCAGGCTGCCATCCAGCAGCTTGGGGTAACCCATGCCGGTCTTGCCGTGGATCTGCCAACCGTCGATGTCGGGCTGACGCATCAGGTTGGCGGTATGGCGCAGGGTCTTGGCGGAGACCGGCAGCTTGCCGCTCACCATTTTCCCAAGGAAGCGGGCTTGCTCCTGGGGGCTGATGGCGAGGCTGGCGCTGAGCCAGGCCTGGGTCAGACCGTCGTGCTTGCCCGGGTTGCCTTCGAGATCCCGGTTGCCGTAGTCGAAGCTGTCCACGTAGTGCTGGAAGCGAGCCTCTCCCAGCCACTCGGTGAGGCGCTGCGAGTACCAGATGACCGAGAATTGCATCCAGCTGCTCGGGGTGGTGGTCTGTTTCCACTCCGGCAGGAAATCAGGATCACCGGCCTTGAACGGCAGGGCCGGCAGTTGTTCATCCACCAGGAAGCCGCTGTCATAGCCCATCAGTGCCAGCGGGATCTTGAAGGTGGAGGCCGGGGTCAACTGGGCGGCACAGTCCCCCTGGGTGCTGACGGGTTTGCCGGTTCCATCGGCAAACAGCATGCAGCCAGAAGCGGCGCTGGCAGGCAGTGCACAGAAGAGGCCGGCGGCAAGCAGACCGGACAACAGCATACGGGGCATATCTATCTCCTTGATTAATATGAATGCGCATCGATGGGGAAGGTCGTCATCGAGGAGGTGCAGCTTAGCCCGGCTCTGTGTGCTTGGTGTGAAGTGTCCTCAGTTGCCGGGCAGCCAGAGTGTGGCCAGCACCCCCCCATCCGGCTGATTGGCAAGAGCAAGATGGCCGCCATGCTGGCGTGCCACCTCCATGGCAAAACTGAGCCCGAGGCCGCTGCTTTTTCCCTTGTCTGGCCTTGGCAGGGAGTAGAAACGCTCGAAAATCCTGGGCAGCGCAAAGTCGGGAATGCCTGGCCCCTGATCCCGCACCCGGAAGCAATAACCCCCCTCCTCCATGGCGCCGCTCAGCACCAGGGTGCTGCCGGCGGGGGCGAAATCGAGGGCGTTGTCCAGCAGGTTGCCAAGGGCCTGCTCCACCAGCAGGGGATCCCACTTCTGCTTCTGACCTTCCCCCAGCTCGGCGTGCAGGGCGATCTGGCGGCGCTGGGCCTGGATCTGGCGGGCGTCGAGCACCCGTCTGCCCAGCCGGGCCGGCTCAACGGATTGTCTGTCCAGCCCCTGCCCTGATTCGAGGCGGGCGAGTTGCAGCATGCGTTCGATCAGCTGCTGCATGCGGGCCGTCTCCAGATTGATGTTGCCGATGAAGCGTGCGGCCACCTCCGGCGGCGGCGCCTCGGCCAGGATCTCCCCCGCCCCGCGAATGGCCGCCAGCGGGCTTTTGAGCTCGTGGGTCAGGCTGTGGACATAGGCCTCGATATAGGCCTTGCCGTCCAGTTGGCGGCGCATGGTCTCCAGGGAGTGGCCTAGCCTGTCCAGTTCGGGGCTGTAGAGGCGCGGCAGGCTGGCGGGCTGACCCTGGCTGATTGCATCCGCATAGTGCACCAGCTTGCCGATGGCGCGGTTGAGCCACCACACCAGCAAGGCGCCGATGAGCAGCGAGATGAACAGCAGCAGGGCCGCCCCTTTCAGCAACTGCTGTTCGCTGCGCTCTATCATGGGCTGCAGGGTGCTGTTGGGCTTGGCGACGGTGAGGGAGCCGATGATCTCGGCCCCTTCCCGCAGCGGAGCTGCCACATACATGGTCGAGCTGGCAGCATCGTCGGGGTCGCTGCGGGTGCTGCGGGCGCCATATTCGCCACGCAGGGTCAGGTAGACGTCGTTCCAGCGCGAGTAGTCCTTGCCCAGATCCACCCCGTCCGAGTCGTAGACCACCCTGCCCTTCGCGTCGGTCACATAGATGCGGTACTCCGCCTGCTGCTTGAGGTGGCCATCGATGAGGGCATTGATGGGACTCTGGTTGAGGCGGGCGAAGGCGCTGGCCAGCCGGCCATTCGCCATCTTTCCTTCCTGCATGTCGTCCAGGGCCAGGGGGGCCAGCATCTGGGCCATGTCCACCAGGGTATCTTCGGTGGCGCTGCGTACCCCGGGCTTGATCTCCTCGACGAAGATCTCCAGCACGAACCAGGCGGCCAGGGCGAAGATCAGCACCAGGCCGCACAGCAGTTGCAATCCGATTCTCATCTCATCCCCCTACCGATGCCCGGCCACCCTGAGTTCATGCCAGCTCCAGACTGTAGCCCAGCCCGCGGTGTGTCAGGATCAGGTTGGCGTCAGGGTCCCGCTCCCGCAGCTTGGCTCTCAGGGTCTTGATGTGGGTGTCGACGGTGCGATCCAGACTCTCTTCCGCATCCTGCCACACCAGATCCATCAGCTGCTGGCGGGAGTAGACCCGACCCGGCGCCAGCATCAGGGTCTTGAGCAGCAGGTACTCATAGCGGGTGAGCGTCAGGGGCTGGCCCAGGAAGCAGATTCGTGCCCGCTCCTCGTCCAGGGCGAGTGGCTGTATCGGCTGGTAGGGGGCGGGCTGGCTGCGGCGCAGGATGACCCGCACCCGGGCGCATACCTCACGGGGCGAGAAAGGTTTGGCCACATAGTCGTCTGCCCCTATCTCCAGCCCGATCAGCCTGTCTATCTCCTCGCTGCGGGCGGTGAGAAACATCAGGGGAATATCGGTCAGTGCCCGCACCCGCTTGCACAGTTCGAAACCGCTGATGTCCGGCAGCCCCACATCCAGGATCAAAAAATCCGGTCGCGTCTGTTCCAGTCGCGCCAGCAACGGCTGACCGAGGGGAAACCACTCCACCTCGAAACCATCGGTCTGCAGGGCATAGATCAGGGTATCGGCAATGCTGGCTTCATCTTCCACCAGCCAGATGAGTCGTTTTTGCATGGCGTCCTCGTCGCAAATCGGCTCCTCATTCTGGCATCGAACCAAATCGGATCCTATTTGCCGTTTGATTTTTCCCGAAAAGGCATTAATATTTCGCCATTCTTTCGAATCGAAACTTAAAGATGACCAAACGCAACACACAGCAGCGCCGTCACACCATAGTGAGTCTGGTGCAGGAGCAGGGGGAAGTCAGCGTCGATGCCCTGGCCAAACACTTCGCCACTTCCGAGGTGACCATCCGCAAGGATCTGGCGGTGCTGGAGACCGGTGGCCTGTTGCTGCGTCGCTACGGCGGTGCCGTTCCCCTCCCCAGCGAGATGGTGGTGGACAGCAACCCGGAACAAGTTTCGAATCGAAAGCTGGCCATTGCCCGCGCCGCCGCCGAGCGGATCCGCGATCACAACCGCGTCATCATCGACAGCGGCAGCACCACCAGCGCCATGATCCCCATGCTGGGCAACAAGCGCGGCCTCATCGTCATGACCAACTCCCTCAATGTGGCCGGTGCCCTGCGCGAGCTGGAAAACGAGCCCACCCTGCTGATGACTGGCGGGACCTGGGATCCCCATTCCGAATCATTCCAGGGTCAGGTGGCGGAGCAGGTGCTGCGCTCCTATGACTTCGACCAGCTCTTCATCGGTGCCGATGGCATCGACCCGGAGCGGGGCACCACCACCTTCAACGAGCTGGTGGGCCTCTCCCGGGTCATGGCCGAAGTGTCACGGGAGGTCATCGTCATGGTGGAGTCGGAAAAGATCGGCCGAAAGATCCCCAATCTCGAGCTGCCCTGGTCCGGCATCCATACCCTGGTGACCGACGAGGGGCTGAGCAATGCGGCCAGAGAACAGATTCAGGCCAGGGGGATCACGCTGATTTGCGCTCCCGTGGCCGTGTGATTTGAACAAACCATTATCCAACCGAATTAACGTCTTACGTTTCAAGGAGAAGTCTATGTGTGGCATCGTCGGGGCCGTCGCCCAACGTGATGTGGCTGAAATCCTGGTAGAGGGTCTGCGCCGTCTGGAATACCGTGGCTACGATTCGGCCGGTGTCGCCGTGTTCAGCGCCAACCAGCCGCTGCAGCGGGTACGTCGCCTCGGCAAGGTGGCCGAGCTGGCCAAGGCGCTGGAGGAGCAGTCCGTCCACGGTGGTACCGGCATTGCCCACACCCGCTGGGCTACCCATGGCGAGCCGTCCGAGCGCAATGCTCACCCCCACGTCTCCGAGCATATCGTGGTGGTGCACAACGGCATCATCGAGAACCACGAAGAGCTGCGGGAAGAGTTGAAGGCGCTGGGCTATGTCTTCAGCTCCGACACCGACACCGAAGTGATCGCCCACCTGGTGCACCACGAGCTGAAATCCGCCCCCAGCCTGCTGGCGGCCATGCAGGTAGCGGTGAAGCAGCTGCGCGGCGCCTACGGCACAGTCGTGATGGACAGCCGTGACGACAGCCGCGTGGTGGTGGCCCGTTCCGGCTCCCCCCTGGTGATCGGCCGCGGCATCGGCGAGAACTTCATCGCCTCCGACCAGATGGCCCTGCTGCCGGTGACCCGCCGCTTCATCTTCCTGGAGGAGGGCGATGTGGCCGAAGTGACCCGCCGCGACGTGCACATCTTCGATACCCACGGCGAGGCCGTGGTGCGCGAAGAGCTGGAGTCCGAGCTCTCCCACGATGCCGGTGACAAGGGCGAATACCGACACTACATGCTCAAGGAGATCTACGAGCAGCCCAAGGCCATCACCAACACCCTGGAAGGCCGCCTGGGCAGCGATCACGTGGTGGTCGAGTCCTTCGGCAACGGCGCCCGCGCCATTTTCGACAAGGTCGAGCACGTCCAGATCGTCGCCTGCGGCACCTCCTACAACTCCGGCATGGTGGCCCGCTACTGGTTTGAAGAGATCGCCGGCGTCTCCTGCGACGTGGAGATCGCCTCCGAGTTCCGCTACCGCAAGTCCGTGGTGCGCCCCAACAGCCTGCTGGTGACTCTTTCCCAGAGCGGAGAAACCGCCGATACCCTGGCCGCCCTGCGGTTGGCCAAGGAGTCCGGTTACATGAGCTCCCTGGCCATCTGCAACGTACCGGGCTCCTCCCTGGTGCGCGAATCCGACCTGGCCTTCATGACACGTGCGGGGGCAGAAATCGGGGTGGCGTCCACCAAGGCGTTCACCACCCAGCTGGCTGGTCTGCTGATGCTGGTGGCCTCAGTCGGTCACTGCCGTGGCAACCTGAGCGCCGCCGCCGAGGCCGAACTGGTCAAGGCGCTGCAAGCCCTGCCTGTGCGCATCAAGGAGAGCCTGGCCCTGGCCAAGCAGATCGAGACTCTGGCCGAAGAGTTTGCCGACAAGCACCATAGCCTGTTCCTCGGTCGTGGCAGCCAGTACCCCATCGCCATGGAAGGGGCGCTCAAACTCAAGGAGATCTCCTACATCCACGCCGAGGCCTATGCCGCCGGTGAGTTGAAGCATGGCCCGCTGGCGCTGATCGATGCCGAGATGCCCATCATCGTCGTGGCGCCGAACAACGATCTGCTGGAGAAGCTCAAGTCCAACGTGGAAGAGGTGCGTGCCCGTGGCGGGATCCTCTATGTGTTCGCCGATGCGGACGCCGGTTTCAAGAGCGACGAGACCATGCGGGTGATGAGCCTGAACCACGTGGAAGAGATGATCGCGCCGATCGTCTATACCGTGCCGCTGCAGCTGCTCTCCTACCACGTCGCCCTCATCAAGGGCACCGACGTGGATCAGCCACGCAACCTGGCCAAATCCGTGACTGTGGAATAAGCCGTCGCCGGAAATGAAAAAAGAGCCGCATTGCGGCTCTTTTGGTTTTGGCAAAACAGGCTACGACAGCCGCAGGTTGGTTATGGTCACGTCGTCCAGGGAAGGCACAATGATGCCGCTGGAGATGCTCTTGGCAATCGCCTGGTTGCGGTTGCGCGAGTCCGTCTTGTTGGTGACCTGATTGAGGTGGAAGTTCACGGTTCGCTCGCTGATGCCGAGGATGGTGGCGATCTCCCAGGAGGTCTTGCCCTCGCTGGCCCAGAACAGGCACTCCTTCTCCCGATCCGACAGCTCGGCCAGGTATTTCATCAGGTCTGGCCTGGCCTTGATGAGGGTCAGGGCCGAGTTGAAGATGTAGCTGGCGCAGAATGACAGCAGGGGAACGTTTTCAAACATCAGATCGGAATTGGACTTCTCCTTGCTGATGAAAGAGAGGATGCCGTGTTCCCCCTGAGGTGTGTGCAGCGGGAAGGAGACGCCGTTCCTCACCCCGAAGTCGGCGGCGAGGTTCATCACCTCCCTGCTGGCGCTGGGCAACCAGGGGGCATCGCAATCGAGCTTGTTCCAGAAGATGGGCTGGGTCTGCTTCAGTCCCAGGAAGACGACCGGATCCTGGGTCAGGTAGTGCCGTTCCGAATAGGCATCAAACCAGCTGGTGGGGCAGTTGTTGAACAAGGCCACATGGGATTTCTGCATGCTGATGGGGAAAATAATCAGCAAACGGAAGTAATCAAACCCCATCTGATGACTGAAGCGCTCCAGTTGTTGCTGGATCTCGCTGGTCTTCTTCGCCTTGGTGAACCGATCTATGTGTTCCCAGATCGCATCGTTAAACATGTAAGTCTCCTTTTTCGATCACTTATCTTGCTGATCGAAAAGACATTTTTTAGTTATTTAAAATGGTGTTGCGACTACCAACGCCAGTTATTCCCGTACTTGTCTAAAAAGTATCCTGTTTTTTCGGCCAGAGGCCAAGAAAATCATCTGATTGCCAGTGACCCTACTCTTTGAGACAATGAGAATAGTTATCATTGTTAAGATTTATATCATGAACAAGTTTTGGGGTCTGGCCTTGTTACCCATGGCCGTTCATTGCGTCGTGTCCGCCGAAGAGGTGGTTGCGCCAGCATTGAAGAACAGTATCGCCGATGGGAAAGCCTCCCAGCTGCGTGTGGAGAAAGCCGCCGATGGCGCCGTCGCCGCCAGGATTGAGCTGCAAAATGCCCAACTACAACTGCGGGATCTGGAAGCCTACAACCGCTACATGCAGTCTCTGGTGGCCGATCAGCAAAACGAGCTTGGCAAGCTGAACCAGCAGTTGGAGGCGGTACAGGAGACCAGACAGGGGCTTGTCCCCCTGATGCTGCAGATGCAAGCCGATCTGGAACAGCTGGTACAGGATGACATCCCGCTGCGCAGGGAGGATCGTCTGGCGCGGGTTGCTGCCTTGAAAGCGACGCTGGCCAGAGCCGATGTGAGCGAGGCGGAGAAGTTCCGCCAGCTATTGCAGGCCTATCAGATTGAAGCCGAATACGGCAGCAGGCTGGACCATTATTCCGCCGAGCTGGTGCTGGATGGCGCACCGCGCCGGGTCGACGTGCTGGCACTGGGCCGGGTCTCCCTGCTGGCGATGACCGCCGATCGCTCCCAGGCGTGGCGCTGGTCTGCCGAGCACAAGCAGTGGCAAGCCCTCGACGGCCAGTGGCTCTCCCCCATCGCCGAGGCGTTGGAAATGGCTGCCGACAAGAAAGTTCCCCAGTTGTTGAATGTCCCCCTCTCCGTCAGCCGTGGTCAGGAGGCCCAGTCATGAGCGTCACCATGAAGTGGTTACCCCTTGCCCTCGCCCTCTCTCTGGGCTCCACAGCTGCCGTGGCCGAGGAAGCCTGGCAGCAGCAGGAACAGGCCCGTGAGCAGAAGGCTCAGCAGGATCTGGCATCGGTCTCCAGGGAGCTGAGCACTGCCCGTGCCAAGCTGGCCGAGGCCCAGCGCCTGAGCAAGGAGCTGGCCAGTCAGTTCGCGGCCAATGAAAAGCAGCTGGTGGAGCTCAATACCCAGTGGGATCAAGCATCCGGCGACATGAACGACATCTTTGCGGTCACCCGTCAGGGCGCCAGCGATGCGGTCAAGTTGCTGAGCGAATCCGCCGTCGAGGGCCAGTATCCTGATCGTCTCGCCCCGCTGAAAACCATGGCACAGGATAAACAGGTGCCGGATCGCGCCGCCCTTGCCCTGCTGCCAGCCACCTTGCTGCAGGAGATCCGCGAATCGGGCCGGGTTGCCCAGTTCAACGGCAAGGTGCTCGATGCCCAGGGCGTTGCCAGCGAGCAGACGTTGACCCGGATCGGCAGCTTCGCCCTGCTGGGCGATGCTGGTTTCTTGCAACCGGGGGCCGAAGGCCTGAGTCCGGTGCTGGGCCTGCCAGGCAGCGTGCTTTCCGCTGTGGCCGCTTATCAGGGTCAGGAGGGAGAAGCGTTGCCGCTGGATCCCTCCCACGGTGTTCTGCTCGATATGCTGGCCCAGGCGCCCACCTTCTGGCAGCAAGTCCAGCAGGGCGGCCAGGTCGGCGCCATCATCGTGCTGCTGGCCGCCATCGGCCTGGGGATCGCTGGAGTACGGTTGTGGAGCCTCTCCCGCGAACTGGGTCGGGTTCGTCGCCAGCTCAAGAGCGGTGAATATCATGCCGACAACGCCCTCGGCCGGGTGCTGACGGTGGCTGACAAGCATCCAGAACTGAGCATGGAGACCCTCGAACTGCGTCTGGATGAGGCGATCCTGCAGGAGACCCCTCGCCTGGAGCGCGGCATCGGCATGGTCAAGGTGATCGCGGCCATCGCCCCCATGCTGGGTCTGCTCGGGACAGTGACCGGTATGATCGGCACCTTCCAGGCCATCACCCAATTCGGTACCGGCGATCCCAAGATCATGGCGGGCGGCATCTCCATGGCCCTGGTCACCACGGTGCAGGGTCTGGTAGCGGCCATTCCGCTGATCCTGGCCCACAGCCTGTTGCAGTCCCGTTTCACCGAGCTCTCCAACGTGCTGGAACAGCAGGTGGCCGGGATCCTGGCCGAGCGGGCCGAAAGCAATGGTGACAGGGTGGAGCGGGTAGCATGATGCTCGACATCTGGCAGCAGTTGCAGAGCTTCATGGGCCGTGGCGGCCCGGTGCTCTGGGTCATTCTGGCCTTGCTGGTGCTGATGTGGATTCTGATGATCGAGCGGCTGCTCTACCTCAACCTGGGGTTTGCACCGTTGCAGCGTGAGCTGCTGGGCCGCTGGCAGGCGCGTCGCGAGCGTCACAGCTGGCACGCTCGCGCGATTCGCGGGCGCTGGCTGGCAGAAGTGGAGCTGGCGCTCAACCGTCATCTGATCTTCATCCGCACCCTGGTGGTGCTCTGCCCCATGCTGGGGTTGCTGGGTACAGTGACCGGCATGATAGGCGTATTCGATGCGCTGGCTGCGGCCAACCGCTTTAACCCGGAGAGCATGGCGGGCGGGATCTCCCGCGCCACCATCCCCACCATGGCAGGCATGGTGGTGGCCCTCTCCGGCGTGTTGTTACTTAGCCGGCTCGAGAGTCAGGCCAAGCGTGCGCTGGCCAAGACCCGGGACGGCCTGCGAGAAGAGAAGGTAATGCAATGAGACGGCAATCCAAACGCCAGCGCGATGAAGTGCAGATCGACATGACCCCCATGCTGGATATCGTCTTCATCATGCTGATCTTCTTCATCGTGACCACCTCCTTCGTGCGCGAAGCCGGGCTTGAGGTACACAGACCCCAGGCCAGCCAGGCCAAGGCGCAGAAATCGTCCAGCATCATGCTGGCGATCGGCGCTCAGGGGCAGATCTTCCTCGACCGCAAACAGGTGGATGTGGAGCGGGTGCAGGCCACCCTCGCCCGACTGTTGGCGGAGCAGCCCGAGGCAAGCCTGGTGATCCAGGCCGATGAACGGGTACCCCACGGCAAGGTGGTGCGGGTGATGGATGAAGCCAAGGCGGCAGGCATCGCCAACATCGCCGTGGCGGTGGCACCGAAATGAAACACAAGTTGATGAGCCTGGGACTGGGGATCACCCTCAGTCTGGGCATCCTGTTGTTCATGGCCACCCTGGTGGAGCCGCCCGGAGGAGAGAAGGCGACCACAGAGCAGAAATCCATCGTCATCAACATGCAGAACGAGGTGACCGAGGTACAGGTGCGTGAGCGGCCGGTACCCCAGGAGCCGGAACCCTTGCCGGAGCCGCCTGCCGCGCTGGCTTCGACACCGATGCCCATGCCGGCGGCGGCTCCGCTGCCTTCGGTACAGCCGAGCCTGGATCTGGTCTCGACCCTGAGTGCGGTACAGGTCTCTGCCCCTGGCGTGGCGACCAGTCCCACTCCGGTCGCGAGCGGCAATTTCCATGGTCAGCAGCAGGGTACCGGGATCGGTGCCGGCGACATGCTGATGCCACTGCAACGGGTTGAGCCCGTTTATCCCTACCGGGCCCAGCAGGCCGGCATCGAGGGGTCCGTGACCTTGCGTTTCAGCGTCGATGCCGACGGCCGGGTACAGGATGTGGAGGTTGTCGAGGCCAAGCCGAAGCGCCAGTTCGAGCGAGCGGCCATTCAGGCGATCAACAAGTGGCGCTATCAGCCTAGGCCGGGCGCCACCGACAAGCTGGTGCAAGTCATCACGCTCAAATTCAAATTGGAGTCATAACCATGTTGCGGATCTGGATCTGTCTGCTGGCCCTGGTCAGCCAAGCCTGTCTGGCGATGGAGGTGAGCCCTCATTTCTCCCGCCAGCTGGAGCCCGTGATGAAGCTCTATCAATCTGGCCAGTGGCAACAGGCCCAGAGCAAGGCGGCTGTGCTCAAACCCGGTTCCGAGGCTGAGCACGCCTGGCTGGCGCAGTTACAGGCCTCTCTGGCCGCCAACCTGCAGCAGACCGCACAGGCGAGTCGCTACGTGGAGCAGGCTCTTGCCTATAAAGAGTGGCCAGAGCAGCAACGACTTCAGTTGTTGCGTCTGCGAGGGGATATCCAGGCCCAGCAATCCAACTGGCCCGGCGCCATCGCCAGCTACAAGGCCGCATTGGCCATCAAGGCTGACGATGCCTTGCGTCTGCGCTTGGCTGGCCTCTATTACCACAACAAGCAGTACGGCGAGGCAGCCAGCCAGAGTGAACAACTGTTGAAGAAAAGCTGGCAGAAGCAGGCAACCATCATCCGCCTCTCCTCCCTCACTGCATTGCAGCGTTACGGCGTGGCTGCGGATCAGGCCGAAGAGTTGATCCGCCGCGAGCCAAAAGAGAGCAAGTGGTGGCAGCAGGCTGTGTCGCTCAATCTCTCCGCCAAGCGTGGTGATCGAGCGCTTGCACTGCTGCAAACTGCCATCGACCGTCAACTGATGGATGATGCCGCCGCCCGCAACCAGCTAATCCGCCTGTATGCCTGGCAGGGACTGCCCTATCGCGGTGCGCGTCTGCTGGAGTCTGCCATGGCCAAGGGACAGATGAAGCAGAGCGCAGAGAATCGCCAATTGCTGGCCCAGTTGTGGGAAGGGGCACGTGAGTGGCCGAAGGCTGTGGACAGCTGGCAACTGCTTGCCCGGGAACATGCTCACCCCAAGGCCGCCATGCGTGCCGCCGAACTGCTGCTGCAACAGGGCAAGACGGATGCCGCCATGACCCAGCTCGCGGCCATCAAGTCAGTGAAGGGAGAGCAGGGCAACAGAGCCAAGGCCCTGCTGGTGCAGGCACACCTCAATAAAGAACAATATGCTCAGGCGCTGGTGTTGGCTCGCGAGCTGCAACAGCAGAACAACTGGCAAGACAGGGCGACCAGCTGGGTCAACTACATTCAGGCCCAGACTGACGGTATGAACAAAAAATCGGCATGAAACTGGGGTAAACTCTCATTTCATGGGGTTTAGCCTGCTTTTTCAGCAAACGAGCGCATTTTTACAAAAAGCCCTTGTCATCGCGGCGCGGCTCCCTATAATGCGCCCCTACCAGCACGGCGGAACACGCCAACCTGATGAGCCAGCTTCCTAGCGAAGTGGGCGCCGAAAGAAAAGCGAAAACAACCGCTTGACTTTCGAAGTGAGGCGCGTAAGATGCGCCTCCTAAGCGCGATAAGCGTGACGCTCTTTAACAATTTGAATCAAGCAATCTGTGTGGGCACTCACAGCATCGAGCATCAAAAACAATTTTTGATTTTCAATG